>LRTP01001114.1 GCA_001550305.1 Streptomyces diastatochromogenes
CCGCCGCCCGCTGATCGGCGACAGCGGCCGCCTGATGATCGTGGCCGCGGACCACCCCGCGCGCGGCGCGCTCGGCGTCGGCGAGCACCGCCTGGCCATGGCCAACCGCGCCGACCTCCTCGAACGACTCTGCGTCGCGCTGGCCCGGCCCGGGGTGGACGGGGTGCTCGCCACCGCCGACATCCTGGAAGACCTGCTGCTCCTGGGCGTTCTGGAGAACAAGGTCGTGATGGGCTCCATGAACCGCGGCGGCCTGTCCGGCGCGTCCTTCGAGATGGACGACCGCTTCACCGGCCACCGCGCCGAGGACATCGAGCGGCTGCGCTTCGACGCCGGAAAGCTGCTGGTGCGCATCGACTACGACGACCCGGGCTCCCTGGAGACCCTGCAGACCACCGCGCGCGCCATCGACGACATGGCCGCCCGCCGACTGCCGCTGTTCGTAGAGCCGTTCATATCCCGCCGGGTGGACGGCAAGGTCCGCAACGACCTGAGCGCCGAGGCCGTCACCCGGTCCATCGCCATCGCCTCCGGCCTCGGTGGCACCTCGGCCTACACCTGGCTCAAGCTCCCGGTCACCGACGACCCCGACGACATGGCCGGGGTGCTGGAGGCCTCCACCCTGCCCGCCGTGCTGCTCGGCGGCGAGGTCGGCGGCGACCAGGAGGGCGCGTACGAGAGATGGCGCAAGGCCCTGCGGCTGCCCACCGTCCAGGGCATGGTCGTGGGCCGCTCGCTGCTCTACCCCGCCGAGGGCAGCGTGGAGACCGCGGTGGACACCGCGGTCGGCCTGCTCTGACTCCCACCCGCCCGCGCCGACTCGCCGCCTCCCGAAGGCCCGCCCTGATTCCCGTAGAGGAGCCCCTCCCGATGACCACCACGCACCATCTGCCCGCGGGCAAGGCCGCCGCCGACGTCTACGCGGTGGACGTCACTCCCGAGTCGGCCGGCTGGGGCCACTCCAGCCTGCGGGTGCTCGAACTGCCCGCCGGCGGCTGGCACGCCTTCGACACCGGCGACAGCGAGTGGATCGTGCTCCCGCTCTCGGGTGGCTGCACCGTCGCGGTCGGCGGCGACACGTTCCGGCTCGCCGGGCGCGAGAGCGTCTTCAGCGGGGTGAGCGACTTCGCGTACGTGCCCCGCGACGCCCAGGTCTCGATCGCCTCGCGCGACGGCGGCCGGTTCGCGCTCACCGGCGCCCGCTGCACCCGCCGGCTGCCCGCCCGCTACGGGCCCGCCTCCGCCGTCCCCGTCGAACTGCGCGGCACCGGCTCCTGCTCCCGCCAGGTCAACAACTTCGGCGCCGCAGGGGTCTTCGAGTGCGACAAGCTGATCGCCGTCGAGGTGATCACCCCAGGTGGCAACTGGTCCTCCTTCCCGCCGCACAAGCACGACGAGCACCGGCCCGGCGAGGAGTCCGAACTCGAGGAGATCTACTACTTCGAGTTCGCCCCCCACGAGGGCACACCCGGCCTCGGCTACCAGCGCGTCTCGCCCTCGGGCAACGGCGCCCACACCGATGTGCTGGCCGAGGTGCGCGACGGCGACGTCGTCCTCATCCCCGACGGCTGGCACGGGCCGTCCATGGCCGTGCCCGGCCACGACATGTACTACCTCAACGTCATGGCGGGCCCCGGCACCGACCGCGCCTGGCTGATCTGCGACCACCCCGACCACGCCTGGATCCGTGACACCTGGCCGGAGCGGCCGGTCGACCCCCGCCTGCCCCTCTACACCGCCCCCGAGAGGTCCTGATGAGCACCACCACCCGTCGCCTGACGACAGCCCAGGCGCTGGTGCGCTTCCTGTCCGCGCAGTACAGCGAGCGCGACGGAGTACGCCACCGGCTGATCGCCGGCACCTGGGGCATCTTCGGCCACGGCAATGTGGCGGGCATCGGCCAGGCACTCCTGGAGGCCGGCGAGGACACCATGCCCTTCCACCAGGGCCGCAACGAGCAGTCCATGGTGCACGCGGCGGTCGGCTACGCCCGCCAGCTCAACCGCCTCTCCGCGCAGGCCGTGACCACGTCCATCGGTCCCGGCGCCACCAACCTCGTCACCGGCGCCGCCCTCGCGACGATCAACCGCCTGCCGGTACTGCTGCTGCCCGGCGACTACTTCGCGACGCGCTCCGCCGACCCGCTGCTCCAGCAGCTGGAACACCCCGTCGAGGCCGATGTCTCCGTCAACGACACACTGCGCCCCGTCTCCCGCTACTTCGACCGGATCACCCGCCCGGAGACGCTGATCCCGGCCGCGCTGAACGCGATGCGGGTGCTGGCCGACCCGGCCGACACCGGTGCCGTCACCCTCGCCCTGCCGCAGGACGTGCAGGCGGAGGCGTACGACTGGCCGGAGGAGTTCTTCGCCGAGCGCGTCTGGCACGTACGCCGTCCCGTCGCCGATCCATGTGAACTCGCCGAAGCCGTACGGGCGATCCGCGCCGCCGGGCGCCCTCTGATCGTCGCCGGCGGGGGAGTGCACCACAGCGAGGCCGAGGCAGCGCTCAAGGCCCTGGTCGACGCCACCGGCATCCCGGTCGCCTCCACCCAGGCGGGCAAGGGCTCCCTGCGTCACGACCACCCCGCCGACCTCGGCGGCATCGGCCACACCGGCACCGCGGTCAGCGACGACATCGCCCGCACCGCCGACCTGATCATCGGGGTCGGCACCCGCTACACCGACTTCACCACCGCCTCGAACACGCTGTTCCAGCAGCCGGGCGTGCGGTTCGTCAACCTCAACATCACCGCCTTCGACGCCCACAAGCTCGCCGCCCGGCCGCTGGTCGCGGACGCGCGGACGGGGCTCGAGGCACTGACGGAGGGGCTGTCCGGCCACCGGGTCGACGCGGCGTACGAGGCCGAGTACCGCGCGGGCAAGGAGCGTTGGGAGGAGGTCGTCCAGGCCGCCTACCGGGCGGAGGACTCCGCCGTGCCCACCCAGACACAGGTCCTCGGCGCCCTGGACGCCGTCGTCGGCGACGTCGACGTGGTCATCAACGCGGCCGGCTCGCTCCCCGGTGACCTGCACAAGCTGTGGCGGGCGCGCGGCCCGCGCCAGTACCACCTGGAGTACGGCTACTCCTGCATGGGCTACGAGATCCCGGCCGGCATCGGCGTCCAGCAGGCGGCCCCCGGCACACCCGTCTGGTCGCTGGTCGGCGACGGCACCTATCTGATGATGCCCACCGAGATCGTCACCGCCGTCCAGGAGGGCCTGCCCGTCAACCTGGTCCTGATCCAGAACCACGGCTACGCCTCCATCGGCGGCCTCTCCGAGGAGGTCGGAGGCGAACGCTTCGGCACCGCCTACCGCTACCGCGCCGCCGACGGCACGTTCTCCGGAGCCCCGCTCCCGGTGGACCTCGCCGCCAACGCCGCGAGCCTCGGCATGGACGTCATCCGCGCCAAGACCGTACGGGAACTGCGCGACGCCCTGGCCGCGGCACGCGCGTCGGACCGGCCGACCTGCGTGTACGTCGAGACCGACCCGACGCCCACCGCTCCACCCGCCGAGGCCTGGTGGGACGTACCCGTCGCCGAAGTCGCCTCCCGCGACGCCGCGTCGAGTGCCCGTGAACGGTACGACGGCCACGTCGCCGACCGCCGCCGCCACCTCTGATCCCGACCTCTTCGCCTGCCCCGCCACCGAAAGGCCCCCGCACCATGAAGACCATCACCCACTGGATCGGCGGCAAGCCCGTCGAGTCCGCCTCCGGACGCTTCGGCCCGGTCTACAACCCGGCCACCGGCGCCCAGGAGAAGCAGGTCGGCTTCGCCTCGGTCGACGAGGTGGACGCCGCCGTCGCCAACGCCAAGGCGGCGTACGAGAGCTGGGGCAGCGCCTCGCTCGCCAAGCGCACGGCGATCCTCTTCAAGTACCGCGAACTGCTCGACGCGCACCGTGACGAGATCGCCGAGCTGATCACCGCCGAGCATGGCAAGGTGCACTCGGACGCGCTCGGCGAGGTCGCCCGCGGCATGGAGATCGTCGAGCTGGCCTGCGGCATCGCGGAGAAGCTCAAGGGCGAGCTGTCCACCCAGGTCTCGACCCGCGTCGACGTCGCCTCGATCCGCCAGCCGCTGGGTGTCGTCGCCGGCATCACGCCGTTCAACTTCCCGGCCATGGTGCCGATGTGGATGTTCCCGCTCGCCATCGCCTGCGGCAACGCCTTCGTGCTCAAGCCGAGCGAGAAGGACCCGTCGGCCTCCTTCCGGCTCGCCGAGCTGGCCTCCGAGGCAGGGCTGCCGGACGGTGTGCTGAACATCGTGCAGGGCGACAAGGTCGCGGTGGACCGTCTCCTGGAGCACCCGGACGTCGTCGCGGTCTCCTTCGTCGGCTCCACGCCCATCGCCAAGTACATCCAGCTCAAGGGCGTCGAGCACGACAAGCGCGTACAGGCGCTGGGCGGTGCCAAGAACCACATGCTCGTCCTGCCCGACGCCGACCTGGACTTCGCCGCCGACCAGGCGATCAACGCCGCCTACGGCTCGGCCGGCGAGCGCTGCATGGCGGTCTCGGTCGTGGTCGCGGTCGGCGACACCGGCGACGAGCTGGTCGGCAAGATCGCCGAGCGGGCGAAGAACCTGCGCATCGGCCCCGGCGACGACCCCGCCTCCGAGATGGGCCCGCTGATCACGCGCGAGCACCGCGACAAGGTGGCGTCGTACGTCGCAGGCGCGGCGGCCCAGGGCGCCGAGGTCGTCGTCGACGGCACCGGCTACTCCGTCGACGGACACCCCGAGTGCGCGGACGGCTTCTTCCTCGGTGTCTCGCTGCTCGACAAGGTCCCGGTGACGGCGGACGCGTACAAGGACGAGATCTTCGGCCCGGTGCTGTGCGTGGTGCGCGCCGACACCTACGACGACGCCATCAAGCTCATCAACGCCTCCCGCTGGGGCAACGGCACCGCGATCTTCACCCGGGACGGCGGCGCCGCCCGCCGCTTCCAGCTGGAGGTCCAGGCGGGCATGGTCGGCATCAACGTGCCGATCCCGGTGCCGGTCGGCTACCACTCCTTCGGCGGCTGGAAGGACTCCCTCTTCGGCGACCTGCATATCTACGGCAACGACGGCATCGCCTTCTACACCCAGGGCAAGGTGATCACCACGCGGTGGCCCGACCCGGCCGACGCGGGCATCAACCTCGGCTTCCCCAGCCACTCCTGACTCGCAGTGGCGGCCGGTGCGGGGACGGATCTCCTCGACTCCCGCACCGGCCGCCCTCAGGACCGACCGTCAGGACGATGCGATGGCAAGGGTTCCCGTCCGCCGGACCGCCCGGACCCCACGAGCAGCGGCCGCGATGCCCGTGGGCCTGGACTTCACGCTGGACCGCAACAGCCCCGTACCGCTCTACTACCAGCTCGCGCAACAGCTGGAGGCCGCGATCGAGCGCGGTGTGCTGAGCCCGGGCAGCCTGCTGGGCAACGAGGTCGAGCTCGCGGGCCGCCTCGGCCTGTCCCGCCCCACCGTCCGTCAGGGCATCCAGACCCTGGTCGACAAGGGCTTCCTGGTCCGCCGCCGGGGCGTGGGCACCCAGGTGGTGCACAGCCAGGTCAAACGCCCGCTGGAACTCAGCAGCCTCTACGACGACCTGGAGAACGCCGGACAGCGTCCCACGACCCAGGTGCTGCACAACGCGGTCGAGCCCGCGTCCGCCGAGGTCGCGGCGGCCCTGGGCATCGCGGAGGGCGGCGCGGTGCACCGTGTGGAGCGGCTGCGCCTCACCCACGACCGGCCCGTGGCGGCCCTGTGCAACTACATCCCGGAAGGGCTGCTGGACGTCGACACCGCCCGGCTGGAGTCGACCGGCCTGTACCGCATGATGCGTGCCGTCGGGATCACCCTGCACAGCGCCCGCCAGTCCGTGGGCGCCCGCTCGGCCACGCCGGAGGAGGCCGAGCGGCTGGACGAACCGGCGGGCGCCGCCCTGCTCACCATGCAGCGCACGGCCTACGACGACACCGGCCGCGCGGTCGAGTACGGCACCCACATCTACCGCTCCTCGCGATACGCCTTCGAGTTCCAGCTGCTGCTCCGTACCTGAGCGCGCCGCGACCGACGGGCGCCCGCCCGCCCGTCACTCACCCGCCCGTCACTTCCCTGTCCGTCACTCCCCGGTGTCGCGGCGGGCCCGGTCGCGGCGGCGCAGCAGGAGGAAGCCCCCCGCGAGGTCGGCGACGT
>LRTP01001115.1 GCA_001550305.1 Streptomyces diastatochromogenes
CGCGCCGGCCCCGCCGCCCCCTCGTGGGCGACAACGGACGGCTGATGATCATCGCCGCGGACCATCCGGCCCGCGGGGCGCTCGCCGTCGGCGACCGCAAGTTCGCCATGGCGAACCGCGCGGACCTGCTGGAACGGCTCTGCCTCGCGCTCTCCCGCCCCGGTGTCGACGGCGTCCTCGCGACCGCCGACATCCTCGACGACCTGCTGCTCCTGGGCGCCCTCGACCACAAGGTGGTCCTCGGCTCGATGAACCGCGGCGGCCTCCAGGGCGCCTCGTACGAGCTGGACGACCGTTTCACCGGCCACCGTCCGCAGGACATCGAGCGGCTCGGCTTCGACGCGGGCAAGCTGCTGCTGCGCATCGACTACGACGATCCGGGCTCGCTCAACACCATCGAGGCCACCGCCCGCGCGATCGACGAGATGGCGGAGCGTCATCTCCCGGTCTTCGTCGAACCGTTCCTCAGCCGCCGCACCCCCGGGGGCGGGCTGGTCAACGACCTGAGCGCCGAGGCCGTCATCAAGTCCATCGCCATCGCCAGTGGCCTGGGCGGCAGTTCGGCGTACACCTGGCTGAAGGTTCCCGTGACCGACAACCCGGACGACATGGCCCGGGTCATGGAGACCTCCACCCTGCCCGCCGTACTGCTCGGCGGAGACGTCGGGGAGGACCAGGAGAGCGCGTACGAGAAGTGGCGCGGCGCGCTGCAACTGCCCACCGTGCAGGGCCTGGTCGTCGGCCGCTCGCTGCTCTACCCGGCCGACGGGGACGTGACCGCCGCGGTGGACACCGCCGTAGGACTGCTGTGAGGACCCGATGACGGACCCCAGGACGCACTCGACGACGGACGTGCCCCGGAGCGACGGCCTGTACGTGCCCAGGGGCGCCACCGCCGGTGGGCTGTACGCCGTCGACATCGACCCCAAGTACGCCGGCTGGACCCACAGCAGCCTGCGCGTGGTTGACCTCGGACCGGGCGGCACCCACACCTTCACCACCGGCGACAGCGAGTGGATCGTGCTTCCGCTGAGTGGCGCCTGTACGGTGCGCACAGAGGACGAAGAGTTCCAAATCCTGGGCAGGGAAAGCGTGTTCGCGGGGGTCTCCGACTTCGCGTACGTGCCCCGTGACGCCCGGGCCCAGATCGCCTCCGGTGCGGGAGGCCGCTTCGCCCTGGCAGGAGCGAAGTGCGAGCGCCGACTCCCCGCCCGCTACGGCCCCGCGCCGGAGGTCCCCGTCGAAGACCGAGGCAGTGGCAACTGCGCACGTCAGGTGCGCAATTTCGCCTCCGCCGACGCCTTCGAGTGCGACCAGCTCATCGCCGTCGAGGTCATCACCCCCGGCGGCAACTGGTCCTCGTATCCGCCGCACAAGCACGACGAGCACCGGCCCGGTGTCGAGTCGGAGCTGGAGGAGATCTACTACTTCGAGATCGACGGCCCGAACGGATTCGGCTATCAGCGCGTATTCCCTTCGCGCGAGGGCGGATCCGACGTCCTCGCCGAGGTCCGCACCGGCGATGCCGTCCTCGTCCCCGACGGATGGCACGGCCCGTCCATCGCCCAGCCCGGCCACACCATGTACTACCTGAACGTGATGGCCGGACCGGGCGAGGAGAGGGAGTGGCGGATCTGCTTCCACCCGGGACATCTAGAGAGCACAGAGGGATACCGATGACCTCAACGACGAGGCTGACGGTCGCACAGGCGCTGGTGCGCTTCCTGGCCGCCCAGTACACGGAGCGGGACGGCGAGCGGCGGCGGCTGATCGGCGCCACCTGGGGTATTTTCGGTCACGGCAACGTCGCCGGACTCGGCCAGGCGCTGATCGAGTACGCCGACGAGATGCCCTACCACCAGGGCCGTAACGAGCAGTCGATGGTGCACGCGGCGGTCGGCTTCGCACGCCAGTCCAACCGGCTGTCGGCGCACGCCGTGACCACCTCCATCGGACCCGGCGCCACCAACCTCGTCACCGGCGCCGCGCTCGCGACGATCAACCACCTCCCGGTGCTCCTGCTGCCCGGCGACATCTTCGCGACCCGCCCCGCCGACCCGGTCCTCCAGCAGCTCGAAGTCCCCTACGCGGGCGATGTGTCGGTCAACGACTGTCTGCGCCCGGTGTCGAAGTACTTCGACCGCGTCACCCGCCCCGAGGCGCTGATCCCCGCCGCCCTGCAGGCCATGCGCGTGCTCACCGACCCGGTCGAGACCGGCGCCGTCACGCTCGCGCTGCCGCAGGACGTGCAGGCGGAGGCGTACGACTGGCCGGAGGAGTTCTTCCAGGAGCGGATCTGGACCGTGCGCCGTCCGGCGGCCGACGCCTCCGAGCTGGCCGCCGCCGTCACGGCGATCCGCGAGGCCCGGCGCCCGCTGATCGTCGCGGGCGGCGGGGTCCACCACAGCCGCGCCGAGGACGTGCTCGCCGAACTCGCCGCCACCACCCGCATCCCCGTCGCCTCCACACAGGCGGGCAAGGGATCACTGAAGTGGGACCACCCGCAGGACGTCGGCGGAGTCGGACACACCGGCACGGCGACCGCGAACGAGCTCGCCCGCACCGCCGACCTGGTGATCGGCGTCGGCACCCGCTACACCGACTTCACCACCGCCTCCGGCACCCTCTTCACCGCCTCGAACGTCCGCTTCCTGAACCTCAACATCGCGCCGTACGACGGCCACAAGCTGTCGGGGATCCCGCTGATCGCGGACGCGCGGGCCGGCCTTGAGGCGCTCACCGAGGCGCTGCTGCTGCACGGGCACCGCGTGGAGCCCGCGTACGCCACCGAGTACACGGACGACAAGGAGCGCTGGGAGTACCGCGTCGACGCGGCGTACGAGGCCGAGGACATCGACATCCGGCCCACCCAGCCGCAGGTCCTCGGCGTCCTCGACGAGCTCGTCACCGAGGACGACATCCTGATCAACGCGGCCGGCTCGCTCCCCGGCGACCTGCACAAACTGTGGCGGGCCCGGTCCCGCGACCAGTACCACGTCGAGTACGGCTACTCGTGCATGGGCTACGAGATCCCGGCCGCGATCGGCGTCCGGATGGCGGCCCCCGACCGGCCCGTGTGGGCGCTGGTCGGCGACGGCACCTACCTGATGATGCCGACCGAGATCGTCACCGCCGTGCAGGAGGGCGTCGCGATCA
The DNA here is from genome assembly GCA_001550305.1 of Streptomyces diastatochromogenes. Classification (GTDB taxonomy): domain Bacteria; phylum Actinomycetota; class Actinomycetes; order Streptomycetales; family Streptomycetaceae; genus Streptomyces; species Streptomyces mirabilis_D. The sequence continues at coordinate 3,157 of LRTP01001115.1, forward strand.
AGGTCCTCATACTCCAGAACCACGGGTACGCCTCCATCGGCGGCCTCTCCGAGTCCGTGGGCGCCGAGCGGTACGGCACCGCCTACCGCTACCGCTCCGAGGACCGTACGTACACGGGGGCGCCGCTGCCCGTCGATCTCGCCGCCAACGCGGCCAGCCTCGGCATGCGGGTGCTGCGCGCGAAGACCGTCCGTGACCTGCGGGCGGCCCTTGCCGAGGCGCGCGCCGCGGACACTCCCACATGTGTCTACGTGGAGACCGAAACGGCAGACACAGTGTCGGGCGCGCCCCCGGCCCAAGCCTGGTGGGATGTACCTGTGGCCGAGACCGCGACCCGATCGTCGGCGGTCAAGGCACGTGAGGAGTACGACCGGCACGTCGCCGCCCGACGCCGCCATCTGTGAAGGAGTTTTTGGCCATGACGAAGACCGTCAACCACTGGATCGGTGGCAAGACTGTCGAGGGTGCGTCGGGTACGTACGGGCCGGTCACCGACCCGGCGACCGGCGCCGTGACCACACGGGTCGCCTTCGCGACCGTCGACGAGGTGGACGCCGCCGTCGCCGCGGCCAAGGACGCCTACGCGACCTGGGGCCAGTCCTCGCTGGCCAAGCGGTCCACGATCCTCTTCAAGTTCCGGGCGCTGCTCGACGCGAACCGGGACGCGATCGCCGAGCTGATCACCGCCGAGCACGGCAAGGTGCACTCGGACGCGCTCGGCGAGGTGGCGCGCGGTCTGGAGATCGTCGACCTGGCGTGCGGGATCACCGTGCAGCTGAAGGGCGAGCTGTCGACCGAGGTGGCCTCCAAGGTCGACGTGGCGTCGATCCGGCAGCCGCTGGGCGTCGTCGCGGGCATCACGCCGTTCAACTTCCCGGCCATGGTGCCGATGTGGATGTTCCCGATCGCCATCGCGTGCGGCAACACCTTCGTGCTGAAGCCGTCGGAGAAGGACCCGTCGGCCGCCATGAAGGTCGCCGAGCTGCTCGCCGAGGCCGGTCTGCCCGACGGTGTCTTCAACGTCGTCCACGGTGACAAGGTGGCCGTCGACCGCCTCCTGGAGCACCCGGACATCAAGGCGGTGTCCTTCGTCGGCTCGACCCCGATCGCCCGCTACATCCACACCACCGCCTCCGCGAACGGCAAGCGCGTGCAGGCCCTGGGCGGCGCCAAGAACCACATGCTGGTCCTCCCGGACGCCGACCTGGACGCGGCCGCGGACGCCGCGGTGTCGGCCGCCTACGGCTCCGCCGGCGAGCGCTGCATGGCCATCTCCGCCGTCGTCGCGGTCGGCTCGGTCGGCGACGTGCTGGTGGAGAAGATCCGCGAGCGCGCCGAGAAGATCAAGATCGGCCCCGGCAACGACCCGACCTCCGAGATGGGCCCGCTGATCACGGCCGTGCACCGCGACAAGGTGGCGTCCTACGTCAAGGGCGCGGCGGCGCAGGGCTCCGAGGTCGTCCTCGACGGCACCGGGTACACGGTCGAGGGGTACGAGGACGGCCACTGGATCGGCCTCTCGCTGCTCGACAGGGTGCCGGTGACCTCGGACGCGTACAAGGACGAGATCTTCGGCCCGGTGCTGTGCGTGCTGCGCGTGGACACCTACGAGGAGGGTGTCGCCCTCATCAACGCGTCGCCCTTCGGCAACGGCACCGCGATCTTCACCCGGGACGGCGGCGCCGCCCGCCGCTTCCAGCTGGAGGTCGAGGCGGGCATGGTCGGCGTGAACGTGCCGATCCCGGTGCCCGTCGGTTACCACTCCTTCGGCGGCTGGAAGGACTCCCTCTTCGGGGACCACCACATCTACGGCAACGACGGCACGCACTTCTACACCCGCGGCAAGGTCGTCACCACCCGCTGGCCCGACCCGGCCGACGCCCCGACGGGCGTGGACCTGGGCTTCCCGCGCAACCACTGAGCGACCCCCTGGTGCCCCGTCCCCCGTCCCGGGGGGCGGGGCACCGCCATGCCCGGCTCCCCTATTCGCCCGGCGTCCCGGAGTGCGGACCAATCCTGGTGAATTTCAAGGCCTCGACTGCGGTTCTCGTCATGAGGTGATGAAACGGATAGCTGAGGTGGTTTGCTGTCGATACCTTTGAAAGCAAGGTCACAATCCGATGGGTCCTGATGATTGCAACATGTAGGCGTCGGGGCCTGGGAAAGTGATGTGACCTGCGTCGCTTCGGTGGTGCGGATTCCGTAGGTAAACGGCCATTGACGCAACGGTTTCCGTCAAGGTTCCATCAACGCGGGAGCGGACGACGAGATGAACGACGCGAGCCGCCGGAGGCGATAGCGCTCCCGACCGAATCACCTGACGCACGAGTCGTCTTCTGACGCATGAGTCGATCGGAACCGCTTCATGACCGACACGCTCCGCCCTGTCGAGCAGGCCCTCCCGGACGCCGCCCCCACGGCCTCCGGGAGCCCCCAAAAGCTCAAGCGCTCCATCGGCATCGTCGGCGGCACCCTGCTGACGCTCTCGTGCGTGACGCCCGCCTCCACGCTCTTCGTGGTCGTACCCGACCTGTTCTCGTCCCTCGGCACGGCGACCGCGCTCACCATCGCGATCGGCTCGCTGCTCTGTATCGCCGTGGCGTTCTGCTACTCGGAGCTGGGCACCCTCATCCCCAGCGCGGGCGGCGAGTACGCCATGGTCTCGACGATGGCCGGACGACTCGCGGGCTGGCTGGTCTTCGTGCTCTCCCTCCTCGTCGTCATGATCGTGCCGCCGGTGATCGCGATGGGCACCGCGGACTACCTGGCGCCGATCGTGCACCTCAACCCGTCGATGGCGGGCGCGGGCGTGATGCTCCTGGCCACCCTCGCGGGCCTGCTCGACCTGCGGGCCAACGCCTGGATCACCGGCGTCTTCCTCGTCCTCGAGGTCATCGCGGCGGCCGTCGTGGCGGTGCTGGGCTTCACACACAGCCGGCGCGGCCTGGGCAGCCTCACCTCGATGCAGGTGGCGGGCTCCGGCGGCCACACGGACACCGTGACGGCCATGCTGGTGGTCTCGGGGCTCGCGATCGCCCTCTTCATCACCCAGGGCTTCTCGACCGCGGTCTACCTCTCCGAGGAACTGGAGAACCCGCGCCGCAACGTCGCCCGTACGGTCCTGGCCACCCTCGCCATCTCGACCGTGATCATCCTGGTCCCGGTCGTCGCGATCACCATGGGCGCCTCGGACCTGTCCACCCTCACCGGCGGCGACATCAGCAGCATGGTCACCGCCTGGTCCAACTCCGCCGTCGGCACCTTCGTCAGCCTCTGCGTCGCCCTCGCGATCATCAACGCGGGCATCGTCATGGTCATCCAGAACTCCCGGGTGCTGTTCGCCTCCGCCCGTGACAAGGCCTGGCCCGAGCCGATCAACCAGAGCCTCTCCCGCCTCGGCCGCTTCGGCTCCCCGTGGGTCGCCACCCTCCTGGTGGGCGTCCCCGGCGCCCTCCTCTGCTTCGTCAACCTGGACACCCTGTACGGCGTCACGGGCGTCTCGGTGACGGCCATGTACCTGCTCGTCGCGGTCGCCGCCCTGCTCGCCCGGCGCGGCCAGCACCGACACACCCCGGCCTGGCGCATGCCGCTGTGGCCCGCGATGCCGGTGCTCCTGATCGCGGTCCTCGCCTACATCCTGAGCCAGCAGGAGATGACGTACCTGGTGTGGACCGGCGGCATCACAGCCGTCGCCACCCTCTACTGGGCCTTCTACCTCCGCCCGCGCCGCGAGACCCGCTGGCTGGTGTCGATCCCGGAGGACGTCCAGGCCTGAGCCCTCCGGGGTGCACGCGAAGTCCCACGTCACCACCGCGCTCGTGAAGACGCCCGAGCGGGCTCGTACCACGGGCGCGGTATACGGGAGGGGCCTCGTACGCCCGGAGGAGGGGCGCGGGTTCAGACCGACGGCTGCCTTCGTTGTCGGTGGCGGCCCGTACCGTTGACACATGGATCTTCGACTGCCCCGACTGCGCGGGCCCGCACGGCGAGGACGCCGACGGTGGTTCGCCGCCGCGGCCGCCGTGGTCGTGCTCGCCGGCGCCGGTACGTGGACCGCTGTCGCCTCGGACGACGGGCCGGCCGTCCACCGCACCGACCGTGTGATGACCACGGGCGCCGGGGTGAACATCGACACGTCGTTCTTCACCGCGGGCTCCGGCCGCCGCCCCGCCGTGCTCCTCGGGCACGGCTTCGGCGGCAGCAAGGACGACATGCGGCGGGAGGCGGAGCAACTCGCCCGCGACGGGTACGCGGTGATGACCTGGTCGGCGCGCGGCTTCGGCCGTTCCACCGGCAAGATCGGGCTGAACGACCCCAAGGGCGAGGTCGCCGACGTCTCCAAGCTCATCGACTGGCTGGCCAAGCGGCCCGAGGTCCGGCTCGACAAGAGCGGCGACCCGCGCGTGGGAGTCGCCGGAGGCTCCTACGGCGGAGCGATCTCCCTGCTGGCCGCCGGGTACGACAAGAGGGTCGACGCGATCGCCCCCTCGATCACGTACTGGAACCTGGCGGACGCGCTCTTCCCGAACGACGTGTTCAAGAAGCTCTGGGCCGGCATCTTCATCAACTCCGGCGGCGGCTGCGACCATTTCGAGGCGCAGCTGTGCGCGATGTACAACCGGGTGGCGGAGTCGGGGAAGCCGGACGCCCAGGCGCGCGCCCTGCTGGAGCAACGCTCGCCGTCCGCCGTCGGCGACCGCATCAAGGTGCCCACGCTCATCCTGCAGGGCCAGACCGACTCCCTCTTCCCGCTCGGCCAGGCCGACGCGATGGCCAAGGCGATCCGGGCCAACGGCGCGCCCGTGGACATCGACTGGATCGCCGGCGGGCACGACGGCGGCGACCCGGAGACGAGCCGCGTCGAGGCCCGTGTCGGCTCCTGGTTCGACCGCTATCTGAAGGACGACAAGAACGCCGACACCGGTCCCGCCTTCCGCATCACCCGCACCGGCGGCATCGACTCCACCGACGGCGCCGCGCAGCTGCGGGGCGCGAGCGGGGACGTCTACCCCGGCCTGGAGAGCGGCGAGCACGCCATCGCGCTGAGCGACGGCCGACGCGAGCAGACCTTCCAGAACCCCGCGGGCGCCAGTCCGCCCGCGATCTCCGCCCTCCCCGGACTCGGCGGCACCGGCGGCCTGTCCCAGCTGTCCGCGCTCGGGCTCGGAGTGTCCCTCGACTTCCCGGGCCAGTACGCGCAGTTCGACTCCGCGGCGCTCCGCGGCGACCTGCGGATCACCGGCTCGCCGACCGTGACCGTCCACGTCCGGTCGAGCACCGACGAGGCGGTCCTCTTCGGGAAGGTGTACGACGTCGGGCCGGGCGCCACCCAGCCGGTACTGCCCTCGCAACTGGTGGCGCCCGTGCGGGTGACCGGCGCGAAGGCGGGCAAGGACGTCACGATCGTGCTGCCCGCGGTCGACCACGAGGTCCAGAAGGGCCACCGGCTGCGCCTGGTCCTCGCCTCGACGGACCTCGGCTACGCCTCACCGGCGGCCCCGGCGACGTACACGGTCTCCCTGAAGAGCGACCTGCACGTGCCCACCGCGCCCGGTGTGAAGACCGCCGCCGCCGTGCTGCCCTCCTGGGTGTGGTGGCTGCCCCTGGCCGGCGCGCTCGCCGCCGCCGCACTCCTGCTGACCGGCCGACGTCGTACGGCCCCGGTCGCGCCAGACCCCGAGCTCGCCGAAGTCCCCCTCCAGATCACCGACCTGAGCAAGCGGTACGCGAAGTCGGCGGACCGGTACGCGGTACGGGACCTGTCGTTCCGCGTGGAGAAGGGCCAGGTCCTCGGTCTGCTGGGGCCGAACGGCGCGGGCAAGACGACCACGCTGCGCATGCTGATGGGCCTCATCAAGCCCGACGGCGGCGAGATCCGCGTCTTCGGGCACGCGATCCGGCCCGGCGCCCCGGTGCTCTCCCGGGTCGGAGCGTTCGTCGAGGGCGCCGGCTTCCTGCCGCACCTCTCGGGCCGCGAGAACCTGGAGCTGTACTGGCAGGCGACGGGCCGTCCGGCCGAGGACGCCCACATGGAGGAGGCGCTGGAGATCGCGGGCCTGGGCGACGCGCTGGCCCGCGCGGTCCGCACCTACTCCCAGGGCATGCGCCAGCGCCTGGCCATCGCCCAGGCGATGCTGGGCCTCCCGGACCTCCTCATCCTCGACGAACCGACCAACGGTCTCGACCCGCCCCAGATCCGCGAGATGCGCGAGGTCATGATCCGCTACGCCGCCGCGGGCCGCACGGTCATCGTCTCCAGCCACCTGCTGGCCGAGGTCGAGCAGTCCTGCACCCACCTGGTGGTCATGGACCGCGGTCGGCTGATCCAGGCCGGCCCGGTGAGCGAGATCATCGGATCCGGCGACACCCTCCTCGTCGGTACGGGCGCGCCCGTGGAGGGGCCGGTCGTCGAGAAGATCGGCGCGCTGCCCGGCGTGGCCTCGGCCGTCGCAGCCGAGGGCGGGCTGCTGGTCCGCCTCGACGAGGGCGGCAGCGCCGAACGCCTGCTCGTGGAACTCGTACGACTGGAAGTCCCCGTGCGGTCGGTGGGCCCCCACCGTCGGCTGGAGGACGCGTTCCTCACCCTGATCGGAGGTGCCGCATGAGCACGCTCGTCGAACGGGCCGAAACGGCGGACGGGTACCGGGCGCGGCACACGCTGCCGCTCCGTGTGGAGCTCCTGCGGCAGTTGAAGCGGCGCCGCACGCTCGTCATGGGCGCGATCCTCGCGGTGCTGCCCTTCGTCCTCGTCATCGCCTTCGCGATCGGCGGTGACCCGGGCTCGCGCAACGGGCAGGTCACCCTGATGGACACGGCGACCGCGTCGGGCGCCAACTTCGCCGCGGTGAACCTCTTCGTCTCCGCGGGCTTCCTGCTGGTCATCCCCGTCGCGCTGTTCTGCGGGGACACGATCGCCTCCGAGGCGAGCTGGTCCTCGCTGCGCTATCTGCTCGCGGCCCCCGTGCCGCGGGCCCGGCTGCTGTGGTCCAAGCTCACCGTCGCCCTCGGCCTCAGTCTCGCCGCGATGGTGCTGCTGCCCATCGTCGCCATAGCGGTGGGCACGGCGGCGTACGGCTGGGGGCCGCTGGAGATCCCCACCGGCGGCGCGCTCTCCGCCGGCACCGCGGCCCAGCGGCTCCTCGTGGTCATCGCGTACGTCTTCGTGTCCCAACTCGTCACGGCGGGGCTCGCGTTCTGGCTGTCCACCAAGACGGACGCGCCCCTGGGCGCGGTCGGCGGCGCGGTCGGCCTGACGATCGTGGGCAACGTCCTGGACGCGGTCACCGCCCTCGGCCACTGGCGCGACTTCCTGCCCGCACACTGGCAGTTCGCCTGGGCCGACGCCATACAGCCCAACCCGGAGTGGGGCGGCATGATCCAGGGCACCGCGATTTCGATAACGTACGCCCTCGTCCTGTTCGCCCTGGCCTTCCGGGGTTTCCGGCGCAAGGACATCGTGTCGTAGATCTCCGGAGCGTCACCTACCGGTCTCGACGACCGCCCTTCGTGGCCGCTTCGAGATCCATCCGCAACGCTCCGTAGCGCACATCCGGGCCCCCTCGGGCGTCACAGTCACAGACGTCGGCCCAATGACGTCGGCAGACAGCCGGCGGACAGGCGACTCACCGAGGGGGCACGGATGACACTGACGGGGAACGACGAGCACACAGGGCGACCGCGGCGGCGGCCGAGGACCGGGCGACGGCGGCGACCGGTCGCCATCCTCATCGGTCTGACGCTCGCGGGCGGCCTGCTCCTCACCGGCTGCGGCGCGAGCGACAGCAACGGCTCCTCGACGGACGGTTCGAACAAGTCCGGCGGACGCGGGTTCCCGCAGCCCGCCCCGAACCGGACCTCCGGGGCCTCCCAGGGCGAGCAGAAGAACACTCCGACGGGCGACGCGAGCCGCGAGTTCGCGCCGTCCCCCGACTACCTCTCCACCTTCGCCCTCGACGTCGACACCGCCTCCTACGGCTACGCACGCCGTGCCCTCGCCGACGGCCGGCTGCCCGAGGCGTCGACCGTCCGCCCCGAGGAGTTCGTCAACAGCTTCCGGCAGGACTACCGGCGCCCCGACGGCAACGGCTTCTCGGTCACCGTCGACGGCGCCCGCACCCGGGAGAAGGACTGGTCGCTGGTCCGTGTCGGCCTCGCCACCCGCGACGCCGCGTCGAGCGCCAAGCGCCCGCCCGCCGCGCTCACCTTCGTCATCGACATATCCGGCTCCATGGGCGAGCCCGGCCGACTCGACCTCGCCAAGGACGCCCTCGGCGTGATGACGGACCGGTTGCGCGACGACGACTCGATAGCCGTGGTCACCTTCAGCGACGAGGCCCGGACCGTGCTCCCGATGACCCGCCTCGGCCACCACCGCGACCGCATCTACGGCGCGATCAGGGGACTGGAACCGACGGAGTCGACCAACCTCGGCGCGGGCGTGCGCACCGGGTACGCCACGGCCGTCAAGGGCCTGCGCGAGGGCGCCACCAACCGCGTCGTGCTGATCTCCGACGCCCTCGCCAACACCGGCGAGACCGACGCGGACGCCATCCTCGAGAACATCTCCACCGCCCGCCGCGAACACGGCATCACCCTCTTCGGCGTCGGCGTGGGCAGCGAGTACGGCGACGCCCTCATGGAGCGCCTCGCCGACAAGGGCGACGGCCACACGACGTACGTCTCGACCGTCGAGGACGCCCGCAAGGTCTTCTGCGAGCAGCTTCCGCAGAACATCGACCTCACGGCCCGCGACGCCAAGGCACAGGTCGCCTTCGACCCGGAGACCGTCAAGCAGTTCCGGCTGATCGGATACGACGACCGTCAGGTCGCCGACGAGGACTTCCGCAACGACCGGGTGGACGGCGGCGAGGTGGGACCCGGCCACACGGTCACGGCCCTCTACGCGGTCCGCACCAGGCCCGGCGCCTCCGGCCACCTCGCCACCGCGAGCGTCCGCTGGCTCGACCCCGACACCCGCGCCCCGCACGAGGAGTCCGGCCAACTGGAGACCGGCTCCCTCGACGAGGACCTGTGGACCTCCTCCACCCGTCTCCAGGTCGACGCCGTGGCCGCGTACTTCGCCGACGACCTGCGCACGGGCGACGACAAGGCGAACCCGCTCCCCGGCGCCCTCCCGCTGGGCGAACTCGCCGACCGCGCCCACCGGGTGGCGTCCGCCGCGGAGGACAAGGCGGTGGACGACCTCGCGAACGCGGTGGAGCGGGCGAGTGGACTCATGGGATAGCGGCGGCGATGGGTGGTTCGCCGAGTACGCGAAGAGGGCCGCCGAGCACGCCAAGAGGGTCACCGAGCACGCGAAGAGCGGGCCGCCGAGGTGCTCGGCGGCCCGCTCTCGCGGTGCTGGGATCAGCTGTTGTTCGTGCCGTTGCCCGACAGGACCGGGATGTTGTCCAGGATGTGCGACAGCGGTTCGTCGCCCTTGGCCTGGGTGGAGTTCTCGACGCACTGCTGGTTCTGCGGGGACGACAGGACCGGGACGTCCTGGACGGCGATCGGGACGACGCCGACGAGCGAGCCCACGTTGGCCTTCGCGGGCAGGCCGACGCAGGGCTTGTTCAGCGAGCCCTGGATGAGCGCCATCTGCGGGCTCATGCTGCCGTAGGTCGCCGAGTTGCCGAACGACTGCGAGGCGCCGTAGCCGCTGACGGACGTCGTGCCACCGTCATCGCCGATCGCCAGAGCCTGGGGGGCGGCCGCGGCCGAGATACCGGCGACAGAAGCGGCGATAGCCGCGGTTGCCCACAGCTTCTTCATGTTCATTCCCTTCGAAAAGCGGACTCCTGTTGGGGAGCTGCATGATCATCAACTGGACAGACCGCCCAAGGGTTGCGGGTAGTGCCCCATTTGGCCCAGCATGCGGGGCGTTCGCCCCGTCATCCGACACCCCAGTGGGCTCCTCTGAGCCGACGCGTAGCGGTCGATCTGGCCGACGCGTGGCGGTCGATCTGGCCGACGCGTGGCGGATCGCTCGGCCGGGGCCGCTCCTTGGGCGGGGAACGGGGCCTCGCGCGGCTTCCAGACGGGCGCCAGGTCCATCGGCGTCTCGATGCGGAAACCCAGGCCGGTCCGGGGGCCCCTCTTCGACACGTGACTCGTGACGTGCACTCGGCAAGTGAACGGTCACGCAAAGAAGATGGGCCCGGCGGGCCGCCGAGAGAGCTGCGGCCCGCCGGCGGAGAGTGCTACTTGTTGCCGACACCGTTGCCGGACAGGACCGGGATCCGGTCCAGGACGTGCGACAGCGGTTCGTCGCCCTTGGCCTGGGTGGAGTTCTCGACGCACTGCTGGTTCTGCGGGGACGACAGGACCGGGACGTCCTGGACGGCGATCGGGACGACGCCGACGAGCGAGCCCACGTTGGCCTTCGCGGGCAGGCCGACGCAGGGCTTGTTCAGCGAGCCCTGGATGAGCCCCATCTGCGGGCTCATGTCCCCCGTGGTCGCCGAGTTGCCGAACGACTGGGTGGCACCGACGCCGCTGACGGAGGTCGTCCCACCGTCATTCCCGATCGCCAGCGCCTGCGGCGCGGCAGCAGCGGAAGCGCCGACGGCGCAAACGGTGACCGCGGCCGCGGTCATAACCTTCTTGATCACTGGCTGGATCCATTCTGAAGAAACCCCGTCCATCGGAGCGTTTTGGTTCAACCGCCACGGACGCCCTTGGTTGCTTCCATTCACCCTGATGGCCCAATGGGGCCGATCGGGTGAATCACCGAAACCAGTCCAGGACCGCCGGGTTGATGCGAGAGGGCGGCGGGCGCGACGTCGAGCAGTCGTTCAGGTCCTGTCGGCCCCGCGGAACGTATTTAAGGGAACCGCTCCTTCCCGTATGGGTGTTCGCGTGCACCTCGGTGCCGATTCGAATGTGGGGCGATTCGAGTGAATTCCCAAGCGGCGCACGTTCTTTAGTTTCTTCGGACGGTCCTCCATCGTTTACAGACTGCAGGTCGTGGTGCGAGCCGCTCAAGGTGTGCTCGCTCGGTTTCGGCCGTCATAGGACCACGACCGCAGAGAAGGGAAATTACGTGAAGCACAAGAAGAGCGCTGCTGTTGTCGCCGGCGCGATCATGGCCCTGGGGATGGGCGCCCCGGCCTTCGCGGACTCCGGCGCCGAGGGTTCCGCCGTCGGCTCGCCGGGTGTCCTCTCGGGCAATGTGATTCAGGTCCCCATTCACGTCCCCGTCAACGTGTGCGGCAACACGGTCGACGTCGTCGCCCTGCTGAACCCGGCGTTCGGCAACAGCTGCGCCAACCACTGACGCGACAGCATCAGCCTTCCCGGCTGGATCACGGTCGGCCTTGGGTCGCTCTTTCGGCTCCAAGGCCGGCTTTCCTCACTTCTTTCAAGCAGGAAGACAACGAGATTGCGACAGAACCTGAGTAGGGGAATGGTCGTGGCCGCGGCCGCGACGAGCATCCTGTCCCTGTACGGCACCCCCGTGTTCGCGGACTCGCACGCGGACGCCAGCGCTATGGACTCACCCGGCGTCGCGTCGGGCAACAGCGTTCAGGTTCCGGTGCACGTGCCGGTGAACGCCTGCGGCAACACTGTCAACGTGATCGGCGCGCTCAACCCGACCTTCGGGAACTCCTGCACCAACGGCTCGGGTTCGCAGGGCAGCTCCTCCGGTTCCCTGGCGTCCGGCAGGACCCAGGGCTCGCCCGGCGTGTTGTCGGGCAACCATGCCCAGGCCCCGGTGGACGTTCCGGTGAACGCGTGCGGCAACTCGGTCGACGTCGTCGCCCTGCTGAACCCGGCGTTCGGCAACAGGTGCGGGAACGAGCACGGGGGCAGCGTCAGCACTCCGCCGGTGACGCCTCCGACCGTTCCGCCGGTGACGCCTCCG
>LRTP01001116.1 GCA_001550305.1 Streptomyces diastatochromogenes
GCGCAGGGGCTGTCGGAGGCGCTGGACGAGATGGCGACGCGCGCCACGACACCGGTGGGGCGGCCGCCGCGGCCCGGTTGGTGGCCGGCCGCCGTGCTCGCGCAGGCCTCGATGACGATTCTTCAGATCATCGGCGGGCTGTGGCTGCTGGGGCAGATCATCGGGTTCATGGCGCCGAACCTCGGGGTGCCGGTGCTGCTGATGTTGGCCGGCATCATCGGCGGCCCCGCCGTCGAGTGGGGCAGCAGGATGGCGGCGCGCGGACCGGCCAAGCGGTACGGGCTCGAAGCGGAACGGCGACTGCGCGAGGCAGCGGCCGGGTGCGGGAGGGCGCGGGTACTCGATCCGGTGGCGGCGGAGTTGCTGCGATATCGGGAGGTACGGGAGCAGTACGGGCGGGTCACGGGGGCGTCGGCGCCGGTCGGATGACGAGGAAGCACTCCATGGGCTGAAGCGCCTCCGCCCTTCGGGTGACGCGGTTGTCCACAACCGGCCGGTAGCACACAGGGCTCAGCGGGCCCGGCCCGACGAAGGCAGTCTGAACTCGCGGCGATCGCAGCGCATGCGAGCGCCGCGACAGACGCATTCGTACGGGAGAGGGGTCGGGCATGAACGAGACGATGGTGTGCGCGGTGGGGAACGTGGCGACACAGCCGGTCTACCGAGACTTGGCGAACGGCGCGTCGGCGAGGTTCCGCCTGGCGGTGACGGCGCGGTACTGGGACCGCGAGAAGAGCGCCTGGACGGACGGGCACACCAATTTCTTCACCGTGTGGGCGAACCGCGCGCTCGCCACCAACGTGGGGGCATCGCTGTCGGTGGGCGATCCCGTCATCGTGCAGGGCAGGTTGAAGGTGCGTACCGAGGTACGCGAAGGACAGAGCTGGACGTCGGCGGACATCGACGCGGTGGCCATCGGCCACGACCTCTCGCGCGGCACCTCGGCCTTCCGGCGCCCGAACAAGGAAGGGGACACGACCGCGTCCCCCCGGCCCGAGCCCAACTGGGAGACGGAGCCGGAGAGTCGTTCCCTGGACGTCTCCCAACAGCAGCCGGAACCCGCCGGAGTGACCTGACGTCAGATGCGGAATCACCCTGACCCGGCGACCTGACCGAACTGCGGCTTATCGACAAATCCGTTCCGGACAGTCCCCATTGATTTGTCGATAAGCGCAGCTCACAGGCTCGCTGACCGATAACGATTCCGATTCGGATCGGCTATCCGACGGCAGGACCGGGAAGCGCGGTGCGCCCACGTCCTTAGGATGCCGGGCATAGCTCACGGGGCTTCTGATTCTGCTGGCGGGACCGTCCCCCCATGTCAACGGGTCCTGCTCGAAGGGGAATTCTGTGTTTTCTTCGTTCTCTGCGTGGTCCGCGCGCAGGCGAGGGGCCGCTCGCCTCGCCGCCGCGACGTTGGTGTCGGGGCTCGTCGCCGCGGGGGCGTTGGCCACCGCCGGTGCGGCCGCCGCCGACGATGCCCCGCGGAGTCAGGGCGGCGCGACCGCGACCATCGGCGGTCTGAAGACGTACGGGGCCGCGGTGGTCCACGACCATGGCGTGGACCAGCAGGTGTCCGCCGGTCTCTTCGAGATGTCCGTCGACGGCGGCGGCATGCTGCAGACGTACTGCATCGACCTCCACAACCCGACCCAGCGGGACGCCCAGTACCAGGAGACCTCCTGGAGCGGCACCTCGCTGAACGGCAACAAGGACGCCGGCAAGATCCGCTGGATCCTGCAGCACTCCTACCCACAGGTGAACGACCTCGCGGCGCTGGCCGACCTGGCCGGCGCGCACGGACTCACCGAGCAGGACGCGGCGGCCGGCACCCAGGTGGCCATCTGGCGGTACTCGGACGGCGCCGACGTGGACGCGCTGGACCCGCAGGCGGAGAAGCTCGCCGACTACCTGCAGAAGAACGCGCTGAACGTGGCGGAGCCCAAGGCCTCGCTGACCCTCGACCCGCCCGCGGTCTCCGGGCACGCCGGCGAGAGGCTCGGCCCGATCACGGTGCACACCGACGCGGACAGCGTGACGGTGACGCCGCCCGCGGACGCCGCCGCCAGTGGGGTGAAGGTCGTCGGCAAGGACGGCAAGGCGATCACCTCGGCGACGGACGGCAGCCGGCTCTACTTCGACGTGCCGAAGGACGCCACGGACGGCTCGGCGGCGCTGACCGTGCAGGCGTCGACGACCGTGCCGGTCGGCCGGGCCTTCGCCTCGGGGACCCGCAGCCAGACACAGATCCTCGCGGGCTCCAGCGAGTCGACGGTCTCGGCGACGGCGACCGCGAACTGGGCCAAGGAAGGCGCGATACCGGCGCTGTCCGCCACGACGAACTGTGCCAAGGGCGGCGTGGACGTCACGGCGACCGTCACGGGCGACGCGCCGTTCACCTTCGAGCTGATGGGTGCCGAGCACACCGTCGCCGCGGGCAAGTCCCTGACGGTGACGGTCCCGCTGCAGGAGGACCAGGCGTACGACTTCACGCTGACGGGTCCGAACGGTTTCGAGAAGCACTTCACCGGCATGCTCGACTGCAAGACACAGGGCAGCGCGAGCGACATCACGACCCAGACCGTCGGTGAGCCGAGCCCGGCCCTGGCAAGCGCCGACTCCACCGGGGGCACCAACCTCGCCGAGACCGGTGGCTCCGGCGCGACCCCGATCATCGCGGGCATCGCCGTCGCCCTGGTCGTGATCGGCGGCGCGGCGGTGTTCCTCCTCCGCAAGAAGAAGGCACCGTCGCAGAACTGAGCACAGCGGCACCGCACCTTGGCAACTCAACAGTGAGTGACCCCGGCACGGTGACTCCGTGAGCCGCGGCCCCGGCCCGCCCCCAGGCGACCGGGGCCGCGTCCCTTTCCGGCCGCGCCCGTCAGGCCATCGCGCCGACCAGCTCGCGCCGCTCGGGCAGTCCACAGCGTTCGGCGTCGGACAGCGAGGCGATCAGGGCGCTGCGGGCACGGGCCACGCGTGAGCGGACCGTACCTATGGGGCAGTCGCTCACCAGGGCCGCCTCCGCGTACGGCAGTCCGAGGAGCTGGGTCAGCACGAAGGCCTCGCGGCGTTCCTCGGGCAGTTCGGCCAGCAGTTCGTCGAGTGCGATGCCGTCGTCGAAGCCCGGCAGGCCGCGCGGCTGGGCTCGTTCGGCGGCGAGCTGCCAGTCGTCGGAGTCGGCCAGCCGGGGCCGGGCCGCCGCGGTGCGGAAACTGTCGATCACGGCCCGGCGCGCGATGGCCAGCAGCCAGGTACGGGCCGAGGAGCGGCCCTCGAAGCGGTGCAGACTGCCGAGGGCGCGCAGGAAGGTGTCCTGGGCCAGGTCGTCGGCGGTCTGCGGGTCCGCGCCCAGATAGGTGACGTAACGGCGTACGTCGCGGTGCAGGGCGCGCACGAACTGATCGACGGCGTCGGGGTCACCGGCGCGGGCGGCCAGCGCCCAGGCCGTCAGCGACGCGTCACGTGAGGTGGGCAGGGCAGGAGTGGTCACCTGGTGTCCTTCTCGGGTCATCCGGGATCCGGACCCGGCGCGCGAGGGCGGCCCGAGGGTCCGGTGAGCGAAACCGGCCGCACGAGGGCGTGCGGCCGAGGCCCGGGGCGCACAGGGGCGGCCTCGGGGAACCGGCTGTCTTCAGACGACAGCGGTCCCGGCGGGCGGACCCCGAGAAGTGATCGCGTGGACGAGAAGGAGCCGGCGCGGCG
>LRTP01001117.1 GCA_001550305.1 Streptomyces diastatochromogenes
GGGGCCACCGGGACCGCCGGGCGTGGGCCCGGGCGGCGGCGGAACCGGACGGGACGGGTCCGCACCGAAGCCGCCGGGACCAGGACCAGGACCAGGACCGCCGAAGCCACCGGGACCACCGGGACCACCGGGACCACCCGGGCCGGAAGGACCACCCTGCCGGGACGGGTCGCCGCGGAAGCCCGACGGATCCTGCCCGTAGGGCGGAATCGGTTCCGCGGGGCGGTTCATCTGCGAGGGCCGCGAGCTCTGGTAGTCGAACGGGTCGTGACCGGGACCGGTCGCGGGGCCGGGACCGGTCGGCTGCCCCTGCCCCTGCGGAGGCTGCTGGAAGCGCAGGGCCGGATTGGGCATCCCGGGCGCGGGCGACTGCGGACGCGGCGCCGCCGGGGTGTACGAGGTCGCCGTGTTCGTCAGGAAGTTCCACCGGCACTCCTCGCAGAACGGCGCACCGCCCTCACGGGGCGTACGGCACTGCGGGCAGAGCTCCGGCTCCTGATGGGGCACGGCGGACAGGTGCGGGCGCCCACCGGGGGCGCCGGGTCCACCCGGGCCCCCGGGACCGGACGGCGGGGGCGAGCCGGGCGGCGGATAGCCGTAACCGGCGGCGGGCGGCGGCGGTGGAGGGGGCGGAGGCACGGCACCGGCCATGCGGTGACCGCAGACCTCGCACCAGTCGTCGGAACCCGACTGGTGTCCGTTCGGGCAGGTCGGCATGTCGGCGCTTCCCCCTCTCCTTTTCCGGCCGTTATGACCGGGTTTCTCCAGTTCCCAGCGGGAACCGGGCTCGCTACTTCTTTACACGAACAGTCTTTGTGGACCGTGTCTCAAGGGTCATTTCGTCAGCCTCTTCGACCCTTGCCTTCAATCGCACAGTACCTGCCGCGGCGTCGACCACGTCCACCACCTTCGCAAGCAGTTTCGCAGTATCGGCGTTGCCCGACGCACTCGCGAGCTGAACGGCCCGGCCCAGCTTGGCCGTTGCTCCGTCGACATCTCCCGATTTGCGCAGATCCAGACCCTGTTGGATGACTTGCGCCAGTTCCGCCTGACCTGTGTAGTGCGCGACCTGGGCGTTGATTCTCGTCGAGGCCACCATGTCGTCGGTCCACACCGCCTTGATGAGCCCCTGGGCGCCGAGGTTGTGCACGCCGCCGTCGCCCTGCGGCACGACGAGCGAGACCCGAGCCGCCAGCATCTCCTGGCCCACTCCGGCCGAGGGGACCTCGACACACACGTGGTAGTCGCGGGACTCGTCGCCCCAGGACCCGGTGGGGTAGTCGCCGGCGCGCGGGCCCGCCTCGGTGCGGCGGCCGGTCAGCTCCTCGACCGTGGGGGCCACTTGCTTGACGAACTTGATCTCGGTGCCGACCGGCGTCCACAGGCGCAGCGCGACGTCCGCGACCTCCTTGCCCATCGCCGTCTCCATCATCTGTGTGAAGTCGGCGGACAGGGCGGCCGGGTCCGCGACGATGTCGGCGGTGCCGAGCAGGGCCGAGGCGATCCCGGTGACCTCCTTGACCTCCCAGTCCGTACCCACTCCACGCGCGTCACAGGTGAAACGTCCGGCACAGGAGTCGAGGGCGGCCTTGAGGTCCTGCGGCGACTCGTGCTCGTTGCGGCCGTCGGTGAGCAGGATGCCGTGCCGGATCGACACGTCGGCCGAGGACAGCAGTCGGTCGGCGAGGCGCAGCCAGGTGCCGATCGCCGTACCGCCGCCCGCGCTCAGCCTGCGCAGCGCCTCCTTGGCCTGCCCGCGGGTCGCCGTGTCGGCCACCGCGAGGCGCCCATTGCCGGGGTAGACCTCCTTGGCGATGTGCGTGCCGCCGATCACCGCGAAGTGCACGCCGTCGCGCAGGGTGTCGATCGCGGCGGCCGTGGCCTCGCGGGCGTTGCGCATCTTGGTCGGCGGGTAGTCCATCGAGCCGGAACAGTCGACCATGATCGCCACGGCGGCGTCCGGGCCCCGGCCCGCCGCGTACAGGTGGGGCGCGCCGACCGCGCTCCCGACGGTGCCGCCGCCGGTGGCGCTCACCGTGACGATCGCGTTGACCTCGCGGCCGCCCTCGGGCAGGTACTCGTTCTGGTACACGTCGACCGAGAACTGCGGCACGTTCGACTTCGAGAAATTGGCCATGCCTTCTTCGTCCCCCTCAAGACCTCCGTCGGTTGGCGGAGGCGATGACTGTATGCGGACCGGTCCCCTCCGGTCCGAGGCCGTCCCCGTGGGCACGGATTGCGCCTTTTCGCGGCCTCAGGCCGATCCTGCCCCCTGCGGCGGGGCCGGGAACGGCACGACGGCCACTGTTACGTTGTCGTGGCCCCCGCCGTCCAGGGCGTGACCCACCAGGACCTGGGCGCTGTGCAGGGGCCTTTCGGCGGCGTCCAGCGGCACGACCTCGGCCATCTCCTCGGCCGCCTCCGCGTAGTTCCACAGTCCGTCGGTGCACACCACCACCACACCCGGCCGGTCCGGCTTGAAGGAAGCGGTGTGCGGCTCCAGTTCGTAGGCGTCCGCGCCGAGCCAGCCCGTGATGGCGTGGGCGCGCTCGTCGGCGTACGCCTGCGCCTCGCTCATCAGGCCCGCGGCGACCATCTGCGCGGCCCAGGAGTCGTCCTCGGTGAGCCGGGCGGGGGGTGAACTCCGGTCGACGGGGACCCAGTAGGCGCGGCTGTCGCCGACCCAGCCGACGATCAGCAGGGCGGGGGTGACGACGGCGCCGACGAGGGTGCAGGCGGGCGCGTTCTGGTGCGGAGCGTGTTCCTCGTGCGCGGGGGGCGCCTCGGCCAGTGAGTTGACGGCCTCGGCGGCCGCGAGGATCGCCTCGTGCATGGCCTGCTGCGGGTGGGTGCCGAGCGGCAGCGCCGCCAACAGCCCCTCGACCGCC
>LRTP01001118.1 GCA_001550305.1 Streptomyces diastatochromogenes
GCCCGCCGCCCGGGACGCGGCGAGCGAGGCCTCGTCGGGGCGGGTCGCCGAGGAGACCCCGTCGCAGACGATCGCGACGACCGCGGGGGAGCCGTCCGGCAGCGCGGTCGAGGAGATCGTGAACGCGTCCTCGTTGCGGTGGTGGCGCAGGCCCCGGTCACTGACCGCGGCCACCGCACCCAGTTCCTGCTCCATGTGGTCCCGTTCGCGCGGCTGGGCGTGCCCGCAGTTCTCGCAGTAGCCGTCGCTGTCCACATGGCCGGAGCGGCAGGCGACGCACAGTTTGGTGCCCGCGGGGGGCGTGACGGGTGCGCCGAGGTCCGCGGTCCGCGGATCGACGACGGGCCCGGCGGGGGCTCCGGCCGGCGGGGCGAGCGGGTACTCGTCGGGCTCCGGGGGCCGGTCGAACCGTACGCCCGAAGGCTGCCCACCCGAGGGCTGTACGCCCGAGGGGTGGTCGCCCGGATGCTGGGCCGCCGCGGACTCCGTGTCCGGGTGGGGGAGTTCGGAGCCGCCCGAGTCCGTGCCCCGGATGTCGGTCGCCCGGTGCACCGGCGCGGGCGTGTCGGAGCTCGCGGGCTCCGGCGCGAGCGGCCAGTCCAGGGACGCGGCGGCCTCGGAGGGGCGTGTCGACGAGCCGTTCATGGCGATCGTGGGGTGGTCCTGGGGCGGTGCGGGCACCGCCGACAGGTCGTACCCGCACGCACCGCAGAAACGGTCACCCGCCTCCAGGGGCTCCTCGCAACTGGGGCACCGCGAAAGGGCCGTCGGCTGGGGCATCTGGGACATCAATCACACCCACGTCCGGGGGCGGTAACGGTTGGCACGTTCCACCAGGTCGATCCTCTCCTCGCCGCCCCGCGCGAGGCGGGCCAGCGTGCGGTACGAACGCTCCAGTGCGAAACGCAGACCGCGCTCGTCCACCTCACTGCCGAGCAGCACCGGTCCGCCGCCGGAGTGCGGGGCGGAACTCCGGCTACCGGAGAGTACCCAGTCCAGGGCGCAGCCCAGGACCTCCGTCGACAACTGCTCGCGTCGCACCGCGTCCAGACCGTATCCGTCCAGAGCCTCGACCTGTCCGGCCGCCGCCGTCAGATCGTCCAGGAACGCCGCTGCCGCCGCCTCCTCGGCCAGCCGCTGCCGCAGCCGCGCCCGCACCGCCGCGACCCGCGCCGCCGTGTAGTGGATCGACGACTCCGGTACGGACTCCAGTGTGCGTACGGAGCCGCGGCGGTCGCCCGCCGCGAGCTGCACGCGGGCCAGGCCGAACGCCGAGCTGACATAGCTGGGGTCGGTCGTCCACACCAGGCGGTAGTACTCGCCCGCGTTGTCCAGCTGCCCGAGCACCTCCGCGCACAGGCCGAGGGCCAGCTTCGGCGCGGGCTCGCCCGGGAAGGCGTCGTAGATCGCGTCGAAGGACAGCGCCGCGGTCTCGTGCTCCCCGGTCGCCAGGGCCGCGACGCCCTGGTACCAGACCACCCGCCAGTCGTCGGGGTGGTCCGCCTCCAGCGCCTCCAGCGCCCTGCTCGCACTGGCCAGTTCGCCCATCTCCAGCCGGGCCCGCAGCTCGCGCAGGCGAAGCTCCAGGGAGCCGATGGGCGCCGCGTGCAGCGCGGTGATCAGCTCCGCGGGAGCCGAGGCCATCAGGCCCGCGAGGAAACCGGCGTTGGGGTCGCCCGGGTCGACCCGGGGGACCGGCAGCGCGAGCGCGGTCGCCGCGGCGTTCAGCGGCTTGACCAGAGCGGCCGGGGCCGGAGCGGGCGCCAGGGGGAGCGGCGGGGTCCCGTTCACCCCCGTTCCGTTGCTGCCGGGGGGCGGCGCGGGCGCTCGCCTTCTCCCCCGCAGGGGCACCGCGCGTGCCCCCAGCCGTGACACGTCCCCGTCCAGCTTCCCGAACAACTCCGTGTCCGTGACCTTCAGTTCCGGCCCGAACAGGGTGGACAGGGCCGGGCGCGCCCGCCCCGTCTGGAGGGACACGACCTCCCTGAGCACACCCGTCAGCTGCTCCGCCATCTCCTGCGCGGACGCGAACCGGCGCGCCGGATCGGGGTCGGTGGCGCGCACCAGGAGCCGGTAGAAGGACTCGTACGTCCGGAAGACCTCGATGTTGTCCGGGTCCGGCAGGGAGTCCACGAAGACGTTCGTGTACCCCTGGAAGTCGAAGGTCAGCACGGCCAGGGTGCGGGCGACCGTGTAGAGGTCGCTCGCCACCGAGGGACCGACCTCGGCCACCTCCGGCGCCTGGTAGCCCACCGTGCCGTAGATGGCCGACTCGTCGTCGTCCATCCTGCGCACCGCGCCCATGTCGATCAGCTTGAGCTGGTCCTCGGTCTGGATCGCGTTGTCGACCTTGAAGTCGCAGTAGAGCAGATTGCGGCTGTGCAGATGGCCGAGCGCCTCCAGTGCCTCGATGCCGTACGCGCAGGCCTGCTCCACCGGCAGCGGATCGCGCTTGCCGTCCGCTGTCCGACGGTCGTTGGCGATCTCCTTCAGCGACTTGCCGCCGACGTACTCCATGACGATGTACCCGTCCAGCGAGCCCGTCCGCTGGTCCAGGTGCTCCACGAAGTTGTAGATCCGCACGATGTTGGCGTGCTCGATCTCCGCGAGGAAGCGACGTTCGGAGATCGCCGCCGCCATCGCGTCCTGGTCGCCGGTGTCGAGCAGGCCCTTGAGGACCACCCAGCGGTCGGAGACGGCGCGGTCGACGGCGAGGTAGACCCAGCCGAGCCCGCCGTGCGCGAGACAGCCCACCACCTCGTACTGGCCGTGCACGATGTCGCCCGTGTGCAGCTTCGGCACGAACGAGTACGGGTGACCGCACTTGGTGCAGAACCCCTCGGTGCGCCCCACCCGCTCACCGCGCGAACGGCCCACCGGCGCCCCGCAGTCGGAGCGCGAGCAGAACCGCTTCCGCTCGGGTACCTCCGGGTTCTCCTGCACCATCGCGCGGGGGTCGGGCCGCGGTACGTCCGGCACCTGCACCAGCCCGACGCCGAGCCGTCCGCGGCCACTGGAGGCTGCGGTCGAGCCCGAGCTGCGCACCGACACCGAGCGGCTGCTCGCGTTGCCGGACAACGAGCGCGACAGACGTCCGGAGACCGAGCGCCGCGACTGGGAGGAGCGCGAGGACGTACGGGAACTGGAACTGCGGGAACTCGCCCGCGAACTGCTGCCGGAGCCGCGCGAGCCCTTGCCGCCCGCGGTGAGTCCGGTCGGGGGCGAGCCCACCATGCCGTTCGCCGAGACGACGGGTGCCAGACCGCACGTGTCGCAGTACAGCTCGCCGCCGCCCACGTCCTCGTACGACCCCGGGCAACCGGGCCGCTGGCACTTCTGCTGCTCACTCACACTGCATCACCTTCAACGCTCACGCGTGTGGCCCCCTACGGTCGGTGGGCCCGCCCTGTTCGGGCACCCGCGGGCTGAGCAGATCGACGGCGGCCCGCTGATAGCGCAGCACCGCGTCCTCCGCCACCCGCAGATCGCAGGGCGCGCTCCACAGCATGCGTCGGGCCGCGTCGTAGCGCTCGATGAGGAACGGGTCCTCCGCGAGGCCGTGCCGGGCCACCTTCGCCTTGTACGCGTCGAGGCGGCCGCGCAGCTCCGCGCGGACCGCGAGCGGCGCGGTGACCGCGGTCAACGACTCGCGGGCGCGCAGCAGCTCGTCCTCGGCCTTCTCCTCCAGCGCCTCCAGGAGGGGCGACAGACGGTGCCACTGGGCGTGTCTGCGGTACTCCGCGGCCGTCGCCAACTGCTCCTGCAGCACCGTCGGCGGTCCGCTGACGGCCGGCACCTCGGACGCGGCGATCTTCGCCAGTACCTCACCGCGGGCGCTCCTCGCCTCCGCGAGCGTGCGGTCGGCGCGACTGAGCACGTCCCGCAGCCGCACGAGACGGGCCTCCGCGTCCTGGCGGACGGTGAGCACCGCGTCGATCTCCCGGCGCACGTCCTCAAGGGCGCGCGCCTCGCGGTCGTACGTCGTCGTGTCGGGACGTCCGCCGCCGGGCGCCGAACTGCCCTTCGTGGGCACCCAGAAGGCCAGCGGGTCGGAGACGACCTGCTGACGCAGGGTGCTCAGCGTCCGGGTGATCCGCTCCAGGTCGTCGCCCGCCGGGTGCTCACCGGGGCGTACGCCCACGGAGTGCGCGAGCTGGCGGGTGCGCTGGAGCTCCGCGGCCAGTAAATCGATCCGGGCGGGCAGCGCGGACCAGACGGCGTCCGCCGCGACGACCATGTCGAGCGAGGACGCGTACAGCTCGTTCATCCGCTCCACGAGCGCCACCAGGGAGAAACGCTCGCTGAGCTTCCCGGTGCCGGAGAGCGTCGGCGCGTTCGCCGCGGCGGTCGTCGAACCGGCGACCGTGATGCCCGCGCCGCGCAGCAGTTCGGTCAGCTCGACCAGGTCCTCACGGCTCGACCAGCGTCGCCGGGAACGGATGTCGCGGGCGGAGCGCAGCGCGTCCGTGTACGCGTCGAAGTACGCCCACAGCAGCGTGATCGACGCGTCCGCGGTCGACCAGCGCTCCTTGGTCGTGCCCGTGAGCTCGGCGCCTTCGAGGAGTCTGCGGCCCGCGTGGTCCTGGAGGGCGAGGAGCGAGGTCTCGATGGCCTCGTGCTCCGCGCCGAGCCGCGCCAGCGCACGGTCCACCTCGTCCCGGTCCATCACCGGCTCGGGGGGTCCCGTGACGCCCATCGATCACCTCTCGCTCTCGGTCGTGCCCGTTGCTTGCGTTCCCGTCGGCCGCGTCGTCCGCGCCGCCGTTACCCGGTTTCCGTTACTTGTAGTGCGCCGTGGGCGGAGTTGCCGACGGGGAGTCCGCCTTCAGGGTCGCGGACAGCCACTTGGTGTACGAGGCCTGCCAGCCGCCGCTCTTGCGGTAGTCCACGAGTACCTGGTTGACCCGGCGTACCAGATCGTCGGCGCCCAACTTCATCGCCACGCCGTAGTAGTCCTCGGTGAAGGTCTTGCCCTTCAGCTCGACCGTCGGGTCCTGCGCCGCCTGGCTGGCGGCGAGCGCGCCATCGGTCACCACGGCGTCGACCTGACCGAGCTGCAGCCGCACCAGGCAGTCGAGTTGGTTGGGCACGGTGGTGGTGATGTCCGCGGAGGAGGCGAGCGCGCCCGCCTTCTTGTCGGCCGACAGCTTGTCGTACGCCGTCGAGCCCGCCGCCGAGCAGATCCGCTTGCCCGCCAGCGTCTTGTCGTACCCCTTGATGTCCGAGGTCTTGGGGGCCAGGACCTGCTGCCCGGTCAGGAAGTAGGGGGCCGAGAAGGCCACGTCCTTGAGGCGGGAGCAGGTGATCGTCATGGTGCGCACCACCATGTCGACCTGACCGGACTTGATCGCGGGGATGCGCTGGTTGGTGGGGATGGCGTGGAAACGGACGGCGTTCGGGTCGCCGAGGATCTCCCTCGCGATCTCGTGCGCGAGATCGATGTCGAAGCCCTCCAGGTCGCTGCTCTTCGCCGTGTTGTTCGGATCGCGGTAGCCCCAGCGGTAGCTGTTCTGGTCGACGCCCACCGACAGATAGCCGCGCTGCTTGATGGCCGTGATCGTCTTGCCGCTGTCGTCGGAGGACGGGGAGGGGCTCTGGTTCTGCGGGTCGGTGCACGTGTCGGCCCTGGCCTGGATGGCCTGGCCCACGCCCTGGCCGCCGGTGCCCGTGCTGCCGTCCCCGCGGGCGCTGCTCAGCGGCAGCAACAGGGCGAAGACCGCGGTGACGACCAGGGCGAGGGCCATCGCACCCACGCCGCCCCAGCCCTTCAGGCTCGCCCTCAGACGTCGTGCGGTCATCGCCATGCCCCCTTTCACCACTCCCCCTCTCACCGGTACTCCGAAAGCCTGCGTCCGATGCCCAGCAGGGCGCCCGCCGCGGCCAGCGCCGCGAGGACGCCCGCGCCCGCGGGGAGCCCGCTCATCGCGTCCCGGCCGTTGCCCGCCGCCTGCTTGAACTCAGTCTCCTCGTGCGTCAGCGCCGCCGCGAGGTTGGTGTCCACGCCGTCGAAGCACTCACCGGTCGGCTTGTCGGCCGCCGAACCGATCACCTTGTTCAAAGCGCCCTGGTAGTCGCCCGAGTCGTCGGCCGTGCGGGCCTCCTGGTGGCGGGACTTCCAGACCAACATGTTGGCCGTCGCGGCCTCGACGGGCTTCTTGCCCGCCGTGTCGTCGGCGAGGCCCTCGGCCAGCGCCAGGCCCTTGGTGAGGGTCTTCATGTCCTGCTGGAAGTCGTAGTCGTAGAGGTCCATGACCTCCGTCGCGGACACCTGCTTGGTCTCCGCGCCCCGGCTGACCAGTGTCAGGTTCTCGTTGCCGCGCGCCTTCAGGGAGGCGATCCGGGCGTCGTGCAGCACGTTCAGCGAGCGGACCCCGTGTTCGTACGAGGAGTTCAGCCCGGCCCGGGCCACGCTGTGCCCGACCACCAGCCAGAGCAGCACCACCGCGGAGGCGGCCGTGGCGGCGACCAGTCCCTGGTTCAACACCCGGTTCGTACGGTGGTAATGGCGCCGCTGGGCCCAGAAGAGCCCGCCGAGCGCGAGGACGCCGAGACCGATCGCGGCCCACGGGTAGGGCTTCGCGTCGGCGTAGTCGGCGCTCAGCCGGGCGTTCTCCCGCTTGTAGAGGTCCTCGGCCGCGGGGAGCATCTGCTGCTGCATCTTCTCGTTCGCGTACCGCAGGTAGGCGCCGCCGAGCGGATAGCCCTGCCGGTTGTTGGCGCGGGCCCGCTCGATCAGGCCCTTGTACTCCGGCAGCAGCTTGTTGAGCTTGGCGATCGTGTCCGTGGACGGGGATCCCGGATCGGAGTTGGCGGCGGCGGTGATGAGCCCCTGCGCGGCCGTCCGGATGTCCTTCTCGTACCGGTCGCGGGTGTCCGCGCTCTCCTGGCCGCCCGCGAGGAAGCCGCTGGAGGCCGCGGTGTTGGCGTCCGCGAGCGAACGGTAGATGTCCGCGGCGCCGGCGCTCAGCGGCTGGCTGCTGTGCAGCACGTCGTCCGCCGCGCTCGATCGTTCGGTCATCTGCCAGGCGGTGACCGTGCCGAACGCGACGACCAGGAGGGCGAGGACGGCGCCGATGAGGCGCAGCCGGCCCGGTTCCGTCGTCGCCGCGGCGCGCAGGCGGTCCACCCCCTCCGCCCAGGCGGTGCGGCGGGCGGGGGCGGTGTCGG
>LRTP01000112.1 GCA_001550305.1 Streptomyces diastatochromogenes
GGTCGCACGCGCGGTCCGCCCCGGCTCACCGCCCGGACGAGCCCGGCCCGCAGACCACTCCCCCGGTGTCGCGCCCGGAGGCCCGCCCGGGCCGGCCCCCGCGAATTCGTCCGGGACGTCGCCCTGCGGGGAGCCCCAGCCTTGATACGGATCATGCCGATTGGCCCCCCAATAGGCCCTGACAGCGCAGACGACCTTCAAGAGGCCGGTCCGATTCTGTCGACCGCCTGCCCCGATCGGGCCAGATCGCCCCGACTTGCCACCCGAATGAGTGACACAGCTTCGGACGCCTGCATTTATGCAGGTCGGCCAGGGGAAAGCGCCCCGAAAGGGGCGCGGGGAACTGCGCGCCCAGCCACGCATCACACGCAGCCGAAAGACGACCCGCAGTTCCCCGGTACGACCGGCGGAGCTAGCCCCGCAGCACCGCCCCGGTCCGCTCACCCGCGAGCGCCACCGCGACGTCACGCGCCGCGGAGGCCTCGTCGACGGTCAGCGTGCGGTCGTCGGCGCGGAACCGCAGCGCGTAGGCCAGGGACTTCTTGCCCTCGCCGAGCTGCTCACCGTTCTCGTAGACGTCGAACAGGCGGATGGACTCCAGGAGTTCACCCGCGCCCTCGCGCAACGCCGCCTCGACGTCCACGTGCGGGACGGTCTTGTCGACGACCAGAGCCACGTCCTGGGTGGCGACGGGGAAGGTCGAGATCTTCGGGCCCTTGGGGAGACCCGCGCTCGCCTGCTCCAGCGCGTCCAGGTCGAGCTCCATCGCGCAGGTGCGCGCGGGCAGACCCAGGGTCTTCAGGACACCGGGGTGCAGCTCACCGGCGTGCCCGATGACCTTCTCCTGGCCGTCGACGACGACGGCCAGTTCGGCGCAGCGACCCGGGTGCCACGGCCCGTACTGCCCGGCACGGACGAGGAGTTCGGTCCCCGCCTCGCGGGCCAGCGAGCGCGCGGCCTCGATCGCGTCGGCCCAGTCGGCCGGGCGGCCCTTGCCCCACCAGCCGGCCT
>LRTP01001119.1 GCA_001550305.1 Streptomyces diastatochromogenes
GTGACGGCCCCGCCTGGAAGCGGGTCGTACGCGGCGACCTGGCCGCGGCCAAGTCGGGCCGGGCCGACCGGCGCACCGCGCTCGCCGCGTTCGTGCAGTTCACCGACCTGCACCTGATCGACGTCCAGCACCCGCTGCGGCTCGAGTACCTGCGCACCTGCGCCGCGGGCGCCTGGCGCCCGCACGAGTCGCTGACCGTGGCCGGCGCCGTCTCGCTCGTCGAGCGGGTCAACGCGCTGCGGGGCGCCCCCGTCACCGGCTCCCCGCTGCACTTCGTCATGACCACCGGGGACAACACGGACAACAACTCCAAGACGGAGCTGGACTGGTTCCTGAAGGTCATGAGCGGCGGCCGGATCAGCCCCAACAGCGGCGACCCGCGTCACTACGAGGGCGTCCAGAACAGCGGCCTCAAGCTGTACTGGCAGCCGGACGCGGCCCTGCGCGACGCGGACAAGCAGCGCGGCTTCCCGCATCTGCACGGCTTCCTCGCCGCCGCCATCCGTGAGCTGCGCAGCCCCGGCCTCGGCCTGCCCTGGTACTCCACGGTCGGCAACCACGACGCGCTGCCGCTGGGCTGCTACCGGCAGGGCGACTCCTTCCTCGCCGAGTTCGCCGTCGGCGGCAAGAAGCTGATGACGCTGCCCGCCTCGGCGAGCGCCGCCCTGCGCGCCGCCATCAAGAACGACAAGGACCCCAAGGGCACCCAGCTCAGGGACCTCCTCAAGACGCACGCGAGGGAGCTGCGCCCGGTCACCCCGGACGAGTCGCGCGCCCCCTTCACGCCCGCCGATTACCTCAAGGCGCACCTCGACCCCGCGTACACCGGCCCCGGCCCGATCGGCCACGGCTACTCACAGGCCAACCTCGCCGCGGGCACCCAGTACTACGCCTTCCGCATCTCCGACGACATCATCGGCGTCAGCATCGACACCACCGACCCGGGCGGCCACTACATGGGCTCCATCGGGACGACCCAGCTGCGCTGGCTGGACAGGACGCTGGGCGACAACAAGGACTCGTACGCCATCGTCTTCAGCCACCACACCAGCACGTCGATGACCAACCGCCGCACCGACCCCGCGCACCCGAGCGACAAGCGCCACGGCGGCGAGGACGTGGTCGCCACGCTCGCCAAGCACCGCAACGTGCTGGCCTGGGTGAACGGCCACACCCACAAGAACGAGATCATCGCGCACTCCGCGCCTAACCACGGCTCCTTCTGGGAGATCAACACCGCCTCCCACGTCGACTTCCCGCACCTCGCCCGCATCATCGAGGTCGTCGACAACAAGGACGGCACCCTCTCCCTCTTCACCACCCTCATCGAGTCCGCGGCCCCGCACCGCACGGACTTCTCCGACCTCAGCCAGACCGGCCTCGCGGCCCTCTACCGCGAGCTCGCCTTCAACGCCCCGGGCCGCAACACCGAACTGGCCGGCGCCTCACGGGACCGCAACACGGAGCTCGTACTGAAGAAGGCCTGAGGAGACCAGAAGAACGGCCGAAATCCACTCAACTGGCGTACAGGCGGGCAACCTTCACATCGGCCCGCCGAGTCCCTCCCCCCGACCAGGGTTCACCGGTGAAGGGGGAACGACATGTCAGTGCGTACGGGACTGGTGGCGGCGACGGCGGTGGCGCTCGCGGCCGCTCTGGCGGGGCCCGCGGTGGCGGCTCCCGCCGGGGCAGGCCACCACG
>LRTP01001120.1 GCA_001550305.1 Streptomyces diastatochromogenes
CGGCAGCCGCACCCTGCGCACCCAGGGCGCCGACGCGGGCCGGCAGGCCGACGTACCCGCGCGCCCCGCCGACCCCGAGGTCGACAAGGCGCTGCGCGAGGTGGAGTCCGAACTCGCCAGCCGCTGGGGCGAGACCAAACTGGAGCCCTCCGTCAGCCGGATCGCCGCGCTGATGGACGTCCTGGGCGAGCCCCAGCGCGCGTACCCCTCGATCCACATCACGGGCACGAACGGCAAGACCTCCACCGCCCGCATGATCGAGGCCCTCCTCGGCGCCTTCGACCTGCGCACCGGCCGGTACACCAGCCCCCACGTCCAGTCGATCACCGAGCGGATCAGCCTCGACGGCGCCCCGATCTCCGCCGAGCGGTTCATCGAGACGTACAACGACATCAAGCCGTACATCGAGATGGTCGACGGCCAGCAGGAGTACCGGCTGTCGTTCTTCGAGGTGCTCACCGGAATGGCGTACGCCGCCTTCGCGGACAGCCCCGTCGACGTCGCCGTCGTCGAGGTCGGCATGGGCGGCAGCTGGGACGCCACCAACGTGATCGACGGGGACGTCGCCGTCGTCACCCCCATCGACCTCGACCACACCGACCGGCTCGGCGAGACGCCCGGCGAGATCGCCACCGAGAAGGCCGGCATCATCAAGCAGGACGCGACGGTGATCCTGGCGCAGCAGCCGGTGGACGCCGCTCAGGTGCTGCTGAAGAAGGCCGTGGAAGTCGACGCGACCGTGGCCCGCGAGGGCCTGGAGTTCGGGGTCGTCGCCCGGCAGGTCGCCGTCGGCGGGCAGCTGATCACACTGCGCGGGCTCGGCGGGGAGTACGAGGAGATCTTCCTGCCGCTGCACGGTCCCTACCAGGCGCACAACGCCGCCGTGGCGCTCGCCGCGGTCGAGGCGTTCTTCGGCGTCGGCGCGGCGCACGCCCAGCGGCTCGACATCGGCACCGTGCGGAAGGCCTTCGCCGCCGTCACCTCGCCGGGCCGCCTCGAGGTCGTACGGCGCTCACCGACCGTCGTCCTGGACGCCGCGCACAACCCGGCGGGCGCCCGTGCCACCGCCGAGGCCGTGGGCGAGGCATTCGACTTCAGCCGGCTGATCGGGGTCGTCGGCGCGAGCGGCGACAAGAACGTACAGGGGCTGCTGGAGGCCTTCGAGCCGATCTTCGCCGAGGTCGTGATCACCCAGAACTCCAGCCATCGCGCGATGGACGCCGACGAGCTCGCCGGGATCGCCGTCGAGATCTTCGGCGACGAGCGGGTGCAGGTCGAGCCGCGGCTCGACGACGCGATCGAGGCGGCGATCACCCTGGCCGAGGAGGAGGGCGAGTACGCGGGCGGCGGCGTTCTCGTGACCGGCTCCGTCATCACCGTCGGCGAGGCCCGACTGCTCCTGGGGAGGGGCTGATCGCTGTGCGTACGCTCTGTGCTTCCACTCTGATCGGCGAGTTCTTCGTCATCGGCTTCGCCGGGCTCGTCGCCATGAAGGATCCCGATCTGTCCATGGCCACGGTGTGGACGGTCAGCGGGATCTTCATGGCGGTGAGTGTGCTGCTCTGCGGGATGATCACCCGGCCCGGGGGCGTCCAGCTCGGCTGGGCCCTGCAGATCGCGCTGATCGCCAGCGGGTTCGTCGTGGGGTCGATGTTCTTCCTGGGGGCGATCTTCGCCGCGCTGTGGTGGGCTTCGGTGCACTAC
This sequence comes from Streptomyces diastatochromogenes, assembly GCA_001550305.1. Lineage (GTDB taxonomy): Bacteria > Actinomycetota > Actinomycetes > Streptomycetales > Streptomycetaceae > Streptomyces > Streptomyces mirabilis_D. The sequence goes on from LRTP01001120.1 coordinate 1,705, forward strand.
GGTCGGAAGATCGACGAGGCCAAGGCGCGGTTCGCTGCGCAGGCGGAGGCGGGCGGGAACCCGGCGTAGGCTTCTTCGCCCCCGCCGCCCGGGGGCTCCGCCCCCAGACCCCCGAAAGAGTGCGCAGTTCCCCGCGCCCCTGACAAGGAGCGCGGGGCCCGTAGTCGAAGAACCCCGTAGAACCCCGTAGAACCCCGTCCACCTGACTCTGCGTGACACCCACCCAGACACGCCCTGTAGCCTCGGTCACCCGCACACTTGTGACCTGAAGGAGCCACCACCGTGAGCCAGCGCACCCTCGTCCTCCTCAAGCCCGACGCCGTCCGTCGCGGCCTGACCGGCGAGATCATCAGCCGCATCGAGCGCAAGGCCGGCTGGCAGATCACCGCGCTGGAGCTGCGCACGCTGGACCAGGACACGCTGGAGCAGCACTACGGCGAGCACAAGGGCAAGCCGTTCTACGAGCCGCTGGTGGAGTTCATGGCGTCCGGCCCGGTCGTGGCGCTGGTCGTCGAGGGCGAGCGGGTCATCGAGGGCGTGCGCGCGCTCGCCGGCCCCACCGACCCCATCGCCGCCGCCCCCGGTTCCATCCGCGGCGACTTCGGTGTGATCGTCCGCGAGAACCTGATCCACGCCTCCGACTCCGAGGAGTCCGCCGAGCGCGAGCTGAAGATCTTCTTCCCCGGCCGCGTCTGACCCCTCCTCGCAGTCGCGTCCGAGCTGCGCCCAAGTCGCCGCCGAGTCGCCGCCGAGTCGCTTCCGAGTCGCCTCCGAGCCAGGTCCAAGTCAGGTCCAGGTCGCGTCCAAGTCGCGGCAGACCCGCACAGACATCACGATTCCAAGATGTTCTTGTAACGGCTTGCAAAGGCTTGTAAAGGACTTGCGTCCCCAGCCTGATGTCCGACCGGGGACGGCCGTGGAAATTCCGGCCGTCCCGCGGCATATGCGTGCCGATCGGGGGAACGCGTGCCCCCGTTGGGTCGTCTCCACAAGCGGGGGGACGCCACGCATGCTGACAATGGCGAAGACCCTCGCGCAGTGTTCGTGCGGGCGCGTCTACGATGGAGACCTTCACGTCACTGCACCCACCTCGCCGTTCCTAAAAAGCCGTCAAAGCTCCGCTTGGGAAGGCCAGACGAATCCTGATGGGGAACTCAATGTCGTTCATCGGCCGTGACATGGCTGTCGACCTCGGGACCGCCAACACGCTGGTGTACGTCAGGGGTCGCGGGATCGTACTCAACGAGCCGTCCGTCGTCGCGATCAACACGAACACCGGTGGCATCCTCGCGGTCGGCGCGGAGGCGAAGAAGATGATCGGGCGGACCCCCGGCAACATCGTTGCCGTGCGCCCGCTGAAGGACGGTGTCATCGCCGACTTCGAGATCACCGAGCGCATGCTCCGCTATTTCATCCTGAAGATCCACAAGCGGCGCTATCTCGCCCGTCCCCGTGTCGTCGTCTGTGTGCCCTCGGGCATCACGGGTGTCGAGCGCCGTGCCGTCATCGAGGCGTCGTCCCAGGCCGGCGCCCGCCAGGTGCACATCATCGAGGAGCCCATGGCCGCGGCCATCGGCTCCGGCCTGCCGGTCCACGAGGCCACGGGCAACATGGTGGTGGACATCGGCGGCGGCACCACGGAGGTCGCGGTCATCTCGCTCGGCGGCATCGTCACCGCCCAGTCCATCCGCGTCGCGGGCGACGAGTTGGACAATGCGATCATCCAGCACATCAAGAAGGAGTACAGCCTCCTCCTCGGTGAGCGCACCGCCGAACAGATCAAGATCACGATCGGTTCGGCGTACGACCTGGACAACGACGAGCACACCGAAATCCGCGGCCGGGATCTCGTCTCCGGGCTGCCCAAGACCGTTGTCATCTCCGCGGCCGAGGTCCGCAAGGCGATCGAGGAACCGGTCAACGCGATCGTCGACGCCGTGAAGACGACGCTCGACAAGTGCCCGCCGGAGCTTTCGGGTGACGTGATGGACCGCGGAATCGTTCTGACGGGCGGCGGGGCGCTGCTGCGCGGGCTCGACGAGCGCCTGCGCCGCGAGACCGGTATGCCGATCCACATCGCCGAGGATCCGCTGGACAGCGTGGCGCTCGGGTCCGGCAAGTGTGTCGAGGAATTCGAGGCGCTCCAGCAGGTTCTGGACGCCCAGCCGCGCAGATGAGGTAACTCTTCGATGCCGCCGTAACGGGATGATCGCTTCTCGTACGGCGGATCGTTGATATCGAGGCATAAGCTCCCCCATAACACCCTTGGGCGTCAGCACTCGCTCGGGGTGCGTTCCTGTTGACACCGACGAGGAAGGCACGGCCGCCGCACGTGAGGGACACACGAGAGAGCCGGCTGCTCCTGGTGCTGCTGATCGCCATCGCGTTCGCTCTGATCACGGTGGACATCCGTGGTGGACAGGACTCACCGGTCCAAGGTGCCCGCCAAGCCGCCGCGGCGGCCTTCGGCCCGATCGAGAACGGGGTGTCCTCCGCGGTCAACCCCGTCGGCAACGCGATCGCCGCGGTCCGCGACTCGGACAACCGGCACGATCGCATCGCCCAACTCCAGCACGACAACACGGCGCTGAAGGCCAAGCTCGGCAGCGACGACCGCAATCGCAGCCGTCTGAACCAGCTCGACAAGATGCTGAAGATGGCCGGAGCCGGGCAGTACGGCATCAAGGGCGCCCAGGTCATCGCCATAGGAGCCGCCCAGGGCTTCTCCTGGACCGTGACCATCGACGTCGGCAGCAAGGACGGCATCCAGCGCGACATGACGGTCCTGAACGGCGACGGACTCGTCGGCCGCGTGACCACCGTCGGTCCGGACACCGCCACGGTGCTGCTCGCCAACGACCCCGATTTCACCGTCGGTACGCGGATGGAGTCCAGCGACGAGCTCGGCTTCGCCTCCGGTCAGGGCGACCGCCCGCTGCGGGTGGAGATGCTCAACGGCAAGGCGAAGATCAAGAAGGGGGACCGGCTGGTCACCTTCGGCTCGCAGGCCGACAAGCCCTTCGTGCCCGGCGTCCCGGTCGGCGTGGTCTCCCGTGTCGACCCGTCAGGCGGCGACCTGACCCGCACGATCTACGTCACGCCGTACGTCGCGTTCTCGAAGCTCGACATCGTCGGTGTCGTCGTAGAGGCCCCCCGCAAGGACCCACGTGACACGGTGCTGCCGGCCAAGCCCAAACCGACGCCCACGCCGACCGTGACCGTGACGGTCACCCCCTCGGCGTCCGCGCCCGTCACCGGCCAGACGCCGTAGGAGCTGAATCCCCATGCGTTTCAATCGGATGCTGCTCTCCGCCACCCTGGTGGTGGTCGCCCTGGTGATCCAGGTGAGCGTCCTCGCCCGTCTCCACCTCCCGGGTGCCGTCCCGGACCTCGTCCTGCTCACCGTGCTGGCCCTCGCCATGGTCTACGGCCATGTCGGCGGCGCCCTCATCGGCTTCGCCGCCGGCCTGCTCGCCGACCTCGCCCCGCCCGCCGACCACGCCGCCGGGCGCTACGCCCTCGTGCTGTGCGTCATCGGCTATCTCGCGGGGCTGGCGAAACCGGACAACGGCCAGCTCAAGTCGGCGACCGGCCCGATGGCCGTGGTCGTCGCGGCCGCGGTCGGCTCCACCCTGCTGTACGCCGGTGTCGGCGCCCTCGTCGGTGACACCGCCGCCCGCCATGTGGGCCTGGGCAGCCTGCTGTTCACGGCCGCCCTGTACGACCTGCTGCTCGCGCCGTTCGTGGTCCCGGGGCTGATGGCCCTGGCCCGGCGCTCCGAGGGCAATGCGCTCGCCGATTCCAACAGTCCCAAGGCCGCCGACGTCTCCTCGGGCTGGCTGGCCTCCGGCACCGGCCTGCGCATCGGCAGCCAGCGCGGCCACCGGGTCAGGGCCGCCCGCGCCCGCGTCGCCCGCGCGGGGCGCATCAAGGGGGTCAAGCGCCTGTGAGCACACGTCGGTTGACCGACCCCGGGGTCAAGTCCCCCAGGTTCGCCGTGTACTCGTATGACCTGTATGACTCGTACGCATGTGGCGCCCCGTACGCGCACGGCTCGCGCGCCGGTGTCCCGTACGCACTCTGAGAGGGGGAGGCAGCACCAGTGACCAACATTCCCGAGACCGGCAGGACCCCACGGGTACAGATCCGGCTCGTCGTCATCCAGATCCTCGTGCTCTCCCTCCTCGGCACCCTCGGCGGCCGCCTCTGGTACCTCCAGATCCGCAACGGCCAGGAGTACGCCAAGGAAGCCTCCGGCAACCACGTCCAGCAGGTCGTCCAGCCCGCCGTACGCGGATCGATCCTCGACGCGCGCGGGGTACCGATCGCCGACAACGAGACCCGGCTCGTGGTCTCCGCCTCGCGCACCGACCTGCTGAAGATGAAGGACGACGGCAAGGCGGTTCTGACGAAGCTGGCCGGCGTGCTGGACATGAAGCCCGAGGACGTCATCCAGAAGGTCCGGCTGTGTGACGCGAAGACGCCGCAGCCCTGCTGGAACGGCTCCCCGTACCAGCCCATCCCCATCACCGACGAGGCCACCGCCAAGCAGGCCCTGCAGATCCGTGAGCGCTCCGAGGACTTCCCCGGCATCAGCGCCGAGCCCGAGGCCGTACGCCGCTACGCCGCCCCCGGCCAGGCCAACACCGCTCAGGTCCTCGGCTATCTCTCGCCCGTCACGGACGCCGAGATCACCCAGGCCAAGGACAGCAGCTCGCCCTACCTCCGCTCCGACCAGGTCGGCCGCTCCGGCCTCGAGCGCCAGTACGACAAGGAGTTGCGCGGCAAGGCCGGCGTCACCCGTTACGAGGTCGACAACCTCGGCCGCGTGATCGGCAAGGCCAAGAGCGACGCGGCCCAGTCCGGCTCCAACCTCGTCACCAGCATCGACTCCCGTGTCCAGCGGGTCGCCGAGTACGAGCTGGACACGGCGATGAAGACCGCCCGCCAGCAGTTCGACAAGATCACCGGCGAGAACTACAAGGCCGACTCGGGCGCCGTCGTGGTGATGGAGGCCAAGACCGGCCGGATCGTCGCCATGGCGTCCGCCCCGACGTACGACCCGAACGCCTGGGTCGGCGGCATCTCCGCCAAGGACTACAAGGCCCTCACCGGGAAGAACTCCGACTACCCGCTGCTCAACAGGGCCATACAGGGTCAGTCCGCGCCCGGTTCGACCTTCAAGGTGGTCTCCACGGCCGCCGCGGTCGAGGCCGGCTACGAGTGGGACGGCGGCTACCCCTGCACCAGCTCGTACTCGGTGGGCGGCCAGGTCTTCAAGAACTTCGAGGGTGAGAACTTCGGCCCCATCTCGCTCGGCCGGGCCCTCGAGGTCTCGTGCGACACCGTCTTCTACGGCCTCGCGGACAACGAGTGGAAGAAGGACGGCGGCATCAACCCCAAGAAGGGGGAGCCGAAGGACTACTTCTTCAAGGCCGCCCACCAGTTCGGCCTCGGCAAGGAGACCGGCGTCGACCTGCCCAACGAGGTCACCGGCCGCGTCCCGGACCGCCAGTGGAAGCAGAGCTACTGGAAGGCCAACAAGGACGTCTGGTGCAAGTCCGGCAAGAAGGACGGCGACTACGTCCAGAAGATCGCGTACGAGAACTGCCTCGAGGGCAACAAGATGCGCGAGGGTGACGAGATCAACTACTCCATCGGTCAGGGCGACACCCTCGTCACCCCGATCCAGGAGGCCATGATCTACGGGGCGCTCGCCAACGGCGGCACCATCCACGCGCCGACCATCGGCAAGGCGATCGTCAGCGCCGACGGCAAGACCGTCCAGGAGATCAAGCCCAAGGTCAAGGGCAGGCTGCCGATCAGCAAGGCCACGCTCAACGGCATGAACTCGGCCCTCGAAGGCGTCGTCACCCGTGGTACCGCCGCCTGGAAGTTCGGCGGCTGGCCGCAGGACAAGATCACGCTGCACGCCAAGACCGGTACCGCCGAGGTCTACGGCAAGCAGACCACGTCCTGGTTCGCCACGTACACCAAGGACTACACGGTCGTCATGACCATCGCCCAGGCCGGTACGGGTTCCGGCGCCTCCGGTGAGGCCGTGCGCAACATCTACAACGCGCTGTACGGCGTCCAGGCCGACGGTTCCATCGACAACTCGAAGGCCCTCCTCCCCACCCCCCAGAAGGGCCTCCCGAAGATCCAGACGGACGGTTCGATCGACACCCCGGAGATCTCCAAGGACCCCGTCAAGGACCTCCAGGCCAGCGAGTCGCCCTCGCCCGGAGCCACCGACCAGCAGCTGCCCGCGGGCACCACGCCGTCCCCGACGGCCAGTAACCGGAACACCCGAAGGCGTACGGACCGTCCGAAGAAGCGGCGGGGGACGAGGATCCTGACATGACCGGAGCGAACAACTTCTCCGTCTCCGGCTACGGCCCCGCCCGCGGCGGGATATCACGGCTGTTGGCCCGTGACTCCCTGGCCCGCCGCCTCGACTGGCCGATACTGCTCTCGGCCATGGCGCTCTCCCTGATCGGCTCGGCCCTCGTCTACTCGGCGACCCGCAACCGCACCGAGATCAACCAGGGCGACCCGTACTACTTCCTCATCCGCCACCTCATGAACACCGGCATCGGCTTCGGCCTGATGGTCGGCACGATCTGGCTGGGCCACCGCACCCTGCGTACGGCGGTCCCGATCCTGTACGGCCTCTCGGTCTTCATGATCCTGCTGGTGCTGACCCCGCTCGGCGCGACGATCAACGGCCAGCGCAACTGGCTCGTCGCGGGCGGTCTGTCGCTCCAGCCCGCCGAGTTCATCAAGATCACGATCATCCTGGGCATGGCGATGCTGTTGGCCACCCGGGTGGACGCGGGCGACAAGCAGTACCCCGACCACCGCACGGTGCTGCAGGCGCTGGGCCTCGCGGCCGTCCCGATGATGATCGTGATGCTCATGCCCGACCTGGGCACGATCATGGTCGCGGTCATCATCGTGCTCGGCGTGCTGCTCGCCTCCGGCGCCTCCAACCGCTGGGTGTTCGGTCTGCTCGGCGCCGGTGCGCTGGGCGCGGTGGCGATCTGGCAGCTCAAGATCCTCGACGAGTACCAGATCAACCGCTTCGCCGCCTTCGCCAACCCCGACCTCGACCCGGCGGGCGTCGGCTACAACACCAACCAGGCCCGTATCGCCATCGGCTCCGGCGGCCTCTTCGGAACGGGCCTGGGCCACGGCTCCCAGACCACGGGCCAGTTCGTCCCGGAACAGCAGACGGACTTCGTCTTCACGGTCGCGGGCGAGGAACTGGGCTTCGTGGGCGCCGGGCTGATCCTGCTCCTGCTGGGCGTCGTCCTGTGGCGGGCCTGCCGCATCGCCCGCGAGACCACCGAGCTGTACGGCACGATCGTCGCCGCCGGCATCATCGCCTGGTTCGCCTTCCAGGCCTTCGAGAACATCGGCATGACCCTGGGCATCATGCCGGTCGCGGGCCTTCCCCTGCCCTTCGTCTCCTACGGCGGTTCGTCGATGTTCGCGGTGTGGGTGGCGGTGGGGTTGTTGCAGTCGATCAGAGTCCAACGCCCCATGTCGGCGTAGGCCTCCGGCGGTTGGGCGGGAGGGGTGCGTCTTCGGGTGCGGGCCGGCGCGGGCTGGTCGCGCAGTTCCCCGCACCCCTGAACCGGGGCTGCGCCCCCGGCCCCGGTTGGTTTTTCGGGTGCGGCCTGGTGGGGGTTGGTCGCGCAGTTCCTCGCGCCCCTGAACGGGGGCTGCGCCCCGGACCTGGTTGGTTTTTCGGGTGCGGCCTGGTGGGGGTTGGTCGCGCAGTTCCTCGCGCCCCTGAACCGGGGCTGCGCCCCCGGCCCCGGTTGGTTTTTCGGGTGCGGCCCGGTGGGGGCTGGTCGCGCAGTTCCTCGCGCCCCTGAAGGCCTTGGGCGGCCGGTGTTCGAGGGGTGTGTCCTATCCGGCCCCTCCGTCAGCGCACCTCGCGCGTCCGGCGTTTGAGGACGAGGCCGTTCAGGCCGTGCCCCACCCACCCCGCCCATCCC
>LRTP01001121.1 GCA_001550305.1 Streptomyces diastatochromogenes
GGCGGACGGTGAGGCCGGCGACGACGAGTACGCCGCCGAGCAGGCCGCGCAGGACGCCGAGGACACCGCCGAGCAGGCCGAGGAGGACGCCGAGGAGGCGGACGAGCGCGACGAGCCGGGCGGTTCCGGCTCCAGCAGCAGCCGTCGCCGCCGTCGGCGCCGTCGTCGCGCCGGTGACTCCGGCCCCGAGGCCGAGCCCGGCGAGAACGACCCCGAGCGCACGGTCGTCAAGGTCCGCGAGCCGCGCGGCAAGAAGGACGAGCACCCGTCCGACGAGGTGCAGTCCATCAAGGGCTCGACCCGCCTGGAGGCCAAGAAGCAGCGCCGCCGGGAAGGGCGCGAGCAGGGCCGCCGTCGTGTTCCGATCATCACCGAGGCCGAGTTCCTGGCCCGCCGTGAGGCCGTCGAGCGCGTGATGGTCGTCCGCCAGAGCGGCGAGCGCACCCAGATCGGCGTCCTCGAGGACAACGTGCTCGTCGAGCACTACGTCAACAAGGAGCAGTCGACCTCGTACGTCGGCAACGTCTACCTGGGCAAGGTCCAGAACGTGCTGCCGTCGATGGAGGCCGCCTTCATCGACATCGGCAAGGGCCGCAACGCCGTGCTCTACGCCGGTGAGGTCAACTTCGAGGCGCTCGGCATGGCCAACGGGCCGCGCCGCATCGAGAGCGCGCTGAAGTCCGGCCAGTCGGTCCTCGTGCAGGTCACCAAGGACCCGATCGGCCACAAGGGCGCCCGCCTCACCAGCCAGGTCTCCCTGCCCGGCCGCTACCTGGTCTACGTGCCCGAGGGCTCGATGACCGGCATCAGCCGCAAGCTGCCCGACACCGAGCGCGCGCGCCTGAAGACCATCCTCAAGAAGATCGTCCCCGAGGACGCGGGCGTCATCGTGCGCACCGCCGCCGAGGGAGCGAGCGAGGACGAGCTGAGCCGCGACGTCGAGCGCCTGCAGGCGCAGTGGGAGGACATCCAGAAGAAGGCGAAGAGCGGCGGCAGCTCGAACGCGCCGTCCCTGCTGTACGGCGAGCCGGACATGACCGTCCGTGTCGTCCGCGACATCTTCAACGAGGACTTCACCAAGGTCATCGTCAGCGGCGACGAGGCGTGGGAGACCATCCACGGGTACGTGTCCCACGTCGCGCCCGACCTGGCCGACCGCTTGTCGAAGTGGACCTCCGAGGTCGACGTCTTCGCGACGTACCGCATCGACGAGCAGCTGATGAAGGCCCTGGACCGCAAGGTCTGGCTGCCCAGCGGCGGTTCGCTGGTGATCGACAAGACCGAGGCCATGGTCGTGGTCGACGTCAACACCGGCAAGTTCACCGGTCAGGGCGGCAACCTCGAAGAGACCGTGACCAGGAACAACCTGGAGGCGGCCGAGGAGATCGTGCGCCAGCTGCGGCTGCGCGACCTGGGCGGCATCGTCGTCATCGACTTCATCGACATGGTCCTGGAGTCCAACCGGGACCTGGTGCTGCGGCGCCTCCTGGAGTGCCTGGGACGCGACCGTACGAAGCACCAGGTCGCCGAGGTGACCTCGCTGGGCCTGGTGCAGATGACGCGCAAGCGTGTCGGCCAGGGTCTGCTGGAGTCCTTCTCGGAGACCTGCGTCCACTGCAACGGCCGTGGCGTGATCGTGCACATGGAGCAGCCGACCTCGGTCGGAGGCGGCGGCAAGCGCAAGAAGCGCGGCCGTGGTGCCGAGCAGCCCGACCACGAGCTCGAGCACACGCACGAGATCGCGGAGGAGCCGGAGACGGTCGAGAGCGAGGCCGAGGTGGCCGCCGAGGTCGCCGCGCCCGTCGCTCTGGTCGAGCAGGAGTTCCAGCCGGACGAGGAGCTGTACAGCAGCGCCGCCGAGGCGGAGGCCGCGGCTTCCCGTGGCGGCCGTTCGCGGCGCCGGGCGACCCGGCGCGTGTCGGCT
>LRTP01001122.1 GCA_001550305.1 Streptomyces diastatochromogenes
AGGCGGCCGTCGTGGTCGTCCCGTCGGCCTCGGCGGAGCCGGTCGAGGCCCCTGAGGCGGTCGAGGCGGACGCCGAGGCCCCGGCCCCGGCCAAGAAGACGGCCGCCCGCAAGACGGCCAAGAAGGCGACGGCGAAGAAGGCCGCCACCAAGAAGACCGCTGCCAAGAAGACGGTCGCCAAGAAGGCCACGGCCAAGAAGGCGACCGCGAAGAAGACGGCCGCCAAGACCACCGCGAAGAAGACCGCGGCGGCCGAGCAGCAGGACCGTTCGACGGTCTCGGCGACCACCGAGGACTGACGCGGAACCGGCGGAGGGCTGACGGAAGTCGGTCCCTCCGCGGCTCCGACCGCATGACGGTGGCCCGGTTTGACCCCTCAAGCCGGGCCCCGTAACCTAGACCGTCGGCGTGTCCCCTGACGCGCCGCACCCCGTAAACCTCTTCCTCCCGGAATTCTGCGTGTCGTGCGTGTTCGCATGCCGTGCGCTTCGGGAGAGGCCGCTCGCGCAGCGCGTGGCTGGACTGCGGGGTTCCGTTCCGAGCGAGAGAGAGATCCGCGTGTACGCCATCGTGCGCAGCGGTGGTCGCCAGCACAAGGTTGCTGTCGGCGACATCGTTGAGGTTGACAAGATTCCCACTGCCAAGGTTGGCGACACGGTCGAGCTCTCGACCCTGCTCGTTGTCGACGGCGACGCCGTGACCAGCGACCCGTGGGTCCTTGCCGGCATCAAGGTCCAGGCCGAGATCGTGGACCACCACAAGGGCGTCAAGATCGACATCCTTCGCTACAAGAACAAGACCGGTTACCGCCGTCGTCAGGGCCACCGCCAGCAGTACACGGCGATCAAGGTCACTGAGATCCCCGCGGCTGCGAAGTAAGGGACTGAGGAGAGATGGCACACAAGAAGGGCGCATCGTCCACTCGGAACGGTCGCGACTCCAATGCTCAGCGGCTCGGCGTGAAGCGCTTCGGCGGTCAGGTCGTCAACGCCGGTGAGATCCTGGTCCGCCAGCGCGGCACCCACTTCCACCCGGGCAACGGCGTCGGCCGTGGCAAGGACGACACGCTGTTCGCCCTTGACGCCGGTGCGGTGGAGTTCGGTACCCACCGTGGCCGCAAGGTCGTGAACATCGTTCCGGTCGCCTGACCGGTTCTTTCGCGAGGCGGACCTCACTTCCCGTACGGGAAGCGGGTCCGCCTTTCGCGTGTTTTGAATAGAAGCGGCTCTGTGGCATACAGGGCTGCGCAGGACTTTCGTACGTAACTGGAGGCACATCCCATGACCACCTTCGTGGACCGCGTCGAGCTGAACGTCGCCGCGGGTAGCGGAGGCCACGGCTGTGCCTCCGTACACCGGGAGAAGTTCAAGCCGCTCGGCGGCCCGGACGGCGGCAACGGCGGCCGGGGCGGTGACGTGATGCTGGTCGTCGACCAGTCCGTGACCACGCTGCTCGACTACCACCACAAGCCGCACCGCAGCGCCACCAACGGCAAGCCCGGTGAGGGCGGCAACCGCTCCGGCAAGGACGGCCAGGACCTGATCCTGCCGGTGCCGGACGGCACGGTCGTGCTCGACAAGGCGGGCAACGTCCTCGCGGACCTCGTCGGCCACGGCACGTCGTACGTCGCCGCACAGGGCGGTCGCGGTGGCCTCGGCAACGCGGCGCTGGCCTCGGCCCGCCGCAAGGCGCCCGGCTTCGCGCTGCTCGGTGTCCCCGGTGACTTCCAGGACATCGTCCTGGAGCTGAAGACCGTCGCGGACGTGGCCCTCGTCGGCTACCCGAGTGCCGGCAAGTCGTCCCTCATCTCCGTCCTGTCGGCCGCCAAGCCGAAGATCGCGGACTACCCCTTCACGACCCTCGTCCCCAACCTGGGCGTGGTGACGGCGGGCGAGACGGTCTACACGATCGCGGACGTGCCCGGCCTCATCCCCGGCGCGAGCCAGGGCAAGGGCCTCGGTCTCGAGTTCCTCCGTCACGTCGAGCGCTGCAGCGTGCTGGTCCACGTGCTGGACACGGCGACCCTGGAGTCCGAGCGCGACCCGGTCACCGACCTCGACATCATCGAGGAAGAGCTGAAGCAGTACGGCGGCCTCGGCAACCGTCCGCGCATCGTCGTCCTCAACAAGATCGACGTGCCGGACGGCAAGGACCTCGCCGAGATGGTCCGCCCCGACCTGGAGGCCCGCGGCTACCGCGTCTTCGAGGTGTCGGCGGTTGCGCACATGGGCCTGAAGGAGCTGTCCTTCGCGCTCGCCGAGCTGGTCGGCACGGCGCGCGCCGCCAGGCCCAAGGAGGAGGCGACCCGGATCGTCATCCGCCCGAAGGCGGTCGACGACGCCGGCTTCACCGTGGTCCAGGAGGAGGACGGTCTCTACCGCGTGCGCGGCGAGAAGCCCGAACGCTGGGTCCGCCAGACCGACTTCAACAACGACGAGGCCGTCGGTTACCTCGCCGACCGTCTCAACCGCCTCGGCGTCGAGGCGGAGCTGATGAAGGCGGGTGCCCGCTCGGGCGACGGCGTCGCCATCGGCCCCGAGGAGAACGCGGTCGTCTTCGACTGGGAGCCCACCGTCATGGCCGGCGCGGAGATGCTCGGCCGCCGTGGTGAGGACCACCGCCTCGACGTCCCGCGGCCCGCCGCGCAGCGCCGCCGCGACAAGCAGGCGGAGCGGGACGACGCGGACAAGGAGTACGACGACTTCGAGCCGTTCTAAGGGGCGCCGGATGCCTGGACGGGCCTAGGCCCTGTCGTCAAATGATGATCTTGAGTGGTGGATCATGGTCGGGTGATACGTCGTCATGAACTGTCCGATGCCGAGTGGGAGTTCGTCCGGCCGTTGCTGCCCGCGTCCTTGCGGGGCCGCAAGCGGTTGGACGACCGAAGGGTCCTCAACGGGATCGTGTGGAAGTTCCGCACCGGCACGGCCTGGCGGGATGTGCCCGAGCGGTACGGATCGTGGGCCACGCTGCACACCCGTTTCCGCCGGTGGGCCAAGGACGGCACCTTCGAGCGGATGCTGCGGGCCGCGCAGGCCAAGGCGGACGCGGCCGGGGACATCGACTGGCTGGTGTCGGTCGACTCCACCGTCGTGCGGGCTCACCAGCACGCGGCCGGGGCCCGAAAAGGGGGCTCTGCCCGCCGGCACTCGGACGCTCGCGGGGTGGCCTGACCAGCAAGATCCACCTTGCCTGCGATGGGCTCGGCCGCCCGCTGGCCTTCATCCTCACGGGCGGGAACACCAACGACTGCACGCAGTTCACCGCCGTGATGGAAGCGATCCGGGTGCCCCGTCTCGGGCCGGGACGGCCCCGGGTGCGGCCCGCCCACGTCCTCGGCGACAAGGGCTACAGCTCCCGCGCGATACGGACCTGGCTGCGACACCGAGACATCCCGCACACCATCCCCGAGCGGGCGGACCAAGTCCGCAACCGGCTCCGGCGCGGCAGCCGGGGCGGGCGTCCGCCGGCCTTCGACAAGCAGGTCTACAAGCGGCGCAACGTCGTGGAACGCTGCTTCAACCGCCTCAAGCAATGGCGCGGCATCGCGACCCGCTACGACAAGACCGCCGAGTCCTACCAAGCAGCCGTCACCCTCGCCTCGCTCCTGATGTGGGCGTGACATTTGACGACAACTCCTAG
>LRTP01001123.1 GCA_001550305.1 Streptomyces diastatochromogenes
GGGGCAGCCGTCCGGACCGCAGCGGTTCGCCGGCCGGTTGCGCGAGGGCCTGCGGCAGGCGACCGACGGGCTGGAGGCGGACGCGCGGGCGCTGCTGCCGGGGCTGGTCGTGGGGGACACCTCACGGGTCACACCGGAGCTGGACGAGGCGTTCAAGGCGACGGATCTCACACATTTGCTGGCGGTCAGCGGCGGCAACTTCACGATCTTGCTCGCCCTGTTCGTCGGACCACCGGGTCTCGCCCCGCGCGCCGAGCGGCGTGGCCTCGCACCGAGGCTCGGTATCCCGCTGCGGGCCACCGCCCTGCTCGGTGGCGCGGTCACGCTCGGCTTCGTGATCGTGTGCCGGCCGGACCCGAGCGTGCTGCGGGCCGCGGCCTGCGGATCGATCGCGCTGCTCGCCCTCGCGACCGGCCGCCGCAGATCGCTGATCCCCGCCCTGTCCGCGGCCGTACTGCTGCTGGTGCTGTACGACCCGTGGCTGTCACGGAGTTACGGCTTCCTGCTCTCCGTGCTGGCGACCGGCGCCCTGCTCACGCTCGCCCCGCGGTGGAGCGCGGCGCTCCAAAGACGCCGGATGCCGCCGCGCCTGGCCGAGGCACTGGCCGCCGCGGGCGCCGCACAGGCCCTGTGCGCGCCGGTCGTCGCAGTTCTGTCGGCCCGGGTGAGCCTGGTGGCGGTGCCGTGCAACCTGCTCGCGGAGTTCGCCGTGGCGCCGGCCACGGTGCTGGGGTTCGCGACGCTGGCGACGGCGCCGGTGGTGCTGCCCGTGGCCAAGGGGCTCGCATGGTGCGCGAGTTGGCCGGCCTGGTGGATCGCCGACATCGCACGGACCGGAGCCGCGCTGCCCGGCGGGGGAGTGGACTGGCCCGCGAGTTGGCCGGGGGCGCTGCTGCTCGCCCTGGTCACGGCGGTCGTCGTGTTCGCCGGGCGACGGCTCCTGAAGCACCCTTGGCTGAGCGGTGCCTGTGTCGTGGTGTTCCTGCTGGTCGTGGTGCAGCCGGCGCCGTTCACCAGGGTGATCACGGGATGGCCGCCGCCCGGCTGGCGGTTCGCGATGTGCGACGTGGGACAGGGCGACGCGACGGTGCTCGCGGCGGGCGACGGCACCGCGGTGGTGGTGGACGCGGGCCCCGATCCGGCGCTGGTCGACCACTGTCTGACCACGCTCGGCATCACCCGGATCCCGCTCGTCGTGCTGACGCATTTCCACGCCGACCATGTGGCGGGGCTGCCGGGGGTGCTGCGCGGGCGTGCGGTGGGGGCGATCGAGACGACGGGCTTCGCGGAGCCGCCCGATCAGGCCGAGTTCGTACGGAGACAGGCGGCCGCTCGCCACATCTCGGTGACCTCGGCCGTGGCGGGTGAACGGCGGCGCGTCGGCGGTCTCGACTGGCAGGTGCTGTGGCCGCCACCGAGCCCGGCGCCCACCCCGGACGGGCCGAACGACGCCAGCGTCGCCCTCGTCGTACGGTCGGCGGGGCTGCGGTTGCTGTTGCTCGGCGACCTCGAACCGCCGGCGCAGCAGGCGCTGCTGCGATCACCGGCGGCCGGGGAGCTGACGGCCGTGGACGTGCTCAAGGTCGCCCACCACGGCTCGGCCTACCAGGACCCGGAGCTCATACGGAGGGTGGCCCCGCGGCTGGCCCTGATCTCGTGCGGCAGGGACAACCCGTACGGGCATCCCGCGCCCAGCACGATTGCGGCGCTGCGTGCCGGGGGTGCCGTGGTGCTGCGGACGGACAAGGACGGGGCGCTGGCCGTGGTCGGTGCGGGCGGAGGGCTGAGCGTGGCGAGAGACTGAGGGCATGAATTCCGCACAGGCCGACGCCTACCTCCGCCGGATCGGCGCCCATCACCCCGCGTGGCCCACTTCAGGTGTGCTGCGCGACCTGCACCTGCGTCATCTGAAGGCGGTGCCGTTCGAGAACCTGTCGATCCATCTGGGTGAGGAGATCGTGCTGGAGGAGAAGCGACTGCTGGACAAGGTGGTGGGCGGGCGCAGGGGTGGCTTCTGCTACGAACTGAACGGGGCGTTCGGGGCGTTGCTCGGGGCGCTGGGCTTCGACGTCACGCTGCTCGCGGGGCGGGTGTACGGGGAGGAGGGGCGGCTCGGGATCCCGTACGACCATCTCGCGCTGCGGGTGCGGACGGTGGACGGGGGCGACTGGCTGGCGGACGTCGGGTTCGGGGCGCACAGTCACTATCCGCTGGCCTTCGGGGCGCGGACCGAACAGGTGGACCCGGGCGGCACGTTCAGGGTGCTCGAGGCGGGGCCGGACGCGGCGGGAGTGCGAGGCGTCGGCGGACGGCGGGAGGCCGAGGACCTGGACGTCATCCGGGACGGCAACCCGCAGTACCGCCTGGAGGTGCGACCGCGGGTGCTGGGGGACTTCGCCGCCGGGGCCTGGTGGCACAGCACTTCGCCGAAGTCGCATTTCACGCGGTCGCTGGTCTGTTCGCGGGTGACGGAGGACGGAGGGCGGATCACGCTCAGCGGTCGGAACCTGACGGCGACGGCGCCGGACGGGACGAAGGAGGTGTCGGAACTGGCAACGGACGAGGAGGTGCTGGCGCTCTACCGGGAGCGCTTCGGGATCGAGCTGGACCGGGTGCCGGAGGTGCGGAAGGGCTGATCCCTGCGTTCAGAAGCGTCGACCCCGGCGTCGGTCGTGTCCGGCGTGGCGGAAGATGTTCTCGTGAGCGATGTGAGACATGTGCTGGTGCTGCCCGACCGCGATGCCGCGGAAGAGGCGGCGGAGGTGATCGGTGACCGGTTCGGGCTCGACGAGGAGCCGCAGCTCGTCAGGGACGCGCTGGCCGGTGAGGACGATGCCGAGGACGCGCAGTGGCTACTGGTCCTGACAGATCCCGGGGAGCGGCTCGATTCGAAGGAGCTGGACGAGTTCGCGGGGGAGTGGGACGGCTGGCGCGAGGAGCCGTAGGGCTCAGCCGGGGCTGGGAGTGCGGGTTCCCGTGCGGGGCGGGTTGTCAGTGGCGCGTGGGATGCTTTCGGTGATGGCCAAGAAGACCGCTCAAGACGACCCTCTCGCCCCCGTCACACTTGCCGTGGGCCAGGAGGACCTCCTGCTCGACCGTGCCGTGCAGGAGGTGGTGGCCGCCGCCAGGGCCGCCGACGCCGACACGGACGTACGGGACCTCACTCCGGACCAGCTGCAGCCCGGCACGCTGGCCGAGCTGACGAGTCCCTCGCTCTTCTCCGAGCGCAAGGTCGTGGTCGTGCGCAATGCGCAGGATCTGTCGGCCGACACGGTCAAGGACGTGAAGGCGTACCTGGACGCGCCGGCCGAGGAGATCACCCTCGTGCTGCTGCACGCCGGTGGGGCCAAGGGCAAGGGGCTCCTCGACGCCGCGCGCAAGGTGGGGGCGCGGGAGGTCGCGTGCCCCAAGATGACGAAGCCCGCGGACCGGCTGGCGTTCGTGCGGAGCGAGTTCCGGGCGCTCGGGAGATCGGCCACGCCCGAGGCGTGCCAGGCGCTGGTCGACTCGATCGGGAGTGATCTGCGGGAGCTGGCGTCCGCCGTGTCGCAGCTGACCGCGGATGTCGAGGGGACGATCGACGAGGCCATTGTCGGGCGGTACTACACCGGGCGGGCCGAGGCGTCGAGCTTCACCGTGGCCGACCGGGCCGTGGAGGGGCGGGCCGCGGAGGCGTTGGAGGCGTTGCGGTGGTCCTTGTCGACCGGGGTCGCGCCCGTCTTGATCACCAGTGCGTTGGCTCAGGGGGTACGGGCGATCGGGAAGCTGTCCTCCGCGCGCGGGGGCCGGCCGGCCGATCTTGCCCGTGAGCTGGGGATGCCGCCGTGGAAGATCGATCGGGTGCGGCAGCAGATGCGGGGGTGGACGCCGGACGGGGTCGCGGTTGCCCTGCGGGCGGTCGCCGATGCCGATGCCGGGGTCAAGGGCGGGGGAGATGATCCCGAGTACGCGCTGGAGAAGGCGGTCGTGGCGATTGCTCGGGCGGCTCGGTCTCGACGGGGGTAACGCCCTGCTGGGCTGAGCCCGAGTTCTTTCGCCCCCGCCGCCCCTGCCCGTCCCATCCCAGGGGGCTCCGCCCCCCGACCCCCGGGTGGGGTTGTCGGGTGCGGGTGGGCGGGGGGTTGCTCGCGCAGTTCCCCGCGCCCCTGAGGCGGGGCTTCGCCCTGATTTCCCGTCTGCCCCTGGCGGGACCTATGCCAAAGGCCCCGTCCGTCTCCTGGGGAAGGAGGGGAACGGGGCCTTCGGATCACGATGGTGGATCCACGCCCGCGTGGCGAACGCAGGCCGCGCGTGGGTCCGGGGGTGCCGGTCAGGAGCGGAAGAGAGGGCCCGCTGGGTCCTTTCCGGCGGTCAAGTCAGGGGTTGAGCCCGATGGGGCCCAGCCGACTCAGCCCTTGAGGGAAGAGACCTTCGAAGCAAGCGCCGACTTCTTGTTGGCGGCCTGGTTCTTGTGGATGACGCCCTTCGAGACGGCCTTGTCGAGCTGGCGCGACGCAGCGCGCGTGTACTCGGTGGCCTTCTCGACGTCACCCGCGGCAGCAGCCTCGCGGGCCTTGCGGATCGCGGTCTTCAGGGAGGACTTGACCGACTTGTTGCGCAGTCGAGCCTTCTCGTTGGTCTTGATCCGCTTGATCTGGGACTTGATGTTCGCCACGAATGAGCCTTTACAGGTTCAGGCGCGCGAGACAGCACGTCTCACTCGCCGTTTGATTTCCTTGGGGTGTGCCTCCTGCAGAGAGGGCACGAGACACAGCCACCCAGGCTACCAGTAGCCGCACGACCGGCCCAAACCGGTCGCAGCTCCCCACCCGTGGGACCATGGAGCCTACGTATCGATCCGACCCGAGGCGACAGGCGCCTCAAGAGACAGGACCCTGCGTGCCCGCGACCCCTAACAATGTGCCCGAGCCGAGCCGTACCGCCCCGGCTCTGATCCGCAATTTCTGCATCATCGCGCACATCGACCACGGCAAGTCCACGCTCGCCGACCGCATGCTCCAGCTGACGGGGGTGGTCGAGCAGCGGCAGATGCGTGCTCAGTACCTCGACCGCATGGACATCGAGCGCGAGCGCGGCATCACGATCAAGTCCCAGGCGGTCCGGCTGCCCTGGGCCCCGACGGAGGATCCGGGCAACACCCACATCCTCAACATGATCGACACCCCCGGGCACGTGGACTTCACGTACGAGGTGTCCCGGTCGCTGGCCGCCTGCGAGGGGACCGTCCTCCTCGTCGACGCCGCCCAGGGCATCGAGGCGCAGACCCTCGCCAACCTCTACCTGGCGATGGAGAACGACCTCAAGATCATCCCCGTACTCAACAAGATCGACCTGCCGGCCGCCCAGCCGGAGAAGTTCTCGGAGGAGCTCGCCAACCTCATCGGCTGTGACCCCGATGACGTGCTGAAGGTCTCCGCCAAGACGGGGCTGGGTGTCGAGGCCCTGCTCGACAAGGTGGTCGCCGAGATCCCCGCCCCGATCGGCGTCCAGGACGCCCCCGCTCGCGCGATGATCTTCGACTCCGTCTACGACTCCTACCGCGGTGTCGTGACGTATGTGCGTGTCATCGACGGGCAGCTCAACAAGCGTGAGCGGATCCGGATGATGTCCACCGGAGCGACCCATGAGCTGTTGGAGATCGGCGTCTCGTCCCCCGAGATGACGCCGGCCGACGGGCTGGGCGTCGGTGAGGTGGGCTACATCATCACCGGTGTGAAGGACGTCCGGCAGTCCAAGGTCGGTGACACCATCACCACCCTCAACAAGGGGGCGACCGAGGCGCTCGGCGGGTACAAGGACCCCAAGCCCATGGTCTTCTCCGGGCTCTATCCGCTGGACGGGTCCGACTACCCCGAGCTGCGCGACGCGCTCGACAAGCTGCAGCTCAACGATGCCGCGCTCGTCTACGAGCCGGAGACCTCCGCCGCGCTCGGCTTCGGCTTCCGCGTCGGTTTCCTCGGGCTGCTGCACCTCGACGTGATCCGTGAGCGGCTCGAGCGCGAGTTCGGGCTCGACCTGATCGCGACCGCGCCGAACGTGGTCTACCGGGTCGTCATGGAGGACCGCAGCGAGCACATCGTCACCAACCCGAGCGAGTTCCCCGAGGGCAAGATCGACGAGGTGTACGAGCCCGTCGTGCGCGCCACGATCCTGGCGCCCTCCGAGTTCATCGGCTCGATCATGGAACTGTGCCAGACCCGGCGCGGCACCCTGCTCGGCATGGACTACCTGTCCGAGGACCGGGTCGAGATCCGGTACACGCTGCCGCTCGCCGAGATCGTCTTCGACTTCTTCGACCAGTTGAAGTCGAAGACGCGGGGTTACGCCTCGCTCGACTACGAGCCCACCGGTGAGCAGACCTCCAGCCTGGTCAAGGTCGACATCCTGCTGCACGGCGACAAGGTGGACGCCTTCTCGGCGATCACCCACAAGGACGCGGCGTACGCGTACGGGGTGCGGCTCGTCGCGAAGCTGCGTGAGCTGATCCCGAGGCAGGCCTTCGAGGTGCCCATCCAGGCCGCCATCGGGTCGCGCGTCATCGCGCGCGAGACCATCCGCGCCATCCGCAAGGACGTCCTCGCCAAGTGCTACGGCGGTGACATCTCCCGTAAGCGGAAGCTGCTGGAGAAGCAGAAGGAAGGCAAGAAGCGGATGAAGATGGTGGGCTCTGTGGAGGTTCCGCAAGAGGCCTTCATCGCCGTGCTGTCCAGCGACGACAGCGGCGGTTCGGCGAAGGGCAAGAAGTAGCCACCTGTTACCCCCGGAAACTCGGGCACAATGCGGGCTCGTCGCGCCTCGGCGCGGCGAGCCCGTACGCGTGCGTAGGGTCGCTCTCTGTAGGAAGTGACAGGCCGCCGCCCCTTACGCACTGGCCGGACGCGCCTTACTCTGATCTCTGCTCGATGGTTACTCGCGAGTTAAACAACAGCCGAACCAGCCAGCCGCACAGCAACAGTCAGCAGTCGGTCGAGCCAGACGCACGCACTGTCGCGGGCCCCGGAGGATGTCGTGAGCGACACACAGACCCTGATCGAGAACCGTCCGCCGTCCGTGGCGGCCCTCTTCCTGGAGCGCGTGGCAGCCACGCCCAACGCCGAGGCCTACCGCTATCCGGTCCCCCCTGCCTCAGGTGAGGGCCCGGACGAGTGGAAGTCGCTGAGCTGGGCGCAGGCCGCCGAGCGGGTCTACGCCATCGCGGCCGGACTGATCGAACTGGGCGTACGGCCGGAGCAGCGCGTCGCGCTCGCCTCCTCCACCCGGGTCGAGTGGATCCTCGCCGACCTCGGCATCCTGTGCGCGGGCGCGGCCACGACGACGATCTACCCGCAGACGAACGCCGAGGAGTCGGCGTTCATCCTCTCCGACTCCGACAGCAAGGTCCTGATCGCGGAGAACGCGGCCCAGCTCACCAAGGCCCGGGAGAAGCGCGCCGAGCTGCCCGAACTCGGCCACATCGTCGTCATCGACCCGGCGGGCGTCGAGACCGGCGACGGGGTGCTCACCCTCGCCGAACTGGAGACGCGCGGTGCCGCGTACCTGGAGAAGAACCCCGAGCTGATCAAGGAGCGCGTCGGCGCGATCACCGCCGACCAGCTCGCCACCCTCATCTACACCTCCGGTACCACCGGCCGCCCCAAGGGCGTGCGCCTCCCGCACGACAACTGGTCGTACATGGCGAAGGCCATCGCCTCGACCGGGCTGCTCGGCCCCGACGACGTGCAGTACCTGTGGCTGCCGCTCGCCCACGTCTTCGGCAAGGTGCTCACCTCCGGCCAGATCGAGGTCGGGCACGTCACCGCCGTCGACGGCCGCGTCGACAAGATCATCGAGAATCTGCCGATCGTGCAGCCGACGTACATGGCGGCCGTCCCGCGCATCTTCGAGAAGGTCTACAACGGGGTCGCGGCCAAGGCACGGGCCGGCGGCGGCGCCAAGTACAAGATCTTCCAGTGGGCCGCCGAGGTCTCCCGCGAGTACGCGAAGGCCAGCCAGGACAGCTTCCGCCGCACCGGCACCGCCGCCGTGCCCTTCGGACTGGGCGCCAAGCACAAGGTCGCGGACGCACTCGTCTTCGCCAAGATCCGCGAGGCCTTCGGCGGCCGGCTGCGCGCCTGCGTCTCCGGCTCCGCCGCGCTCGCCCCCGAGATCGGCTACTTCTTCGCGGGCGCCGGCATCCACATCCTCGAGGGGTACGGCCTCACGGAATCCTCCGCCGCCTCCTTCGTGAACCCCGGCGAGGCGTACCGCACCGGCACGGTGGGCAAGCCGCTGCCCGGCACGGAGGTGCGCATCGCGGACGACGGCGAGATCCTGCTGCGCAGCCCCGGCATCATGGAGGGCTACCACGGGCTGCCCGAGAAGACCGCCGAGGTCCTCGAGTCCGACGGCTGGTTCCACACCGGCGACATCGGAGAGCTGTCGCCCGACGGGTACCTCCGGATCACCGACCGCAAGAAGGACCTCATCAAGACCTCGGGCGGCAAGTACATCGCGCCCGCCGAGGTCGAGGGCCAGTTCAAGGCCGTCTGTCCGTACGTCTCCAACATCCTCGTGCACGGCGCCGACCGGAACTTCTGCACCGCCCTCATCGCGCTGGACGAACCGTCCATCCTGGAGTGGGCGAAGGAGAACGGGCTGGAGGGCAAGTCGTACGCCGAGGTCGTCGCGGCCCCGGTCACGGTCGCCCTCGTCGAGGGGTACGTCAAGGAACTCAACGAGGGGCTCCAGCGGTGGCAGACCATCAAGAAGTTCCGGTTGCTGCCGCGGGATCTTGATGTGGAGCACGGGGAGATCACGCCGAGTCTGAAGTTGAAGCGGCCGGTGGTGGAGCGGGAGTACAAGGGACTCATTGAGGAGATGTACGCGGGCTCCAGGGAAGCGTGAGCCTCCGGCGGTCGGGCGGGTTTCGGCTGCGGGTTCGTTGTGGCTGGTCGCGCAGTTCCCCGCGCCCCTATGGGGCGCGGGTGCCGGCCGCCTTGGCTATCAGGTGCTGCAGCTCTGCCACCTGCCTGCGGAGGTCCGGCACGTTCGGAGGGTCCTCTGTCGCCAACTGCTTCTCCAGAGCCGCCAGCCGTGTGCTGATCTGGGCCGCGTGGGTGTGTTCCTGGGTCAGCAGGCGTTCCAGCTGCTGGTTCTTGCGGTGGAGGTCCAGGAAGACCGTGACCTTGGCGCGCAGGACCCAGGGGTCGAAGGGCTTGGTCAGGTAGTCGGCGGCGCCGGTCGCGTAGCCGCGGAAGGCATAGCCGGCGTCGGCGTCGGTGCCGGTCAGGAAGATGATCGGGACGTCCTTGGTCTGGTCGAGCCGCTTGATGTTGGCGGCTGTCTCGAAGCCGTCCATGCCGGGCATGCGGATGTCGAGGAGGACGACGGCGAAGCGTTGCCTGAGCAGCGCCTTCATCGCCTCCTCGCCCGAACGCGCACGTACGAGCGGCTCGTTGAGGGACCCCAGGACGGCCTCCAGCGCGATCAGGTTGTCCTCCATGTCGTCGACCAGGAGGATGCTGGCGCGCTCGTAGGTCGTTTCCTCAGCGCTCATGGTGACTGTCCTCATTCGGTCGTCGGCGGGGCCGCGGCCTCCTCGGACGATGTGCTCGGCCCCGGAACAACGGATTCTTCGGAGTCGTCCTGCTCCGCGTCGTGCGCGCTCTCCGGGTCGAGGAGGGCGCAGACGACCGTGAGCAGCTGATCGACGTCCACCGGTTTGGGTACGTAGTCGTTGGCACCGCGCGCGATGGACTTCTCGCGGTCTCCCGGCATCGCCTTCGCGGTGAGCGCGACGATCGGCAGGCCCGTCCAGCGGGGGGTGCGGCGGATGGCGGAGATCGTCTCGTAGCCGTCCATCTCCGGCATCATGATGTCCATCAGGACGAGTTCCACGTCGGGGTTGCGCTCCAGGGTCTCGATGCCCTCGCGGCCGTTCTCCGCGTACAGGACGGGCATGCCGACGCGGCCCAGGACATGGGTGAGCGCGAAGACGTTGCGGATGTCGTCGTCCACGATCAGCACCCGTCGCCCCGGCAGGACCTGACCCGCCCGGCCGGCCTTCCACGCCTCCAGCTTGGTGGGGGTGGGCCAGGAGTCGTCGGTGTCGTGGGAGGTGTACGGCTCGGTGGACAACTGCTCGGGCACGAGCGGCCGGAGATCCTCCGGGGCGGCGCCGGTCGCCGTGTGGCCGGGGCTGATGACAGGGACGTACAGCGTGAAGGTGGAGCCCTTGCCGGGGGCGCTCTCCGCGATGATGCGGCCGCCGAGCAGTCCGGCGATCTCCCGGCTGATGGACAGGCCGAGGCCGGTGCCGCCGTACTTGCGGTTGGTGGTGCCGTCGGCCTGCTGGAACGCCTCGAAGATCACCGGGAGCTTCTCCGCGGCGATCCCGATGCCGGTGTCGGAGACGGCGAAGGCGATCACGTCGTCGCTGTTCTCCCGGGTGAAGGCGTGGTCGGGGTCCTTGAGGCGGTTGACGCGTAGTTCGACCCGGCCGGTCGCGGTGAACTTGATCGCGTTGGAGAGCAGGTTGCGCAGGATCTGCTGGAGCCGCTGCTCGTCGGAGTACATCTCCCGCGGTACGTCCTCCCCGACCGTCACCTCGAAGGCGAGACCCCGGTCGAGGGTGAGCGGGCGGAACGTTGCGTGGACGTAGTCGAGGAGTTTGATCAGGGGGAGCTTCTTCGGGCGTACGTCCATACGGCCCGCCTCGATCTTCGACAGGTCGAGGATGTCGTTGATGAGCTGGAGGAGGTCCGATCCCGAGCGGTGGATCGTCGTCGCGAACTGCACCTCCTGGTCGGAGAGATGGCCGTCCGGGTTGTCCGACAGCAGCCGGGCCAGGATGAGCAGCGAGTTCAGCGGGGTGCGCAGCTCGTGCGACATGTTCGCCAGGAACTCCGACTTGTACTGCGAGCTCGTCGCCAAGAGCGCCGCCTTCTCCTCCAGTTCGGCGTTCGAGCGTTGCAGCTCCGCCTGCTGCGACTGGAGTTCGTCCGAGCGGTCCTGGAGCTGGATGGCGAGGCGCTGGGACTCGCCGAGCAGGGACTCCGTACGGGAGTTGGCGATGATCGTGTTGATGGCCACGCCGATGGTGTTCACGAACTGGTCGAAGAAGGCCAGATGGACGTCGGAGAAGCGGGAGAAGGAGGCGAGCTCGATCACACCGAGGAGTTTGTCCTCGAAGAGGATCGGGATGATGACGACGCTGGCGGGGGCGGCTTCCCCCAGACCGCTGTTGATCTTGATGTAGTCCGGCGGGGCCTCCTCGACGAGGATCCGCTTCTTCTCGCGGGCCGCCTGTCGGACCAGGCCGTGCACCGGCATGCCGCCCGTGTCGACCGTGGCGCCCTGCGCCGAGCCGTATCCGGCGATGAAGGCGAGTCCCTTGGCGGGGACGGCGGTGTGGAGGGAGGCTCCGTCCTCCTCCGGGTCGGCCAGGAAGAAGGCGCCGTACTGCGCGTTCACCAGCGGGGTCAGCTCGCGCAGGATCAGGTCGGCGACCTCCATCAGGTCGCGGTGGCCCTGCATCAGCGCGGCGAGGCGGGCGAGGTTCGACTCCAGCCAGTCCTTCGCGCGGGTCGTCTCGCGGAGGTTGGCCACCATCAGGTTGATGTTGTCCTTCAGCTCGGCGACCTCGCCCTGCGTCTCCACGGTGATGGAGCGGGACATGTCGCCCTGTGCCACCGCGGAGGCCACCTCGGCGATCGCGCGGACCTGGGTGGTGAGGTTGGAGGCGAGTTCGTTGACGTTGGTCGTGAGGCGCTTCCAGGTGCCGTACACGCCCTCGACCCGTGCCTGACCGCCGAGTTGGCCCTCCGAACCCACCTCGCGGGCCACCCGGGTCACCTCGGAGGAGAAGGAGGAGAGCGTGTCGACCATCGTGTTGATGGTCGTCTTCAGTTCGAGGATCTCGCCGCGGGCGTCCACGTCGATCTTCTTCGACAGGTCGCCCTGCGCCACGGCCGTCGCGACCTGCGCGATGTTCCGCACCTGCGAAGTGAGGTTGTCGGCCATGTAGTTGACGTTGTCGGTCAGATCCCGCCAGACGCCGGAGACGCCGAGAACCTGGGCCCGTCCGCCGAGTCGCCCGTCGGTGCCGACCTCGCGGGCCACCCGGGTCACCTCGTCGGCGAAGGCGCGCAGCTGCTCCACCATCGTGTTGACGGTGTCCTTCAGCTCCAGGATCTCGCCACGGGCGTCGACGGTGATCTTCTTCGACAGGTCGCCGTTCGCGACGGCCGTCGTCACCTGGGCGATGTTGCGGACCTGGGAGGTCAGGTTCAGGGCCATGAAGTTGACGTTGTCCGTCAGGTCCTTCCAGACGCCGGAGACGCCCCTGACCTGGGCCTGGCCGCCGAGGTTGCCTTCGGTGCCGACCTCGCGGGCGACGCGCGTGACCTCGTCGGCGAAGGCGGAGAGCTGGTCGACCATGGTGTTGATGGTCGACTTGAGTTCGAGGATCTCGCCCTTCGCCTCGACCGTGATCTTCTTGCCGAGGTCGCCCTGCGCGACGGCCGTGGAGACGAGGGCGATGTTGCGGACCTGCGAGGTCAGGTTGTCCGCCATGAAGTTGACGTTGTCGGTGAGATCCTTCCAGACCCCGGAGACGCCTCTGACCTGGGCCCGCCCGCCGAGGTTGCCTTCGGTGCCGACCTCGCGGGCGACACGCGTGACCTCGTCGGCGAAGGCGGAGAGCTGGTCGACCATCGTGTTGATGGTCGACTTGAGTTCGAGGATCTCGCCCTTCGCGTCCACCGTGATCTTCTGGCTGAGGTCGCCGTTGGCCACGGCCGTCGTGACCTGGGCGATGTTGCGGACCTGGGACGTCAGGTTCGAGGCCATGAAGTTGACGTTGTCGGTGAGGTCCTTCCAGACCCCCGAGACGCCTCTGACCTGGGCGCGGCCACCCAGTTGCCCTTCGGTGCCGACCTCGCGGGCGACGCGCGTGACCTCGTCGGCGAAGGCGGACAGCTGGTCGACCATCGTGTTCACGGTGAGCTTCAGTTCGAGCAGCTCACCGGTCGCCTCGACGGTCACCGTGCGCGTCAGGTCGCCGCGCGCCACCGCCGTGGTCACCAGGGCGATGTCACGGACCTGGGCCGTCAGCCGGGACGCCATCGTGTTGACCGCCTCGGTCACATCGCGCCAACTGCCCGACAGACCCTGCACCTTGGCCCGCCCGCCGAGACGGCCTTCGGTGCCGACCTCGCGCGCGACCCGGGTCACCTCGCCCGTGAAGAGGGAGAGCTGATCGACCATCTTGTTGACGGCGCGCCCCAACCTCCGGAGATCACCCCGGAGTTGACGGTTGCCGTCGTGCAGGTCGACCCGCTGCGTGAGGTCGCCGCCGGCCACCGCGTCCAGGACGCGCGTCGCGTTCGCGGCGGGCGCCACCAGGGCGTCGAGCAACTGGTTCACGTCATTGACGCGGGTCGTCCAACTGCCCTGGCCCGGGCTCGCCGACAGCCGCTCGTCGAGCCGTCCGTGCCGGACCAGCTCCCGTCGTACCCGCTGCACTTCCGTGTTGAAGTGGGTGCTGCGGTCGATGATCTGGTTGAACGCCGCGCTCAGGTCGGCCACCAGGCCGTACCCCGTCTCCGGCACCTTGGAGAAGTCGCCGTCCCGCGCGGCGGTCATCGCGGCGAGCAGCGGACGCAGATCGGAGGCCGGGATCCGGCCGTCGTCGAATGCCCGAATCTGTCCGTCTTCGAGCACACGCGTAGCACTGTTCTCACTCATGGCGGCCCACTTCGGTAACTCGGTGCTTATGGGCGTGGCCAGTCTGTCACTCTGTCCGTGTCGCCTGAGGCGTATTCGTCCGAACTGCTCAGGGAGCCGCACAGTGGGGGCCATTCCGACGCAACGGGAGTCGCAACCGGACTCCATGGCGCTCGCCCCTGGTACGCCCGCGCACTACCGCGTGGGTCAGGAAGCCATGGCGCGCGCCGCGCTGCCGGGCACCCCGCTCGCGCCCGGCGCCGCCCGCCGCATGGTGCGCGAGACGCTCGCCGACTGGGGGGAACTGGCCCTGCCCGGCGCCGAGATCGTCCGCGAGCGCCTCGCCGAGGACGCCGTCCTGGTCGTCAGCGAACTCGTCACCAACGCCGTCGTGCACGCGGGCACCGACGTCGAGCTGCTGTGCCGGCTGGAGATCACCGACGGCGGTGCGGTGGGCGCGGTGGTCGTCGAGGTCTCCGACCACCATCCCTCGCGGGCGGTACGCGAGGAGTCGGCCGAACGGGCTTATGGCACACCGGAGTACGGGCGCGGGCTGCGGTTGGTCGCCTCCCTGTCGGAGGCGTGGGGGATCACGTATCGGACCGGGGTCAAGACCGTGTGGGCGCGGCTGCCTGTGGACGGGGGGCTGGGCGTCGAGGAGGGGCTGGGTGCTCAGGGTGGGTTGGGTGTCGAGGGTGAGTTGGGTGTTGAAGGTGGGTTGGGTGTTGAAGGTGGGTTGGGTGTTGGTGGTGGGTTGGGCGTTGAGCGTGGGCTGAACATGGGGGGTGGGTTCGGTGCCGATGGGGGGTTGGGTGCCGGGCCGGGAATGACGGACGCCATGGGACTGTCCGCCGGTTCGGGGTTGGTCGACGGAATCGGACTGCCGGGCGGAATGGGACTGCCGGGGGGAATCGGACTGCCGGGCGGGACGGGAGTGGCTGGAGAGACGGGACTGGTCGGAGAGGCGGGGCCGGTCGGCGGGACGTTCGCTGCCGGACCGCGGCAAGGGCCGCGACAGGACGGCGACTGGCTCAACCGCGGCGCTCTCTCCTTCCTCGCCGAGGCCTCCGACCTGCTCGCCGGGCAGCTCGACGAGGACCTCGTCGCAGCGCTTGCCGGGCAACTCCTCGTGCCGCGGCTCGCCGACTGGTGTGCCGTATGGCTGGAGGACGAGGCCACCGACCGGGCGGGTGGGCTCGGCCTGGCCCTGGGACCCCGGCTCGCCCGCGTCTGGCACGGCAGTGAGAACCGGATCGAGGAGCTGCGGCGGGCCCTGGAGAAGGATCCGCCGCGGTTGCCGGACTCGGTGCGGTCCCGGGCGGTGCCGGTGCCCTGGCCGGGGGAGGCGTTGGGGCCGGGGGAGGCGTTAGGTACGGGGCAGGGGCAGGGGCAGGGGCAGGGGCAGGCGGGGGGCGTGGGCGGGGGG
>LRTP01001124.1 GCA_001550305.1 Streptomyces diastatochromogenes
GGTGGCGTGGGCGGGGTGAGCGGGGCGGCGCTCGCGTACCGGCTGATCGCGGGCGGCCGGCCGCTCGGCACCCTCGTCATCGGCCGGGCCGGACCGACCGCCTTCCCCGACGAGGTCACCGGGCTCGTCGAGGACCTCAGCCGACGGATCGCCCTCGCCATCGGCGCGGCCCGCCAGTACGCGCGCCAGGCCACCATCAGCCGGGTCCTCCAGCGCGGCCTGCTGCCCGGAGCGGTCGCCGAGATCCCCGGGGTGCGCAGCGCCCTCGTGTACGAGCCGCTCGACAAGGGCGGACCCAGCGGTGACTTCTACGACCTGTTCCCCGCGGGCGACGGACGCTGGTGCTTCGTCCTCGGCGACGTCCAGGGCAAGGGCCCCGAGGCCGCCGTCGTGATCGGCCTCGCCCGGCCCTGGGTGCGACTGCTGGCCCGCGAGGGGTACCACGTCGCGGACGTCCTCGACCGCCTCAACCAGCTCCTCCTCGACGACGCCACGGAGGCGGCGGACGCGGCGGCCCGTGCGCTGGTGGCGGCGGGCGGGCCGGGTCTCGGCCCCGACGACGGTCCGCAGACCCGTTTCCTCTCCATGCTGTACGGCGAGCTGGTGCCCTTCGAGGGCGGCGTACGCTGCACCCTCGCCTCCGCCGGGCATCCGCTGCCGCTGATCCTCGGCCCGGACGGCGACGTACGCGAAGTGGCCGAGCCGCAGACCCTCCTCGGGGTCTTCGAGGACGCGACCTACGTCTCCGAGACCTTCGACCTGTACCCCGGTGACACCGTCCTGTGTGTCACCGACGGGGTGACGGAGCGCCGCAGCGGGCCCCGCCAGTTCGATGACGACGAAGGGCTCGCGGAGGCCCTCGCGGGCTGTACGGGGCTGAGCGCGGAGCTCGTCGCGGAACGGATCCGGCGGCTCGTGCACGAGTTCGGCAGCAAGCCGCCGGAGGACGACCTGGCGTTGTTGGTGCTGCAGGCGGAGTGGACGGAGTAGGGCGGAGTCGGGGGGCTGGGAGAGCGGGAGGAGCGGGGGAGAGAGAAACCGCAGGTGAGTGGCTGGAAAGGGGTATGCGGCCGGGTACGGGACAATGGAAGGCATGCCTTCCGCACTTCCCGACGGTGAGCCCGTCCCCGACGACGGGGCGCTGCCCGCGCACGCCCTGGCCGGAGCCGCCGAGCGACCCCTCGGTTTCTACCTCCACGTGCCGTACTGCGCGACCCGCTGCGGCTACTGCGACTTCAACACCTACACGGCGACCGAGCTGCGGGGCACCGGAGGCGTGCTCGCCTCCCGCGACAACTACGCGGACACGCTGATCGACGAGGTCCGGCTCGCCCGCAAGGTCCTCGGCGACGACCCGCGACCCGTCCGTACGGTGTTCGTCGGCGGCGGTACGCCCACGCTGCTGGCCGCCGACGACCTCGTACGGATGCTGGGGGCGATCCGGGACGAGTTCGGGCTCGCGGACGACGCGGAGATCACGACCGAGGCGAACCCGGAGTCGGTTGATCCGCGGTATCTGGAGACGCTCAGGGCCGGAGGGTTCAACCGGATCTCCTTCGGCATGCAGAG
This sequence comes from Streptomyces diastatochromogenes, assembly GCA_001550305.1. Classification (GTDB taxonomy): domain Bacteria; phylum Actinomycetota; class Actinomycetes; order Streptomycetales; family Streptomycetaceae; genus Streptomyces; species Streptomyces mirabilis_D. Next base: position 1,570 of record LRTP01001124.1, read on the forward strand.
TGCCCGGCAGCACGTCCTCAAGGTGCTCGACCGTACGCACACCCCCGGCCGGCCCGAGGCGTGTGTCGCGGAGGCGCGAGCGGTCGGGTTCGAGCATGTGAACCTCGACCTGATCTACGGCACGCCCGGTGAGTCCGACGACGACTGGCGGGCCTCGCTCGACGCCGCGCTCGGTGCCGGGCCCGACCATGTCTCCGCGTACGCGTTGATCGTCGAGGAGGGGACGCAGCTCGCCCGTCGTATCCGGCGGGGCGAGGTGCCGATGACGGACGACGATGTGCATGCGGACCGGTATCTGATCGCCGACGAGGTGCTCTCCGGGGCGGGGTTCGACTGGTACGAGGTGTCCAACTGGGCCACTTCCGCCGCCGGGCGGTGCCTTCACAACGAGCTGTACTGGCGGGGTGCCGACTGGTGGGGGGCCGGGCCCGGGGCCCACAGCCATGTGGGCGGGGTGCGGTGGTGGAACGTGAAGCATCCCGGGGCGTATGCGGGGGCGTTGGCCGCGGGGCGGTCTCCCGGGGCGGGGCGTGAGCTGCTCTCGGAGGAGGACCGGCGGGTGGAGCGGATTCTGCTGGAGCTGCGGCTTCGGGAGGGGTGTCCGTTGTCGCTGCTGCGGGTGGAGGGGCTTGCGGCGGCGGGGCGTGCGTTGTCGGAGGGGTTGCTCGAATCAGGGGCGTATGGCGAGGGGCGGGCGGTTCTTACGTTGCGGGGGCGGTTGCTGGCGGACGCGGTCGTACGAGACCTGGTGGACTGAGGGGGCTGCGCCCCCACTCCCCGGCTGTGTTCTTCGGCCGCGGGTGGGTGGGGGCTGGTCGCGCAGTTCCTCGCGCCCCTGGAGGGTCGGGGCTGCGCCCCGGATCCTCGGCTGCCCGTTGTTCTTCGGTTGTGGGCTGGTGGGGGCTGGTCGCGCAGTTCCTCGCGCCCCTGGAGGGTCGGGGCTGCGCCCCGGATTCCCGGCTGCCCGTTGTTCTTCGGTTGTGGGCCGGTGGGGGCTGGTCGCGCAGTTTCTCGCGTGTTGTCAGTGTGGGGCTGTGACGAAGTCGATGAGTTCTTCCACTCGGCCCAGGAGTTCCGGTTGCAGGTCCTTGTAGGAGTGGACGCGGGACAGGATGTGCTGCCAGGCGGCGCCGGTGTTCTCGGGCCAGCCGAGGGCGCGGCAGACGCCGGTTTTCCAGTCCTGGCCGTGGGGGACCCGGGGCCAGGACGGGATGCCCACGGAGGACGGCTTCACGGCTTCCCAGATGTCGATGTAGGGGTGGCCGAGGACCAGGGCGTGATCGCTCGTGACCGACGCCGCGATACGGGACTCCTTGCTGCCGGGCACCAGGTGGTCGACGAGGACCCCGAGGCGGGCGTCCGGGCCGGGTGAGAAGTCCGCCACGATCGCGGGCAGGTCGTCGACGCCCTCCAGGTACTCGACCACGACGCCCTCGATGCGCAGATCGTCGCCCCAGACCCGTTCGACCAGCTCGGCGTCGTGGCGGCCCTCCACGTAGATCCGGCCGGCACGGGCGACCCGGGCCCGCGCGCCGGGGACGGCCACCGAACCGGAGGCCGTGCGGGTGGGACGGGTGGTGGTGGAGGAGGGGCGGGTGAGAGTGACCACCTGGCCCTCCAGGAGGAAGCCGCGCGGTTCCAGGGGGAACACGCGGTGCTTGCCGAAGCGGTCCTCCAGCGTCACCGTGCCCGCCTCGCAGCGGATCACCGCACCGCAGAAACCGGTACCCGGCTCCTCGACCACCAGGCCCGGCTCCGCCGGAACCTCCGGCACGGGCTTGGGCTTCTTCCACGGCGGAGTCAGGTCCGGAGAGTACTGGCGCATTCGGATGACGATAGGAGAAGCCCGGCGGGGCTCAACGCGACACGCCGAAATCCGACGCTTCGAAACCCGGCGTGGCGAGACCCGGCTCGCCGAAACCAGACACGCCGAAACGCGCGGCCAGCGCGTCCCGCTGGGACCGTACGAACCCGGCGTCCACGACCGCCCCGTGACCGGGCACGTACAGCGCGTCCTCGCCCCCGAGTTCGAGCAACCTGTCGAGGGCCCCGGGCCAGCGCGACGGTACGGCATCGGGGCCCGCCTGGGGTTCGCCGGACTCCTCGACCAGGTCGCCGCAGAACACCACCGTCGGGTCGCCCGGCACCACGACCACGAGGTCGTGGGCGGTGTGGCCCTCGCCCGTCCGCACCAGCAGGACCTCGACGCCGCCGGTCAGCTCGAGACGCCGGGTGCCCCACACGTAGTGCCTGGGGCGCACCAGGGTGTCCGCCGCGTCCTCCGCCGCCCGCGCGTCCAGCCCGCCCCGTACCGCGTCCGTGTACAGCTCCTCGCGCCCGTGCTCGTACACCTCGGCCGAGCCGCCCGCGACGAGGACCTCCGCGCCCGCGAACGCCGCCGCGCCGAGGACATGGTCGAAGTGGGGGTGGGTGAGCGCGAGGAAGTTCACACGGCGGCCGGCGAGCGCCTGCGCCTCCCCGCGCAACCGCGCGCCCTCCGCGAGGCTCGACCCCGGGTCGACGATCAGCGCCCCACCCTCGCCCACGACCAGTCCGACCGTGCAGTCCCAGACCGGAAGCCGCCGCCGCCCCACCCGCGGTGTCAGCTGTTCCCACCCCGCCTCTTCCCAAGTCACCTTCATACGCCGACGCTAGCGGGAGGGCGTGGACGCCACGACATTCGGGGGCAGGGACGGTGTGACATCGCGCGACACGTCGGTGTACGTCCGTGCACCTTGCACAAGATCGCGGGGCCGCCCTTGCCGGGGCCGTACCCACCGGCCGTACACTGGGCCGGGGAATGCTGGCACTCGCACACGCTGAGTGCCAAGCGAGGCGCCGAGGGGCCGACAGCTGGAGGTGTGCGCGATGCTCAGTGAACGCAGGCTCGAAGTGCTGCGCGCCATCGTCCAGGACTATGTCGGCACCGACGAGCCGGTCGCGGTCGGGTCCAAGGCGCTGACCGAGCGGCACCGGCTGGGGGTCTCCCCGGCCACCGTCCGCAACGACATGGCGGCCCTGGAGGACGAGGGGTACATCGCCCAGCCGCACACCAGCGCCGGGCGGATCCCCACCGACAAGGGCTACCGGCTCTTCGTCGACAAGCTCGCCGGCGTCAAGCCGATGACCGGGCCCGAGCGGCGGGCCATTCAGAACTTCCTGGATGGTGCCGTTGATCTCGACGATGTCGTCGGGCGGACCGTGCGGCTGCTCGCGCAGCTGACCCGGCAGGTCGCCGTCGTGCAGTATCCGTCGCTGACGAGATCGACCGTGCGGCACGTGGAGCTGCTGTCGCTCGCGCCTGCCCGTGTGATGCTCGTGCTGATCACGGACACCGGGCGGGTCGAGCAGCGCATGATCGACTGCCCGGCCCCGTTCGGAGAAACGTCACTCGCGGATCTGCGGGCCCGGCTCAACAGCAGGGTCGCGGGCCGTCGCTTCGCGGACGTCCCGCAGCTCGTGCAGGACCTCCCGGACGCGTTCGAGGCGGAGGACCGGGGTACGGTCGCGACGGTGCTCTCCACTCTTCTGGAGACGCTCGTCGAGGAGACCGAGGAGCGGCTGATGATCGGCGGGACCGCCAATCTGACGCGCTTCGGACATGACTTCCCTCTCACCATCCGGCCGGTGCTCGAAGCGCTGGAGGAGCAGGTCGTGCTCCTCAAGTTGCTTGGCGAGGCCGGGGATTCGAGCATGACCGTGCGAATCGGTCACGAGAACGCGTATGAGGGACTCAACTCCACGTCCGTGGTCTCGGTCGGCTACGGTTCGGGCGACGAGGCAGTAGCGAAACTCGGCGTGGTCGGACCGACCCGCATGGATTACCCCGGCACGATGGGAGCGGTACGAGCGGTGGCACGGTACGTCGGACAGATCCTGGCGGAGTCTTAAGTGGCCACGGACTACTACGCCGTACTCGGCGTGCGCCGCGACGCGTCCCAGGACGAGATCAAGAAGGCCTTCCGGCGGCTCGCACGCGAGCTGCACCCGGACGTCAATCCCGATCCGAAGACGCAGGAGCGGTTCAAGGAGATCAACGCCGCGTACGAGGTGTTGTCGGACCCGCAGAAGAAGCAGGTCTACGACCTCGGCGGCGACCCGCTGTCCCAGTCGGGCGGCGGCGGTGCGGGCGGCTTCGGCGCCGGTGGGTTCGGGAACTTCTCGGACATCATGGACGCCTTCTTCGGTACGGCGTCGCAGCGCGGTCCGCGGTCGCGTACGCGGCGTGGCCAGGACGCCATGATCCGGCTCGAGATCGAGCTGGACGAGGCGGCCTTCGGTACGACGAAGGACATCCAGGTCGACACGGCCGTCGTCTGCGCCACCTGCAACGGTGAGGGCGCGGCGCCGGGTACCTCGGCCCAGACCTGTGACATGTGTCGCGGGCGGGGTGAGGTGTCCCAGGTCACGCGGTCCTTCCTCGGGCAGGTCATGACCTCCCGGCCGTGTCCGCAGTGCCAGGGCTTCGGGACCGTCGTCCCGACTCCCTGCCCCGAGTGCGCCGGTGACGGGCGGGTCCGGTCGCGTCGCACGCTGACCGTCAAGATCCCCGCCGGTGTCGACAACGGCACGCGGATCCAGCTCGCGGGCGAGGGCGAGGTCGGGCCCGGTGGCGGTCCCGCCGGTGACCTCTACGTCGAGATCCACGAGCTGCCGCACTCCACGTTCCAGCGGCGCGGGGACGATCTGCACTGCACGGTGACCATTCCGATGACCGCGGCCTCGCTCGGCACGAAGGTGCCGCTGGAGACCCTCGACGGTCTCGAGGAGGTCGACATCCGTCCGGGCACGCAGTCCGGGCAGTCGATTCCGCTGCACGGGCGGGGTGTCACGCATCTAAGGGGCGGTGGCCGCGGTGACCTCATCGTGCACGTCGAGGTGACCACGCCCACGAAGCTCGATCCCGAGCAGGAGCGGTTGCTGCGGGAGCTGGCGCTGCTGCGCGGGGAGGAGCGGCCCACCGGCCAGTTCCAGCCCGGGCAGCAGGGGCTGTTCTCGCGCCTGAAGGACGCGTTCAACGGTCGCTGACGGGGGTTCCTGGGGGCTCCGCCCCCAGGAGCTCGAGCGTCCATCCCGGTGGCCTATGCCAGGCGGAAGGCCCGATTCGGACTTGTTCGGAGGACGTGACAACATGCCGTCATGTCCACCGCACTGACCGATCTCCTCCCTCACCCGATCGTGCAGGCCCCCATGGCGGGCGGCGTCTCCGTCCCGCATCTCGCCGCCGCCGTGTCCGAGGCCGGCGGGCTCGGGTTCCTTGCCGCCGGGTACAAGACCGCCGACGGCATGTACCAGGAGATCAAGCAGTTGCGCGGGCTCACGGGCTGCCCCTTCGGGGTCAATCTGTTCATGCCGCAGCCCGAGTACGCGGACCCCGCGGCGGTCGAGGTCTACGCCCACCAGCTCGCGGGCGAGTCCTCCTGGTACGAGACCGAACTCGGTGAACCCGACAGCGGCCGTGACGACGGCTACGACGCCAAGCTCGCCGTCCTCCTCGACAACCCGGTGCCGGTGGTCTCGTTCCACTTCGGCGTCCCGAGCACCGACGTCCTGGAGTCCCTGCGCCGCGCCGGCACCCTCACCGTGATCACCGCGACCACGGCCGAGGAGGCCCTCGCCGTCCAGCGGGCCGGTGCCGACGCGGTCATCGCGCAGGGCGTGGAGGCGGGCGGCCACCAGGGGACCCACCGCGACAACCCGGAGACGGACGGCACGGGGATCGGGCTGCTGTCGCTGATCGCGCAGGTCCGCGAGGCCGTGGACATCCCGATCATCGCCGCCGGCGGCATCATGCGCGGCAGCCAGATCGCCGCGGTGCTCGCCGCGGGCGCGAACGCCGCGCAGCTCGGCACCGCGTTCCTCGCCACCCCGGAGTCCGGCGCCAACGCCGTGCACAAGCAGGCGCTGACCAACCCGCTGTTCGTACGGACGGAGCTGACGCGCGCGTTCTCCGGGCGGCCGGCGCGCGGCCTGGTGAACCGCTTCATGCGCGAGCACGGCCCGTACGCGCCCGCCGCGTACCCCGAGGTCCACCACCTCACCTCCCCGCTGCGCAAGGCGGCGGCCAAGGCGGGCGACGCACAGGGCATGGCGCTGTGGGCCGGGCAGGGGCACCGCATGGCGCGCGAGCTGCCCGCCGGGCAGCTGGTGGAGGTGCTGAGCGCGGAGCTCGAGGAGGCCAGGACAGCGTTGTCGGCCGCCGGGGAAGCGGGGGGTGAGGTCCGATGACGGCACCGGTGTTCGTGGTCGAGCACTTCGAGGCGGGCAGCGGCGGACGGTACGTGCTGGACGGCCCGGAGGGGCGCCACGCCGTCTCCGTGAAGCGGCTGAACCCTGGTGAGGACGTCGTCCTCACGGACGGGGCCGGGCGGTGGGCCGAGTGCGTGGTCGTCGCCACCGAGGGCAAGGACCGGCTGATCGTCCAGATGGACTCGTACAGCGAGGAGCCCCCGGAGGAGCCCCGCATCACCGTCGTCCAGGCGCTCCCCAAGGGCGACCGGGGCGAGGTGGCCGTGGAGACGATGACCGAGACCGGCGTCGACGCGATCGTCCCCTGGGCGGCGTCCCGCTGCATCACGCAGTGGAAGGGCGAGCGGGGTCTGAAGGCGCTCGCCAAGTGGCGGGCCACGGCCAGGGAGGCCGGCAAGCAGTCGCGCCGGGTGCGCTTCCCGGAGGTCGCGGACGCGGCGACGACCAAGCAGGTTGCCGCACTTCTGGCCAGTGCCGACTTCGCGGCGGTGCTGCACGAGGACACCGAGGTCGGCACCGAGCCGTTCGTGACGGCCGAACTCCCCACCTCGGGCGAGATCGTGCTGGTGGTCGGCCCCGAGGGCGGGATCTCCCCCGAGGAGATCGAGCTGTTCACCGGGGCGGGCGCGAAGACGTGCCACCTGGGGCGTACCGTGCTGCGTACATCGACCGCCGGGACGGTGGCGACCGCGCTGCTGATGGCGCGCACCGGCCGCTGGTCCTGACCTCGCGCACGCACGGGGGACGCCTTGGAACTCGCCCAAGTACGGCTGCTCGTCTCGGACTTCCCGGTCTGCTACCACTTCTACGCCGAGGTCCTCGGCCTCAAGCCCCAGTCGGGCGCGACCGAAGGACCGTACGAGAAGTTCAGTCCCACCGTCGGTTCGGCGGGCATCGCGCTCCAGGACCGCGCGATGATGGCCCGGATACTCGGTGAACTGGGCGACTCGGCGACCGGCCACCGCTCCCTGGTGGTCCTGCGCGTCGACGACCTCGACTCCTACTGCGAGGCCATCACCTCGCGCGGCGCCGTCCTCGTGCACGGGCCGGACTTCATGACGGACCGGATGCGGGTCGCCCACCTCAAGGACCCCGAGGGCAACCTGGTGGAACTTCAGGAGTGGCTCCTCCTGCGGACCTGACAGAGTTTCACGCATACGCGTTCGACGGGGGCGCACGAGGGTGTGTAGTGGCCGTATGGGGTCTACCGCGACGCCCGGGACAGTGGCACTCTGCCGTCTATGGGGGCATTGATGCGTATTCGACGAGTGGTGAGGCGACTGGTGACGGGTCGTCGGGGACCGATGGTCGCCGGGCTCGCCGTGGTGAGCGCCTTCGGGGTGGCCGCGTGCGAACCGGTCGGCGGGCTGAGCGCCTCCGCGGTGGCGTACACGACCGACCGGGCCGGGACCGCGGAGCTGCAGCGGCAGCACGTCGACGTGCAGTACCTGAGCTGCACCGGGTCCTACGGCGGCGGGAACAAGGCCTACACCCCGGGGCGCACACCGTCGGCCTCGAGTTCCACGCCCTCCGTGGTGGAGGTGGACTGCCGGGGGCAGACCAAGGACCGGCGGCAGATCACCATCACCGGGAAGGTCACCCGCGAGGTCGAGGGCAAGTGCGTCCGCGGGGACCTGACGGCCAAGGTCGGCGGCAAGCAGTGGTTCCACGTGAACGTACTGGGCAACTGCAACGCCCCGAGCACGCCCTCGTACACACCGCCCACCTACGGCGCGCCCACCTACCACCGCCCGGGTCCCACCACCACCGTCACCGTGACGAAGACCATGTGGTGCAAGGGCGATCCCACCTGTTGGCCCTCCCAGGGCAAGTGATCCAAACCCCTGTCGGGCCGAGCTGTCCCTGCATAGGGTGATCGGGTGACTCAGTCTGCCTCGTCCGCGTCGTCGGTATCGCCCGCGTATCTCCGGTTTCCGCATCTGCACGGTGAGCTGGTCGCCTTCACCGCCGAGGACGACGTCTGGGTCGCCCCCCTCGACGGCGGCGGTCGCGCCTGGCGGGTCAGCGCCGACAACATGCCGGTGAACCACCCCCGCATCTCCCCGGACGGTACGACCGTCGCCTGGACGTCGACCCGCGACGGAGCGCCCGAGGTGCACGCCGCGCCCCTGGAGGGCGGACCGTCCACGCGGCTGACGTACTGGGGGAGTTCGAAGACCCAGGTGCGCGGCTGGACCCCGGACGGGCGCGTGCTCGCGCTCAGCACCCAGGGCCAGGCCAGCCTGCGCCGCACCTGGGCCCGGGCCGTCCCGCTCGACGGGGGCCCCGCGACCACCCTCCCGTACGGGCCGGTCGGCGATGTGGTCCACGGCGATCCGGGGGTGCTGCTGCTGTCCGCTCCCATGGGGCGCGAGGCCGCCTGGTGGAAGCGGTACCGGGGCGGCACGGCGGGCAAGCTGTGGATCGACAGGGCCGGCGGCGACGGGGCGGGGGCCGGTGAGTTCGTACGGCTGCACGAGGACCTGGACGGAAACCTCGAATACCCCCTGTGGGTGGGGGAGCGCGTCGCCTTCCTGTCCGACCACGAGGGTGTCGGAGCGCTCTACTCCTCCCTCGCCGACGGATCCGATCTGCGCCGCCACACGCCGGGTGGGGGTACCTCCCGCTCGAGCGAAGCCGAGAGTGGGGGAGGCTTCTACGCCCGGCACGCGGCGACCGACGGCGCCCGGGTCGTGTACGCGTCCGCCGGTGAACTGTGGCTCCTCGACGACCTGGACGGCGCCGAGCCGCGCCGGCTCGACCTGCGGCTCGGCGGACAGCGCGTCGACCAGCAGCCGCACCTCGTGAGCGCCTCCCGCTGGTTCTCGGCCGCCGCCCCCGACCACACCGGACGCGGCAGCGCGGTCTCCGTGCGCGGCGCCGTCCACTGGGTCACCCACCGCTCCGGACCGGCCCGCGCGCTCGCCGCCCGGCCCGGTGTGCGCGCCCGGCTGCCCCGCGCCTTCCGGGTGGAGGGCGAGGAGTACGTGGTGTGGGTGACGGACGCGGCGGGCGACGACGCGCTGGAGTTCGCCCCGGCGACCGG
>LRTP01001125.1 GCA_001550305.1 Streptomyces diastatochromogenes
GACAGCTGGTGCGGGTCCTCGGGCTCGCCATGGCACCCGACGGCAGCCGCGCCGCCGTCGCCTCGCACGACGGACGGGTGCTGCTCGTCGAACGGGAGACCGGCGAGGTACGGGAGGTCGACCGGAGCGAGGACGGCGAGGTCTCCGGGCTCGTCTTCTCGCCGGACTCCGCCTGGCTCGCCTGGTCGCACCCCGGCCCGCGCCCGCTGTGCCAGCTCAAGCTGGCCAACACCGCCGACCTGTCGGTGACCGAGGCGACCCCGCTGCGCTTCCGCGACTACGCGCCCGCGTTCACCCTCGACGGCAAGCACCTCGCCTTCCTCTCGGCCCGCTCCTTCGACCCCGTCTACGACGAACACGTCTTCGACCTCGCGTTCGTCGGAGGCTCCCGGCCGTATCTGATCACCCTGGCCGCGACCACCCCGTCCCCCTTCGGACCGCAGCGCCACGGCCGCCCCTTCGAGGCACCCGACAAGGACGAGACACCCGACAGCGAGGGCGCCCCCACCACCCGTATCGACCTCGACGGACTCGCCGACCGGATCGTCCCGTTCCCCGTGGAGGCGGCCCGCTACTCGACCCTGCGCGCCGCCAAGGACGGGCTGCTGTGGCTGCGCCACCCGGTCGTCGGAGTCCTCGGCGCCTCCCGCGCCACCCCGGACGACCCGGACCCGAAGACCGAACTGGAGCGGTACGACCTCGCCCAGCAGCGCGTCGAGCACCTCGCCGCGGACGCCGACCACTTCGCCGTCAGCGGCGACGGCAAACGCGTCCTGCTGTGGACCGACGGCAAGCTCAAGGTCGTCCCCAGCGACCGCCGCGCCTCGAACGACGACGAGAGCGACACGAACATCACCGTCGACCTCTCCCGGGTCCGCCAGACCGTCGACCCGGCCGCCGAGTGGCGGCAGATGTACGACGAGACCGGCCGCCTCATGCGCGACAACTTCTGGCGGCCCGACCTGGGCGGGGTCGACTGGGAAGGCGTACTGGACAGGTACCGGCCGGTGCTCGAACGGGTCGCCACGCACGACGACCTCGTCGACCTGCTGTGGGAGGTGCAGGGCGAACTCGGCACCTCGCACGCGTACGTGACCCCGCGCGGCGGCTGGGGCGGCGGCGACCGGGCGCAGGGACTGCTCGGGGCGGACATCTCCCGTCATGAGGACGGCAGTTGGCGCATCGACCGGATCCTCCCCTCGGAGACGTCCGACCCGGACGCGCGGGCGCCGCTCGCCGCGCCCGGCGTCGCGGTGCGCGCCGGGGACGCGA
>LRTP01001126.1 GCA_001550305.1 Streptomyces diastatochromogenes
GATCGTCGCGGTCGCCGGGCAGCCGGTGGACCCGGTGGCCGGACCCGGGCCGCTGCTCGTCGGCACCGCGGGCAAGCCGGTCGAGCTGACCATCTCTCCGTCGGGCGGCGGCGATCCGCGGCACGCCGTCGTCGTCCCGCTCGCCGACGAGGAGCCGCTGCGCTACCACGCCTGGGTCGCGGACCGGCGTGCCTACGTCCACGAGAAGTCCGGCGGACGGCTCGGCTATCTCCATGTGCCCGACATGCAGGCGCCCGGCTGGGCCCAGATCCACCGCGACCTGCGCGTTGAGGTGGCCCGGGAGGGGCTGGTCGTGGACGTCCGGGAGAACCGCGGCGGCCACACCTCCCAGTTGGTCGTGGAGAAGCTCGCGCGGCGGATCGTGGGCTGGGACCTGCCGCGCGGGATGCGGCCGTACAGCTATCCGGAGGACGCGCCGCGCGGACCGGTCGTCGCCGTCGCCAACGAGTTCTCCGGCTCGGACGGCGACATCGTCAACGCGGCGATCAAGGCGCTGGGCATCGGGCCGGTCGTCGGGACGCGGACGTGGGGCGGGGTCATCGGCATCGACAGCCGCTACCGGCTCGTCGACGGCACCCTCGTCACCCAGCCCAAGTACGCGTTCTGGCTGGACGGTTACGGGTGGGGCGTGGAGAACCACGGTGTCGACCCGGACGTCGAGGTCGTCCAGACGCCGCAGGACTACGCGGCCGGGCGCGACGCGCAGCTCGACGAGGCGATCCGGATCGCGCTGGCCGCGCTCGCGGAGAACCCGGCGAAGGCGGCACCGACGCTGCCGGAGCTCTGATCCGGGCACCCACCCGTACCTACTGAGGCCGATACGATGCACGACGTAATGATCAGACGGCGTGAGGAGGCACACGCATGACGGGAGAGCCGCAGGACGACTGTCTGTTCTGCAAGATCGTCGCGGGGCACGTTCCCGCGAACGTCGTCCGGGAGACCGACACGACCGTCGCCTTCCGCGACATAAACCCCCAGGCGCCCACGCACATCCTGGTCATCCCCAAGGTGCACCACCCGGACGTCGCCTCCCTCGCCGCCGCCGAGCCCGTCATCACCGCGGACCTGCTGCGCGAGGCCGGCGAGGTGGCGTCCGAGGAGAAGCTGGAGAGCTACCGCATCGTGTTCAACACGGGCGGCGGCGCGGGCCAGACCGTCTTCCACGCGCACGCCCACCTCCTGGGCGGCCGTGGCATGCAGTGGCCGCCGGGGTAACCGACCTTGTCCGTACGTGAACTGGTGGTCCTCGGCACCGCCAGCCAGGTCCCGACCCGGCACCGCAACCACAACGGCTATCTGCTGCGCTGGGACGGGGAGGGCCTGCTCTTCGACCCCGGTGAGGGCACCCAGCGGCAGATGCTGCGGGCCGGGGTCGCCGCGCACGACCTGCACCGGATCTGCGTCACCCACTTCCACGGCGACCACTCCCTCGGCCTCGCCGGGGTGATCCAGCGCATCAACCTCGACCGTGTCCCGCACGAGGTGACCGCGCACTACCCGCGCTCCGGGCAGCGCTTCTTCGACCGGTTGCGGTACGCGACGGCCTACCGCGAGACCGTCGAGCTGACCGAGGCACCGGTCGAGGCGGACGGGGTGCTCGCGACCACCCCCTCGTACACCCTGGAGGCCCGCAGGCTCTCCCACCCCGTCGAGTCCTTCGGCTACCGGCTGGTCGAGCCGGACGGTCGGCGGATGCTGCCCGAGCTGCTCGCGGAGCACGGGATCAAGGGGCCGGACGTGGGGCGGATCCAGCGCGAGGGCGCGCTCGGCGGGGTCTCGCTCGACGACGTGAGCGAGGTGCGGCGCGGACAACGGTTCGCGTTCGTCATGGACACGCGGCTGTGCGAAGGCGTGGACGCCCTCGCCGAGGGCTGCGACCTCCTCGTCATCGAGTCGACGTTCCTGGACGGTGATCACCAGCTCGCCGTCGACCACGGCCACCTGACGGCCGGTCAGGCGGGCCGGGTGGCGCGGGACGCGGGCGTACGGCATCTCGTGCTCACGCACTTCAGCCAGCGGTATACCGAACCTGGGGGCACCTCCCGGGCGGAGTCCGGGGGAGAATTCGAGCGGCAGGCCCGGGCCGCCGGGTTCGAGGGGGAGCTGACCGTGGCGCACGATCTGGTGCGGGTGCCGGTGCCGAAGCGGCGATGAGCCGTCGTCGTACGAGTCGATGAGCCGTCGTCGTACGAGTCGATGAGCCGTCGTCGTACGAGTCGACGAGGCGTCATCGCACGAGATCGTCGGTACACAGCCGTACGATATTTCGATGCCCCTCCCCAAAGCAGAACTGCACCTCCACATCGAAGGCACTCTCGAACCCGAGCTGGCCTTCGAGCTCGCCGCGCGCAACGGCGTCACGCTCCCCTACGCGGACACCGAGGAGCTGCGCAAGGCGTATCTCTTCGACGACCTCCAGTCGTTCCTGAACCTGTACTACGAGCTCATGGCCGTCCTGCGGACCGAGCAGGACTTCGCCGACCTCGCCGACGCCTACCTCGCACGGGCCGCCGCGCAGGGCGTGAGGCACGCGGAGATCTTCTTCGACCCGCAGGCCCACATCGCCCGGGGCGTCGGCATGGGGACGGTCGTCGAGGGGCTGCACCGGGCGCTCTCCCGCAGCGAGGGGACGCACGGCGTCTCCACCCAGCTGATCATGTGCTTCCTGCGCGACGAGTCCGCCGAGTCGGCGCTCGCGACCCTGGAGGCCGCGAAGCCCTACCTCGACCGGATCGTCGGCATCGGCCTCGACTCCGCCGAGGTCGGGCACCCGCCGGTCAAGTTCCGCGAGGTCTACGAGGCCGCCGCCGCGCTCGGCCTGCGGCGCGTCGCCCACGCGGGCGAGGAGGGGCCGCCGGAGTACATCACCGAGGCGCTGGACGTGCTCGGCGTCGAGCGCATCGACCACGGGCTGCGCTGCATGGAGGACCCCGAGCTGGTCGAGCGGCTCGTACGGGACCGGGTGCCGCTGACGCTCTGCCCGCTGTCGAACGTACGGCTGCGCGCCGTGGACGTCCTGGAGGACCACCCGCTGCCCGCGATGCTGGACGCCGGGCTGCTGTGCACGGTCAACTCCGACGACCCCGCGTACTTCGGCGGGTACATCGGCGACACCTTCCACGCCGTGCACGGGGCGCTGGGGCTGGACCGGGAGCGGATGCGGGAACTGGCGCGCAACTCGTTCGTGGCGTCCTTCCTCGAGCACGACGAGGAGCGGCGGGCGCGCTACCTCGCCGAGGTCGAGGCGTACGAGTTCGGATAGACCGCGGCGGGACTACCTGCTTCCGGGCCCCGGTCCGGCCACCGCACCCGCGGTCGCCTGCCGGGGCCCTGCCATGTCGTACGCCGTCCGGGGAACCGGGACGGCGTCCAGCGGGATTTCCACGACCGGGTACTCCACGACGGGGTGCTCCTGCGGGAGCGGCGCGGCGCGCCGGGTGCGCAGGGCCACGGCCGTCATCGGGACGGTGATCAGGAGCAGGCCGAGGGCCAGGATCACGCCCATCCCCGGGTATCCGACCCGCGCGGAGAGCAGACTGCCCGCGAGCGGGCCGCACGCCGTGCCGAGCGAGGAGGCGGAGCCGACGAGGACCGCCCACCGGCCGCGCCGGTCCAGCGACGCGGCGAGGCCGATGACGTAGGAGAGCACGACCGGGTAGACCGTGTTCCAGGCGATCTCGCCCGTCGCGAAGGACGTCAGGTCGGTGGCCGCCGCGCTGAGCGCGATGCATCCGGCGATCAGGGCCGTGCCCGCGCCGATGGGCAGCGCCCGGCCCAGGCGTTGGCCGAGCGCGCCCGCGCCGATCACCCCTAGCAGCCCCGCGCCGAGCGCCACCGCGAAGACCGCGCCGACGGTCACCTCCGTCAGCCCCGCCTGCTGCAGACCGATCCGGCCGCTGACACCCCAGAGTGAATTCTGGGCGAGGGACCAGCAGAGCATCGCGGCGGCCAGGACGAGACCGGCGCGGCGGTGGGGGAGCGGAGTGGTGGTGGCGCGGAGGGTGCGGGCGGCGGGGGTGGGGGGGGTCTCGGGGGCGCCGGCGGCGGGGAGGTGGCGGGT
>LRTP01001127.1 GCA_001550305.1 Streptomyces diastatochromogenes
TCCGGACGGCCCCGCGGCCTCCCACGACGGCCGAGGGGCCCGACGCGGCCGGAGCGGTCGGGACGGTCGCCACGTCCGGCAGGTCCCTGAACAGCCGGTGCAGCTCGGTGAGGTCGGGCCGGGCGGTCGCGTCCTTGTCCAGGCAGCGCTCGGCGATGCCCCTGAGGGGCTCCGGTACGCCGTCCAGGACCGGCTGCTCGTGCACCACCTGATAGCCCGTCATGTACGGGCTGCCGCCGTCGAAGGGACGGTTGCCGGTGGCCGCGTACACCAGCAGCGAGCCCAGCGAGAACACGTCCGAGGCGGCGGTGACGTCCCGGGGCGAGGCGAACTGCTCCGGGGACATGAAGGGCGGGGTGCCGATCAGCCGCCCCGTCACGGTGAGGGCCTGGTTGTCGGCGGCGCGCGAGATACCGAAGTCGATGACGCGCGGACCGTCCTCGGCCAGCAGGACGTTGCTCGGCTTCAGATCCCGGTGCACCACACCGGCCTGGTGGATGTCCCGCAGCGCCTCGACGAGCCCCAACGCCAGTGTGCGCAGCGCGTGCCCGCTCAACGGGCCTTCCTTCGCCACGATTTCGGACAGCGTCCGGCCCGGCACGTACAGCGTCGCCATCCACGGCACTTCGGCGTCCGGATCGGCGTCCACCACGGGAGCGGTGAACGCTCCGCTCACCCGGCGGGCCGCCGAGATCTCCTGCCGGAAGCGGACGCGGAACTCCTCGTCCTGTGCGTACTGCGCGTGTACGACCTTGACCGCGACCTGCCGTCCCGAGGCGGAACGTCCCAGGTAGACGACGCCCATGCCGCCGCTGCCGAGCCGGTCGACGAGCGTGTAGCCGCCTATCGACCCGATGGACTCCGATTCCCCGGTGCTCAGCGGCATGGCCGGTCACCTTTCCCAAATCCCCTGTGTCGCACGCCTGTTCTGCGGCATCACACTAGTGCCTGCGTCACTCGGACACCGGCAAGGCCGGCTGACCTGGGGTTGGGGAGCGTGGGACAGACTCCTGCCGAGTGTAGATGCGGAGCGTCACTTCGAGGATGCGAAGAGTGAAACTCGGAAAGTCGGGGGAGCAGCGTGAAGGCACAGCACGCGGCGCTCTGCGTCGAAGAGGCGGAGGTAACGGTGGAGGAATTGCGGGCGGCACAGCGGTGAGGCCGCCGACGAAGCCGCCGATCGGCTCGTACGTCGTCGACACGCACACAGGGAGGGTGGGCATGGTGATGGGACACGAGGGACCGTACGTACAGCTGAGACCGCTGGGTGGGGGCAAGGAGTGGGACTGCGCGCCGGACGCCGTCCGGCGGGCCACCGCGGCGGAGCGGCTCAGCGCGGCCACGGCGTGTGCGAACGCACGCAGCCGCGGTGAGGTCCCGTGAGCGGTGGTTCGGCCGACGTCAGCGCAACGGAGCGACCTCGGCACGCCTGCCGGCGACCTCGCAGCCGTTGAGGATCCGGGCCGACTGGGCCTGGCGGGCGCCGTCCCGCCAGGCCTGCGCCACGACCGGTGCGGGTGCCGGGGGCGGGCCGCCCGCGGTGAGGCAGGAGCGGTGGGCTCGCCAGAAAGCGGCGTGGTTCCGTTCCGCGGCGATCAGTGCCCCGGCGTCATGGATCACGAGCCTGAGCACCTTCACGCGGCACCCCGCGACTGCTCGGGGGGCCCGGCTTCGATCTTCGCCGCGTGTTCGGCGGCACGCGAAAGCCAGGCGGAGACACTCAGCGGCCGCCGGGCGAGTCGGCCATGTTCACCGGCAAGAAGTACGGCACCCGCCGGCGCATGCCCTTGCGTACGCGAGAATGGCCCCATGAGTCTGTTCCGCGACGACGGCATCGTGCTGCGCACCCAGAAGCTGGGTGAGGCGGACCGGATCATCACGCTGCTCACCCGCGGTCACGGCCGCGTACGGGCCGTGGCCCGTGGCGTGCGGCGGACCAAGTCGAAGTTCGGGGCGCGGCTCGAACCCTTCTCGCACGTGGACGTGCAGTTCTTCGCGCGGGGGAGCGAGCTGATCGGGCGCGGCCTGCCGCTGTGCACGCAGAGCGAGACGATCGCTCCGTACGGCGGCGGGATCGTGACGGACTACGCGCGCTACACCGCCGGTACGGCCATGCTCGAAACCGCCGAGCGGTTCACCGATCACGAGGGGGAGCCCGCCGTGCAGCAGTATCTGCTGCTCGTCGGCGGGCTGCGCACCCTCGCCCGGGGTGAGCACGAGCCGCACCTCGTCCTCGACGCCTTCCTGCTGCGCTCCCTCGCCGTGAACGGCTACGCGCCCAGCTTCAGCGCCTGCGCGAAGTGCGGGATGCCGGGACCGAATCGGTTCTTCTCGGTCGCGGCGGGAGGTTCCGTCTGCGTGGACTGCCGGGTGCCCGGCAGCGTCGTACCCTCGGCGGGGGCCCTCGAACTGCTCGGCGCGCTGCTGACGGGAGACTGGGAGACCGCGGACGCGTGCGAGCCGCGGTATGTCCGGGAGGGCAGCGGGCTGGTGTCGGCCTATCTGCACTGGCATCTGGAGCGCGGGCTGCGCTCACTCCGGTACGTGGAAAAGTAAGACTGAGGGAGACGAGAAGCACATGGTCGTACGCGGGATCCTGGGACGCCAGCGCCGCGAGTACAAGACGCCGGAACCGCACCCGTCCGGCGCCGTCGCGCCCAAGCTCCCCGGTGAGCTGATCCCGAACCACGTGGCGATCGTGATGGACGGGAACGGGCGCTGGGCGAAGGAGCGCGGGCTGCCGCGCACCGAGGGGCACAAGGTCGGCGCCGAGCGTGTCCTCGACGTGCTGCAGGGCGCGATCGAGGTGGGGGTCGGCGCCATCTCGCTGTACGCCTTCTCCACCGAGAACTGGAAGCGCTCGCCCGACGAGGTGCGCTTCCTGATGAACTTCAACCGCGACTTCATCCGCAAGACCCGCGACCAGCTCGACGAACTCGGCATCCGGGTCCGCTGGGTGGGCCGGATGCCCAAGCTGTGGAAGTCGGTGGCCAAGGAGCTCCAGATCGCCCAGGAGCAGACCAAGGACAACAACCGGCTGACGCTGTACTTCTGCATGAACTACGGCGGTCGCGCCGAAATCACCGACGCCGCACAGGCGTTGGCCGAGGACATCAAGGCCGGCCGGCTCGACCCGTCGAAGGTCACCGAGAAGACCTTCGCGAAGTACCTCTACTACCCGGACATGCCCGACGTGGACCTGTTCCTGCGGCCGAGCGGCGAGCAGCGCACCTCCAACTACCTGCTCTGGCAGAGCGCGTACGCCGAGATGGTCTTCCAGAACGTGCTGTGGCCGGACTTCGACCGGCGCGACCTGTGGCGGGCGTGCGTCGAGTTCGCCCAGCGCGACCGCCGCTTCGGCGGGGCTGTCCCGAACGAGCAACTGCTCGCGATGGAGCAGGGCATGCGGGGCCGCGCGGAATAGGGCCTGATGCGTGAGGGGGCGCCCCCTTCAGGGGCGCGGGGAACCGCGCGCCCAGGCCCCACGAGCCCGCGGATCAAAACGAACCCCCGGCTACCCCTTGGCGGCAGCGCACTCCGCACACGTACCGAAGATCTCCACGGTGTGCGCGACGTTCACATAGCCGTGCTCGACGGCAATCGCCTCCGCCCACTTCTCGACGGCCGGGCCCTCGACCTCGACCGCCTTGCCGCAGACGCGGCAGACGAGGTGGTGGTGGTGCTCGCCGGTGGAGCAGCGGCGGTAGACGGACTCGCCGTCGGAGGTACGCAGTACGTCGACCTCGCCGGCGTCGGCGAGGGACTGCAGCGTGCGGTACACGGTGGTGAGTCCGACGGAGTCACCCTTGTGCTTGAGCATGTCGTGGAGCTCCTGCGCACTGCGGAACTCGTCCACCTCGTCGAGCGCCGCCGCCACGGCGGCACGCTGCCGGGTGGAACGGCCCCGAACGGGCGATCCAGCGGTTGTCACCGTTGCCTCCTCACGTCTGCCCTTGCCCGGCCATTGTGCCAGCCCGGACTGTGCGTGGTCAGACGCCGACCTTGCGTTCCGGGCCGCGGGTGGCCGGAATCGCGCACTCCGCGGGGTCTGTGGCCCCCTGCGCGGCGGCCAGGGCCCGGGCACGGCGCCGGGCCAGCGGGGTCGCCAGCACGGTGAGCACGATGAACGCGCCGATGGTCAGCAACACGATCGTCGCACCGGGCGGCACGTCCTGGTAGTACGACGTCACGGTGCCGCCGATCGTCACGCTCACCCCGATGGCCACCGCGATCGCGAAGGTGGCGGCGAAGCTGCGGCTGAGCTGCTGGGCCGCGGCCACCGGGACCACCATCAGCGCGCTGACCAGGAGCAGGCCGACCACCCGCATCGCGACCGTCACGGTGACGGCGGCGGTGACGGCGGTGAGCAGGTTCAGGGCGCGCACCGGAAGACCCGTCACCCGCGCGAACTCCTCGTCCTGGCTGACCGCGAACAGCTGTCGGCGCAGGCCGAGAGTGACCAGGACGACGAAGGCCGCGAGCACGCAGATCGCCGTCACGTCGGACTTGGAGACCGTGGAGAGCGAGCCGAAGAGGTACGAGGTCAGGTTGGCGTTGGACCCGCCCGGCGCGAGGTTGATGAACATCACGCCGCCCGCCATGCCGCCGTAGAAGAGCATGGCGAGCGCGATGTCGCCGCGCGTCTTGCCGTACCAGCGGATCAGCTCCATGATCACGGCGCCGAGGACCGAGACGGCCGTCGCCATCCACACCGGGTTGGTGGAGAGCAGGAAGCCGAGGCCGACACCGGTCATCGCGACATGGCCGATGCCGTCGCCCATCAGGGCCTGGCGGCGCTGGACGAGGTAGATGCCGACGGCGGGCGCGGTGATGCCCACCAGGACGGCGGCGAGCAGCGCCCGCTGCATGAAGTCGTAGTTCAGGATGTCCATCAGCTCTGCGGTCCCATCAGCTCAGCAGTCCCGTCCGGATCGGTTCGGCGTCGTGAGCCGCGTGCGGGTGTACGTGGTCGTGGCCGGGCAGCGCGTGCTGGCCGACCGCCCGCGGGGGCGGGCCGTCGTGCAGGACGCAGCCGTCGCGCAGGACGACCGCGCGGTCGATCAGTGGCTCCAGGGGGCCCAGCTCGTGCAGGACGAGCAGGACGGTGGTGCCCGCCGCGACCTGCTCGCGCAGGGTCCGGGCCAGCACCTCCTGGCTCGCGAGGTCGACGCCCGCCATCGGCTCGTCCATGATCAGCAGCTCGGGTTCGGAGGCGAGGGCGCGGGCGATCAGGACGCGCTGGTGCTGGCCGCCCGACAGGGCGTTCACCGAGTCCTTGGCGCGGTCCGCCATGCCGACGAGCTCCAGGGCGTGCCGTACGGCCTCGTGGTCGGCCTTGCGCAGCACGCCGAAGCGGGCGCGGGAGAGCCGGCCGGAGGCGACGATCTCGGTCACCGTGGCGGGCACGCCGCCCGCGGCGGTCGTGCGCTGCGGCACGTACCCCACCCGCTTCCAGTCGCGGAAGCGCCGCCGCGGGGTGCCGAAGATCGCTATCTCGCCGCCGCTGACCGGGACCTGGCCGATGACGCTGCGGATGGCCGTCGACTTGCCGGAGCCGTTGGCGCCGAGCAGCGCGACGACCTCACCGCGGTGCACGGTGAGGTCGATGCCGCGCAGGACGGGGCGCGAACCCAGCTCGGCGGTCACGCCGCGCAGGGATATGACGGGCTCGCTCACGCTGTCCTCCTGGAACTGGGACTGGGTGTCACTTGGCGCCCAACGCCGTTCGCAGCGCCTTCAGGTTCGACTCCATGACCTGGAAGTAGTCGCTGCCCCTGGACTTGCCGGTGATGCCCTCGATCGGGTCGAGGACGTCCGTCTTCAGGTTCGCGTCGCCGGCGATGGTCTTGGCGGTCTTGTCGCTGACGAGCGTCTCGTAGAACACCGTCGAGACGCCGTCGGCCCTCGCCATCTTCTCAAGGTCCTTCACGCGGTTCGCGCTGGGCTCCGACTCCGGGTCCAGACCGTTGATGGCCTCCTCGGTGAGGCCGTAGCGCTCGGCGAGGTAGCCGAAGGCGGCGTGCGTGGTGATGAAGACCTTGGTCCTGGTGTTCACCAGCCCGGTCTTGTACTGGGTGTCGAGATCGGCGAACTTCTTCCGCAGCGCCGCCATGTTCTTGTCGTAGTCCGCGGCGTGCTTCGGGTCGGCCTTCTTGAGGGCCTTGGCGACCCCTTCGGCGACCTGGCCGTACTTCACCGGGTCGAGCCAGATGTGCGGGTCGGCGGAGCCGCTCTCCGCGCCCTTGGAGGTGTCGTGCGAGGCCGCGTGCCCGCCGACCTCGTTGCCGTGCTTCTCCAGGGTCGTCAGCGACGCGGCGTCGATCTTGGTCTTGACCTCGGACTGCGCCACGGCGTCGTCGACGGCCGGCTGCAGGTTCTTGAGGTAGACGACGGCGTCCGCCGACTGGAGCTGCGCGGTCTGCCGGGCGCTGATCTCCAGGTCGTGCGGCTCCTGACCGGGCTGGGTCAGGCTCGTGACCTGCACGTGCGTCCCGCCGATCTGCTCGGCGAGGTACTGCATGGGATAGAACGACGCCACGATGTCGAGCTTCCCGTCGCTCTTGCCGCCGGCCGCCGTGGAGACCGAGCAGCCGGTGAGGGCGCCGAGGCCGACGGCGGTGGCTGCCAGGGCCGCGGACCCGGCAGTGCTTATTCGAGAAGCGGCGAGGTGCCGTCGTACGTTCATGACAGTCATTTTCAACAAACCTGGAAACGATTGTCAACAAGCCTTCGGTAAGCCCTCGGTAAACGAGGCGGCGAATGAGCCGGTAAGGGGCACGATGAGGCGAGGTGTCCCCGAACCGATTTGATACGGGGGTGGGCGGCGCCGGTAACCTGAATCATTCGCTGCCGTCCGTTCGTAATGAAGAGAGCACCGTGGCCGCCGACAAGATCGACACCATCGTCAGCCTGAGCAAGCGCCGTGGCTTCGTTTTCCCCAGTAGTGAGATCTACGGCGGACAGCGTGCCGCCTGGGACTACGGCCCGCTCGGCGTCGAGCTCAAGGAGAACATCAAGCGCCAGTGGTGGCGCTACATGGTCACCTCCCGCGAGGACGTCGTCGGTATCGACTCGTCGGTGATCCTGGCGACCGAGGTCTGGGTCGCGTCGGGACACGTCGCCACCTTCACCGACCCGCTCACCGAGTGCACCTCCTGCCACAAGCGCTACCGCGCCGACCACCTGGAGGAGGCCTACGAGGCGAAGCACGGCCGCCTCCCGGAGAACGGCCTCGCCGACCTCAACTGCCCCAACTGCGGCAACAAGGGCACGTTCACCGAGCCCAAGCAGTTCTCGGGCCTGCTCACCACCCACCTCGGCCCCACGCAGGACAGCGGCTCCGTCGCCTACCTGCGCCCCGAGACGGCCCAGGGCATCTTCACCAACTTCGCCCAGGTCCAGCAGACCTCGCGCCGCAAGCCGCCCTTCGGCATCGCGCAGATGGGCAAGTCCTTCCGCAACGAGATCACGCCCGGCAACTTCATCTTCCGCACCCGCGAGTTCGAGCAGATGGAGATGGAGTTCTTCGTCAAGCCGGGCGAGGACGAGAAGTGGCAGGAGTACTGGATGCAGGAGCGCTGGAACTGGTACACCGGCCTCGGTCTGCGCGAAGAGAACATGCGCTGGTTCGAGCACCCCAAGGAGAAGCTCTCCCACTACTCCAAGCGCACCGCCGACATCGAGTACCGCTTCAGCTTCGGCGGCAACGAGTGGGGTGAGCTGGAGGGCGTCGCCAACCGCACCGACTACGACCTCGGCGCGCACTCCAAGGCCTCCGGCCAGGACCTCTCCTACTTCGACCAGGAGGCCGGCGAGCGCTGGACTCCGTACGTCATCGAGCCCGCCGCCGGTGTCGGCCGCGCGATGCTGGCGTTCCTGCTGGACGCCTACGTCGAGGACGAGGCCCCCAACGCCAAGGGCAAGATGGAGAAGCGCACGGTGCTGCGCCTCGACCCGCGCCTCGCGCCGGTCAAGGTCGCCGTCCTCCCGCTCTCCCGCAACCCGGAGCTGTCCCCGAAGGCCAAGGGTCTCGCCACCGCCCTGCGCCAGCACTGGAACATCGACTTCGACGACGCGGGCGCCATCGGCCGCCGCTACCGTCGCCAGGACGAGATCGGCACCCCGTTCTGCGTCACGGTCGACTTCGACACCCTCGACGACA
The DNA here is from genome assembly GCA_001550305.1 of Streptomyces diastatochromogenes. GTDB lineage: Bacteria > Actinomycetota > Actinomycetes > Streptomycetales > Streptomycetaceae > Streptomyces > Streptomyces mirabilis_D. The sequence continues at coordinate 8,162 of LRTP01001127.1, forward strand.
ACGCCGTCACGGTGCGCGAGCGCGACTCGATGAAGCAGGAGCGCGTCTCCCTCGACCAGATCGAGGGCTACCTGGCCGCGCGCCTGATCGGCTGCTGACCTGGCTTGTACGTGCAAAGCCCCCGGTTCCCGCGCTGCGGGAGCCGGGGGCTTTTCCGTGAGACAGGTCCCAGCTGTGGGACAGGTTCCAGTGGCCGTACGGGTCCTAGGCCCTGTCGTCAAATTCCCGTCTGCCCCGCGACGCCATGCACGCACTCTCGCCGCACCGGGCACAGACCCAAGTACA
>LRTP01001128.1 GCA_001550305.1 Streptomyces diastatochromogenes
CCCCCTGGATCGCCGCGGCCCCGCTGGGCGCCCACGCCGCGATGGCCCGCCTGGTCCTGCACCGCTACGACCAGGCCGTGGCGACCCCCGAACCGGCCCCGGAACGCGAGCTGGCCTCGGCCTGATCCACGCCTCCCCGCGGTAGGCCGCGCCCCGTTTGTCACTGCCTGCGTTTACTGTCGGGTACATGGACGGCACCGCACCCCTCTCCGACGAGTACGACCCGACGTCAGTCGAGCGCTGGGCCGTAGAACCCGACAAACGTCCCGGCCGCACAGCCTTCCAGCGCGACCGCGCACGCGTGCTGCACTCCTCCGCGCTGCGCCGCCTCGCGGGCAAGACCCAGGTCGTCACCCCCGGCACACGCAGCCAGGCCTGGGACGCCAGCGCCCGCACCCGACTCACCCACTCCCTGGAGTGCGCCCAGGTCGGCCGCGAGCTCGGCGCCGCCCTCGGCTGCGACCCCGACCTCGTCGAGGCGGCCTGCCTCTCCCACGACCTCGGCCACCCGCCCTTCGGACACAACGGCGAACAGGCGCTGAACGAGTTCGCGGAGGACTGCGGCGGCTTCGAGGGCAACGCGCAGTCGCTGCGCCTGCTGACCAGGATCGAGCCCAAGCGCTTCGTCCACTCGGAGGAGACGGGCGAACTCGTCAGCGTGGGCCTGAACCTCACCCGCGCCGCCCTCGACGCCGCCACCAAGTACCCCTGGCCGCGCGGCGCCCACCCCACCGACCCCGCCTCCCCGAAGTTCGGGGCCTACGAGGACGACCGGCCGGTCTTCGACTGGGTCCGCAAGGGCGCCCCCGGCACCCGTACGTGCTTCGAGGCCCAGGTCATGGACTGGTCCGACGACGTGGCCTACTCGGTGCACGACGTCGAGGACGGTCTGCACGCCGGCCACATCGACCCCAACTGCCTGCACGCCGAGCCGGAACGCGAGGAGATCTTCAAGGTCGCCATCGGCCGGTACGTGCCCGCCGACACCGACCCGGCCGAGCTCTCCGAGGCCCTCGACCGGCTCCTGGAACAGGAGTGGTGGCCGCACGGGTATGACGGATCGGCCGTCGCGCAGGCCCGGTTGAAGGACGCCACCAGTCAGCTCATCGGCCGCTTCTGCCTGGCCGCCGAGGGCGCCACCCGCGCGCGGTACGGCGCCGGCCGCCTCACCCGGTACGCGGCGGAGCTGGTCG
>LRTP01000113.1 GCA_001550305.1 Streptomyces diastatochromogenes
CGGGGCTCATCGCACGCCGACCGCGGGGCCTGTCCGTGAGACGCGGCTGAAGCCGGGTCCGGTCGAGACGTACGCCGACCGGTCGCTCGCCGTGGCCGCCGCCTCTTTCGCGGGGTCGCTGCTGGTCACCCGGAGCCCGGGGAAAGCCGTCGGCGCGGCGCTGGCGGCGATCCCGAAGGCGCCGCTCCTGGCGCGTGAAGGCTTTGCCTGTGTCTTCGGCCGAGGGCTGGCCCGCCGGGGAGTGGTCGTGGCCGACCCCGATGCGCTGCGAAGGCTGGACCGGATCACCGCCGTACTCCTCGACACGGATGCGCTGATCACCGGCTCCCAGCTGCCGGCCCGTCTGCTCCCCCTCGACGAGGACGCGCCCACGGGGGAACTCGCCGCGATGACCTACCGGCTCTTCGACGGCTCCGACCCTGACCACCTGCAGTGGGACGGCGAGTGGGTCCTCGGACCGGTCGAACGTCTGACGTTGCGGGGACGCACCGGAAGCCGGGCCCAGGAACAACTGCGCCGGGAGGGCGCGCGGCAAGTGCTGGGCCTGGCGCGCGGACGGCGCCTGCTCGCTGTGGTCAGTGTGGTTCCCGCGATGCGTGATGCCGTGGGCGCCTTCGTCCCGGCTGCCCACGCGGCGGGGCTCAGGGTCGTGGTCGCGGGTGCGCACACCACCGACGCGTCCGTGCGGGAGGCCGACGCGGTCGGCGACGAGGGCGATCGGCTGCGCGACACCGTACGGGCCCTGCAGCATGACGGCGATGGCGTGCTGCTGGTCTCGCACGACCGAGACGCACTCCTGGCCGCCGACGTGGGCCTCGGCGTCCCCGCCCCGCAGGGGACACCGCCCTGGGGCGCGGATTTCTACCTCGACGGCGATCTCGCTCCGGCCATCGTGATCCTTGAGGCCTGTCGCGCGGCACGAGAGACCGCGCGCAGGGGTGTGCGCCTCTCTCAGGCGGCGGCCGCTGTCGGGGCGACCGCGGTGCTGGCCGGGCGAGCACGGCGGCCCG
>LRTP01001129.1 GCA_001550305.1 Streptomyces diastatochromogenes
ACCCGGTACGCGGCGGAGCTGGTCGTCCCGCGCGCCGCCCGCCACGAGTGCGCCGTCCTCAAGGCCGTCGCCGACCGGTACGTCATGCAGCGCGCCGAGCAGGAGCGGCTGCGCGCCGATCAGCGGATCGTCGTCGGCGAGCTGGCCGAGGCGCTCACCGCCCGCGCCCCGGACGGTCTTGACCCGCAGTTCCGGGCGCTGTTCGACGAGGCCGGGGACGATCGTGCGCGCAAGCGGGTGATCGTCGACCAGATTGCCTCGCTCACCGACGCCTCGGCACGTTCACTGCACCTCAGGCTCACCACCCGCCCCACAGGCGGCGGCGAAGTGTGACCCTGCGTGGCCTGATCGGGCCACACCCTCTTCCCGCATCACGCTGCGTGCGGGACGCTCGCCTGGCGACAACGTTACGAGGAGGCATCAAGTGGTCGACGCGGATCAGACATTCGTCATCGTCGGAGGAGGCCTGGCCGGCGCCAAGGCGGCCGAGACGCTCCGAGCGGAGGGTTTCACCGGCCGCGTGATACTGATCTGCGACGAACGTGACCACCCCTATGAGCGCCCGCCGCTCTCCAAGGGCTATCTGCTCGGCAAGGAGGAGCGGGACAGCGTCTTCGTGCACGAACCCGCCTGGTACGCGCAGAACGACGTGGAGCTGCACCTCGGCCAGACCGTCGACGCCATCGACCGCACGGCGAAGACCGTCCGCTTCGGCGACGACGGCACCCTCGTCCACTACGACAAGCTGCTCCTCGCGACCGGCGCCGAGCCGCGCCGCCTCGACATCCCCGGGACGGATCTCGCGGGCGTCCACCACCTGCGCCGCCTCGCCCACGCCGAACGCCTCAAGGGCGTCCTGGCCGCGCTCGGCCGTGACAACGGCCACATCGTGATCGCGGGCGCGGGCTGGATCGGCCTGGAGGTCGCGGCGGCGGCCCGCGAGTACGGCGCCGAGGTCACCGTCGTCGAGCACGGGCCGACCCCGCTGCACGCGGTCTTCGGCCCCGAGCTGGGCCAGCTCTTCGCCGAGCTGCACCGCGAGCACGGCGTCCGCTTCCGCTTCGGCGTCCGGCTCACCGAGATCGTCGGCCAGGACGGCATGGTGCTCGCCGCCCGCACCGACGACGGTGAGGAGCACCCGGCCCACGACGTGCTCGCGGCCATCGGGGCGGCGCCGCGCATCGGCCTCGCCGAGGCCGCGGGCCTGGAGATCGCCGACCGCGCGCACGGCGGCGGTATCGCGGTCGACGACCGCCTGCGCACCTCCGACCCCGACATCTACGCCGCCGGTGACGTCGCCTCCTTCCCGCACGCCCTCTTCGACACCCGGCTGCGCGTCGAACACTGGGCCAACGCCCTCAACGGCGGACCGGCGGCGGCCCGCGCGATGCTGGGCCGCGAGACGACGTACGACCGCGTGCCCTATTTCTTCTCCGACCAGTACGACGTCGGGCTCGAGTACTCGGGCTGGGCGCCCTCGGGGACGTACGACGAAGTGGTGATCCGGGGCGACGCGGGCAAGCGCCAGTTCATCGCCTTCTGGATGAAGGACGGGCGGGTGCTGGCCGGGATGAACGTGAATGTGTGGGACGTCACGGAACCCATCCAGCGGCTGATCCGGTCCCGGGCCCAGGTGGACACCGAGGCACTGGCGAACCCGCACGTACCGCTGGAGAGCCTGGCCCCCTGACACCGGGGCGTTCGCCTCGCCCCAGGAGTGTCAGTCCGGCCCCGTAGAATCACCTCGTGGCTGGAAGGATCAACGACGAGGACGTGAAGGCGGTTCGGGACGCGGTCCCGATCGACGCCGTCGTGTCCGAGTACCTCCAGCTGCGCAACGCGGGCGGCGGAAACCTCAAGGGCCTGTGCCCCTTCCACGACGAGAAGTCCCCGTCCTTCCAGGTCAGCCCGAGCAAGGGTCTCTTCCACTGCTTCGGCTGCCAGGAGGGCGGCGACACCATCACGTTCGTGATGAAGGTCGACCACCTCACCTTCTCCGAGGCCGTCGAGCGCCTCGCCGGGCAGGCCGGCATCACCCTGCGCTACGAGGAGGGCGGGTACAACCCCTCCCACCAGCGCGGTGAGCGGATCCGCCTGGTCGAGGCGCACAAGATCGCCGCGCAGTACTACGTGGAGCAGCTCGACATCAGCCCCGAGGCCGACGCGGGCCGCAAGTTCCTCGCCGAGCGCGGGTTCGACCAGGCCGCCGCCGCGCACTTCGGCGTCGGCTACAGCCCCCAGGGCTGGGACCACCTCACCCGCCACCTGCGCGGCAAGGGCTTCACCGACAAGGAGCTGCTCCTCTCAGGCCTCTCCCAGGAGGGCCGCCGGGGCCCCATCGACCGCTTCCGCGGGCGCCTGATGTGGCCGATCCGCGACATCGGCGGCGAGGTCGTCGGCTTCGGCGCGCGCAAGCTGTACGAGGCGGACAACGGCCCGAAGTACCTGAACACGCCCGACACCGCGATCTACCGGAAGTCCCAGGTCCTCTACGGCATCGACCTCGCCAAGAAGGACATCGCCAAGGCCAGCCGCGCGGTCGTCGTCGAGGGCTACACCGACGTCATGGCCTGCCACCTGGCCGGCATCACCACCGCGATCGCGACCTGCGGCACCGCGTTCGGCAGCGACCACATCAAGATCCTCAGGCGCCTCCTGATGGACAACGGCTCGGCCCGGGTGATCTTCACCTTCGACGGCGACTCGGCGGGCCAGAAGGCCGCCCTGCGCGCCTTCGAGGACGACCAGAAGTTCGCCGCCGAGACGTACATCGCCATCGCGCCGGACGGCATGGACCCCTGCGACCTGCGCCTCGCCAAGGGCGACGAGGCGGTCGCCGACCTCGTCGAACCCCGCACGCCCCTCTTCGAGTTCGCCCTGCGCCAGATCATCCTGCGCTACGACCTGGAGACCCCGGCGGGGCGCGCGGCGGCCCTGGACGAGGCCGCGCCCATCGTCGCCCGCATCAAGAACAGCGGCGCCCAGCACGAGGTCGCCGTACAGCTCGCCGGCATGCTCGGCATCCTCGACACCCAGTTCGTGGTCAAGCGGGTGGCCCAGCTGGCCCGTTGGGCCCGCGACCGCGGCGGCAAGGGCCCGGCCCCCGCGGGCGGCCAGCACCCCCAGCAGGGGTACGCCGCCGTCCGGACACCCGCGGGCGGTCCGGCGCTCAACCTCCGCAACCCCGTCTACGCCACCGAGCGCGAGCTGCTCAAGCTCGCCCTCCAGCGGCCCGAGCTGGTCTCCCCGGCCTTCGACGCCTACGGGATCGACGAGTTCACCGCCGCGCCCTACGCCGCCGTCCGCCTGGCGATCATGGAGTCGGGCGGCGCCGAGTTCGGCACGCAGGACCCCCAGGAGTATCTGGTCCGGGTCCGCGAGGCCGCCCCGGACGACGTGGTCCGTTCCATGGTCACCGAGCTGGCCGTCGAGGCGATCATGCGCAAGACCGTCGACGAGACCTACGCGGGCGACCAGCTCGTCATGGTCCGCCGCCGCGCCGTCGAGCGCCGCGTCGTGGACGTCCAGGGCGCCCTGTCCCGCGCGAGCGCCCACGGCGACCCGGCCCAGCTGGCGGCCGTGCAGAACGAGTTGTGGGTGCTCCAGCAGTACGGACAGGCGCTGCGCGAGCGGGGCGCGGAGGCGCTCTGAGGCCGCCCTGCCCGGTCCGGGGCCGGGGCCTGCCCGGATGGGCCCGGCGCACATGCCAATCCCGTACGCCGTTCAATCGGTTTCGCGCGCGCTGAGCTGCGCACTCGGAGGGCGCGGTAACCACCGGGTCACGGACCGGACGCAAAAAGTCACCGCACGCCCCTCGTGGCGGCGATGTGTCGTACTCCACACTGGGTTCCGGTGCCTGAGTCCTCGGAGCGCGGCCGACCCGCACGCGACGGGTTTCCGATTCCCGCGGTTCCGCCAAACGACTACGGGATGGACAGCGGCGAGGCCGTCGACCCCATCCCCGACGTACCGCTGCCGCACGCCTCAGCAGCGACATTCCTGGAGGTCGCCCCCGTGCAGACCCAGACCCTCACACAGACCGACAACCTCACGGACGCGGATACGGACGCCGAGCCCGACGTCGTCACGGCGGTGCCCCCGCAGCGCGGCGCCGCGCACCACCCCGAGACGGAGCCGGACGGACCGGCGGCGGACGCCGTCGAGGCCGAGGCCGAGGCCGAGCCCGTGGAGGTCGAAACCGAGGCCGAGGTCCCGGAGCCCGTCGAACTGCCCCGGGGACGCGGTACGGACACCGGAGGCCCCTCCTCGGACCTGTTCCGCCAGTACCTGCGCGAGATCGGCCGCATTCCGCTGCTCACCGCGGCGGAGGAGGTCGAACTCGCCCGTCGCGTCGAGGCCGGACTCTTCGCCGAGGAGAAGCTCCGCCTCGCCTCCGACCTGGACAGTCAGCTCGCCCTCGACCTCGACAAACTCGTCGTCATGGGCCGCATGGCCAAGCGCCGCCTCATCGAGGCGAACCTGCGCCTCGTCGTCTCGGTCGCGAAACGTTATGTGGGCCGCGGGCTCACCATGCTCGACCTGGTCCAGGAGGGGAACCTCGGTCTGATCAGGGCGGTGGAGAAGTTCGACTACGCCCGTGGGTACAAGTTCTCGACGTACGCGACCTGGTGGATCCGGCAGGCCATGTCGCGGGCGCTGGCCGATCAGGCCCGTACGATCCGGGTCCCCGTCCACGTGGTCGAGTTGATCAACCGGGTCGTGCGGGTCCAGCGGCGGATGCTGCAGGAGCGCGGCTACGAACCGACGCCGGACGAGGTCGCCGCGCACCTCGACCTTCCCGGTGAGCGGGTGAGTGAGGTGCTGCGTCTTGCCCAGGAGCCGGTGTCGTTGCACGCGCCGGTGGGGGAGGAGGACGACGTGGCGCTCGGCGACCTGATCGAGGACGGTGACGCGACGTCGCCGGTGGAGTCCGCCGCGTTCCTGCTCCTGCGGGAACACCTGGAAGCGGTGCTCTCCACGCTCGGCGAGCGTGAACGCAAGGTCGTCCAGCTCCGGTACGGGCTCGCCGACGGCCGCCCCCGCACACTCGAGGAAATAGGCCGTATCTTCGGCGTCACCCGCGAACGCATCCGCCAGATCGAGTCCAAAACCCTCAACAAACTGAGGGACCACGCCTTCGCGGACCAGCTCCGCGGCTACCTGGACTGACCCGACGTCTCTCGCCCCCGCCGCCCCTACCCTCCCCCAAGCTCTCGGCTTCGCTCGAGCAGGGGGGACCCCCATCATCCCTACTCGGGGGCTACGCCCCCAGACCCCCTGTCGGCCTGAACGGCCTCGTCCTCAAACGCCGGACGGGCTGAAAGATGCGCGCCAGCGCTTCTGAGGGGCGCGGGGAACTGCGCGACCAGCCCCCACCGGCCCGCAGTCGAAAGACCACCCTCCGGGGTCTGGGGCGGAGCCCCAGGTAGGGATGATGGGGGTCCCCCCTGCTCGAGCGAAGCCGAGAGCTTGGGGGAGGGTAGGGGCGGCGGGGGCGAGGAAGCACCTCCCCGCACCCGCCTGCCCACCCGCACCCGCTAGTCGACCTCGGCCACCGCCTGGGCGAACTGGGCCTTGTAGAGGCGCGCGTACGCCCCGTTCGCCGCCAACAGCTCCGCATGCGCGCCCTGCTCGACGATCGACCCGTTCTCCATCACGAGGATGGTGTCGGCGTCCCGGATCGTGGAGAGCCGGTGGGCGATCACGAACGACGTCCGCCCGTGCGCGAGCTTCGCCATCGCCTTCTGGATCAGCACCTCCGTACGGGTGTCGACGGAACTGGTCGCCTCGTCGAGGACGAGGATCACCGGGTCGGACAGGAACGCCCGCGCGATGGTGATCAGCTGCTTCTCGCCCGCGCTGACCCCCGTCCCCTCGTCGTCGATGACGGTGTCGTAGCCCTCGGGGAGCGTGCGGATGAAACGGTCCGCGTGCGCGGCCCGCGCCGCCTCCTCGATCTCCCCGCGGGTGACCTCACGCGAGGCCCCGTAGGCGATGTTCTCCGCGATCGTCCCGCCGAACAGCCAGGTGTCCTGGAGCACCATCCCGATCCCGGCCCGGAGTTCGTCCCGGGACATGGACGCGATGTCGACCCCGTCGAGGGTGATCCGGCCGCCGGTGACGTCGTAGAACCGCATCAGGAGGTTCACCAGCGTGGTCTTGCCGGCGCCGGTCGGGCCGACGATCGCCACCGTGTGGCCCGGCTCCACCTTCAGTGACAGGTCCTCGATGAGCGGCTTCTCGGGGTCGTAGCGGAAGGACACGTTCTCCAGCGCCACCCGCCCGCGCAGCTCGTCGGGGCGCGCCGCCGGCATCGGGTCGGCCTCCTGCTCCTCCGCGTCGAGGAGTTCGAAGATGCGCTCCGCGGACGCGACACCGGACTGCACGAGGTTCGCCATCGAGGCGACCTGCGTCAGCGGCATCGAGAACTGGCGGGAGTACTGGATGAAGGCCTGGACGTCGCCGATCGACAGCGAGCCGGACGCGACACGCAGACCGCCGACCACCGCCACCAGCACATAGTTCAGGTTCGACACGAACATCATCAGCGGCTGCATGACCCCGCTGTTGAACTGCGCCTTGAACCCGGCCTCGTACAACTTCTCGTTCTGCTCGGCGAACTGAGCCGCCGACTCCTCCTGCCGCCCGAACACCTTCACCAGCGCGTGCCCGGTGTACATCTCCTCGATGTGGGCGTTGAGCTTGCCGGTGGTGCGCCACTGCTGCACGAAGTGCGGCTGCGAGCGCTTGCCGATGCGCGTGGCGACGAAGAAGGAGAGCGGGACCGTGACGAGCGCGACCAGCGCGAGCAGCCACGACACCCAGAACATCATCGCGAGCACGCCGATGATGGTCAGCAGGGAGTTCACCAGCTGGCCCATCGACTGCTGCAGGGTCTGCTGGATGTTGTCGATGTCGTTCGTGGCGCGGCTGAGCACCTCACCGCGCTGGCGCTTGTCGAAGTACGACAGCGGCAGCCGCGAGAGCTTCGCCTGCAGGTCCTCGCGCATGTGGTAGACGGTCTTGTTGACGGCCCGGTTCACCAGGCGCGTCGCCACCGCCATCAGCAGGCCGGCCAGCAAAAACGTACAGAGCGCGAGCAGCAGTACGTTGCCGACGGCACCGAAGTCGATGCCCTTGCCGGGGGTGAAGTCCGTCCCGGCGAGCATGTCGGCCATGCCGCCCTCACCGCGCCTGCGCATGGAGGCGAGGACCTCGGCCTTGGTGGCACCGGCCGGCATCTGCCGCCCGATGATGCCCGCGAAGACCAGGTCGGTGGCCTTGCCGAGGATCTTCGGTCCGACCACCGAGAGCGCCACGCTCAGGACGACGGCGACCAGCATCCCGTACATGGTGACGCGCTCGGGTTTGAACTGGGCCAGGAGCCTCTTCCCGGACACCTTGAAATCCATCGAGCGCTGATCGGGGCCGCCCCCGGCCATCATGCGTCCCATGGGCCCGGCCATCAGGCGGCCTCCGCTTCCGTCAGCTGGGAGAGAACGATCTCCCGATAGGTCTCGTTGTCGGCCATGAGCTCGTGGTGACGGCCCGTGCCCACCACCCGGCCCTCGTCGAGGACCACGATCCGGTCGGCGTCCCGAATGGTCGACACCCGCTGGGCGACGATCACCACGGTCGCCTCGGCGGTCTCCTGGGAGAGCGCCGCGCGCAGTGCCGCGTCGGTCGCGTAGTCGAGCGCGGAGAAGGAGTCGTCGAAGAGGTAGATCTCGGGGCGCTGGACGAGGGTGCGGGCGATGGCGAGGCGCTGGCGTTGACCACCGGAGACGTTGGTGCCGCCCTGCGCGATCGGCGAGTCCAGGTCGTTCTCCAGCCGCTCCACGAAGCCCTTGGCCTGCGCCACCTCCAGCGCGTGCCACAGCTCCTCGTCGGTCGCGTCCGGATTGCCGTAGCGGAGGTTGGTGGCGACCGTCCCCGCGAAGAGGTAGGGCTTCTGGGGGACGAGCCCGACCGTTCTGGCAAGCAGCTTCGGCTCGACGGTCGACACGTCCACGCCGTCGACGAGGACTTCTCCGTCGGTGGCGTCGAAGAGCCGGGGCACGAGCCCGAGCAGCGTCGACTTGCCGCTGCCCGTCGACCCGATCACGGCGGTCGTCTCACCCGGCCGCGCCACCAGTTCGATGGACTTCAGGACGGGCTCCTCGGCACCCGGGTAGCGGAACCCGGCGCCGCGGATCTCCAGGTGGCCGTGGCGCCGCAGCTCCACGACGGGCGCGCTCGGCGGCACGACGCTCGACGAGGTGTCCAGGACCTCTTCGATGCGCTCGGCGCAGACCTCCGCGCGCGGCACCATCATGAACATGAAGGTGGCCATCATCACGGACATCACGATCTGCATGAGGTAGGCGAGGAACGCGGTCAGGTCGCCGATCTGCATGCCGCCGCTGGCGATGCGGTGGGCGCCGAACCAGACCACGGCGATCGACGAGAGGTTCACGACGGTCATGACCATCGGGAACATCAGGGCGAGCATCCGGCCGGTGCCGAGGGACACCTCGGTCAGCTGGGCGTTGGCGGACTCGAAGCGGTCCTTCTCGTAGTCGTCGCGGACGAAGGCGCGGATGACGCGGTTGCCAGTGATCTGCTCGCGCAGCACCCGGTTCACGGTGTCCAGGCGCACCTGCATGGTCCTGAACAGCGGGCGCAGCCGGCGCACGATCAGGGTCACTCCGATGCCGAGCACCGGCACCACGGCGACCAGGACCGCGGAGAGCGGCACGTCCAGGCCGAGGGCCAGCACGATGCCGCCGACACACATGATCGGCGCCGACACCAGCAGGGTGAACGTCATCAGCGTGAGCATCTGCACCTGCTGGACGTCATTGGTGGTGCGGGTGATCAGGGAGGGGGCCCCGAAGTGGCCCACCTCGCGTGCGGAGAAGGACTGCACCCGGTCGAAGACGGCGGCCCGGATGTCCCGGCCGACGGAGGACGCCGTACGGGCGCCGTAGTAGACGGCGCCGATGTTGCAGACGACCTGGATCAGCGAGATCCCGATCATCAGGGCACCGAAGGACAGGATGTAACCCGTGTCTCCCTTGACGACACCGTTGTCAATGATGTGTGCGTTCAGGGTCGGCAGGTACAGGGTCGCGCAGGTCTGCAGGAACTGCAGCAGCACGAGGAGAGCGATGGGTTTCTTGTACGGACTGAGGTAGGTCCGAAGCAGTCGTATGAGCACGCGGCTTCTCTCGGAGTCGTCGACGGCAGTGCGGTCGGTGGTGCACCACCCCCTATCGTCGAACACTCCACCCGTGTTACCTCAACCGATTAATCCAAGAGCGGACCAAGAGCGGATCGGAACCGGGCCTCGAGACGTACGTCATAGGGTCCCTGTCGGCTGCTACGCCCACCGGGACACCCGTCCGCACCCCCTTCGCCCCCTATGACCGGAACGCCCCCGGATGCGTCTGTTCCCGTACGGACACGTACTGCTGCCGTACGGCCTGACCCACGGCCAGTTCCTCGCCGGGCTCCAGAATCTGGGCGACCGCACCCTGCCAGACGGGTGGCAGCTGGGGGTCGAGCGTGCCCTGCGAGACGCCGAGGGCCCAGGCCGCCTGACGGGCCGCGCCCAGCGCCGCGTAGTCCGCCGGCTGGGGCACGACGACCTGCG
>LRTP01001130.1 GCA_001550305.1 Streptomyces diastatochromogenes
GTTGGCCTCGCGGCGGCGCCACAGCACGAGGCTCGCGAGAGCCGCCACGCCGACCCCGCCGCCGATCAGCCCGGCCTCGTACGTCGTCGAGGGCTCGTACGACAACTTGACCGTGCCGCCCGCGCCGGCCGGGATCCGCCAGCCCTGCTGCCAGCCGTCGAGCCGCAGGGGCGTCAGCTTCTTGCCGCCCAGCGTGGCCTGCCAGCCGTCGTTGTAGTTCTCGTACGTGGTGAGGTACGAGGCGGCGCCGGAGCCGACCTTCACCTCGCGGCGGTCGCCCAGCCAGTCCACGATCCGCAGGGAGCGTCCGGCACCCGCGACGGCCTCGACGGTCCCACGGGTGAGGGTGACGTCCGTGACCGCGAGGGGCCCGGCGTCGCCCGCCTCGACCCGGTGCGAGCCGGAACCGAGGTCCAACGCGGGGTTCGAGGAACCCTCTTGACACAGCGTCAGCTGGATCGGCCGCCGTTCGGTGAGATCCCCCACGGTGCCCTTCGCGCTCGTCGCGTACAGCTTCCCGTCGACCGCGAGCGTCGGCCCCTTTCCGCAGGCGAGCGAGAACTCCTGTGTCTCCACGGCCTGCGTGGTGCGGTACTCGGCGAGGGCCGGGAGGTACACCTCCGTCAGCCCGACCGGCAGTTGCAGATCGGCGCCCGCGACCGGGTTGTGGAGGGTCAGCGGCGCGGTCTCGGTGACGGTGATGTCGAGGTGGTTCGTGGTGATCGGGTCGAAGCGGGCCCAGCCGTTCTCGTCGACGCCGGCCACGGTGTCCCCGTCCGGGGAGCGGATCTCGATCTTCGTCGGGCGGGTGGAGAGGCCTCCGGCCGCGGCCAGGACCATGGACGAGACGGGCTTCTTGTCGGGCCAGCTCAGGTGGATCGTCGGCCTGTCCCCGGCGATCCACGCCGTGGTCAGGTTGCCGTCCGTGAGATTGCGCGCGTCGAGGCCGGGGCCGAGGTCCGTCGTGGAGTCGGCCGTCGCGACGATGCGGTTCGGCTGTTGGGGCGAGACGTCGTACAGCAGCTTGTCGAGTGCGTCGCCGGTGATCGCGACGGCGCTCGCCCGCACCTCGTACGATCCCGCCGTCGAGGTGGAGAAGGTGCGGTGCAGGCCGGCCTCCGTGCCCGTGGGGGCGAGGCCGGTGGGGTCGGTGGTGCGGTGCAGGGAAACGATCTCGGCGGTTGCGTCCGAGCCGGTGGCGTCGGTCGGCAGCTTCAGCAGTCGGGTGACCTGGACGTCCGGGAGGGCGATCTCGGAGAAGCCCGCGCCGGTCAGGCCGGCGCGCTGCGCGGTGGAGCCGACGATCGTCAGCTTCATCCAACTCGTCGATCCGGCGGGCGCCTTGACGGACTGGGTCGTGCCGTCGGGTTCGAGATAGCTGGTGGCGGAGCCCTTCTCCGTCTCCACCCGGACCCGGGTCGCCGCGGACCGCATGCCGTCCTGCGGCAGCGGGGTGACCTTGAAGGACTTCGGCATGTCCAGGGACCCCTCGAAGCGGATCCGCAGCCACTGCCCGTTCGCGGAACCGGACGCGCCCTCCGCCCACGCGGTGTCGGGGTTGCCGTCGAAGGCGTTCACGGGGTCGTACTGGGGGAGGTGGAAGAGCCAGTTGCCGGTGGAGGAGGCGGTCACCGAGCGGGCGCCGCGCAGCTCGGCCACCGTCTGGTGCTGGATGCCCTGGGTCGGCAGGATCTGGTGCGGCTTCTTGCCGGCGTCCTGGGCGCTGTCGCTGTCGTTGCGCTGGTCGGGCGTGTACGTGTACGAGGTGTTGGAGTTGACCAGACCGAAGCGGGTGTCGGCGCGCCGCAGCCCGTCGCCGACCACCTGGACCGCGGCGGTGCCGAGGCCGGGATGGTTGTCGCCGGTCAGGACGGCGGGACGGCCGCGCATCGAGGGGTCGGCGGCCAGC
>LRTP01001131.1 GCA_001550305.1 Streptomyces diastatochromogenes
CGGCGGCCAGCGGCAGCAGCGCCTCGGGGCCGCCGGAGACGACGGCGGTGTCCGCGATGGCGCTCAGCCCGGCCTGCCCGGGGCGCGGTGCGCCGTTGCTCGCCGGTTCGTAGATCTCGACGGCGCGCTCGCGCGGGTAGAGGCCCTCGACCTGGAGCGGGGCGTGGTGGGCGATCCGGCCGCCGGTAACGACCGGCCCGAAGCCGGTGACCCGCTCGTAGCCCGACTGTTCCAGGGTCCGCTTCACGGTCTGGGTCGGGACGTATCCGACCTGGTCCGGGTCGAGGTCGTTGCGGACGACGACGTAGTAGAGCCCGGCGCGGCTCAGGTAGTCCCCGAGGCCGAGGACATCGCTGCCGGTCATGAGCGCCTGCTCGACGGCGTCCATGGCACGCCGGTTGCCGGGGGTGCCGAAGGGGACGTAGTCCCGCTCGGCCCAGCGGGAGTCGGCGAGCACGTCGAGGGGCTCGTCGATGGGGGAGCCCCAGGTGTAGAGGCCGTGCGCGGTGGCGGGGACGACGAGGGCACGGGAGTCGGGGGAGTACTTCTTCAGCCAGTCGGCGGTGGTCCGCCAGTACGTGGGGAGCTGTTGGAAGGAACCCGGGTTGAGGATCGACCCGTTGAGGTACGGCCAGGCGAGGCCGGGCAGGATCAGCACGGCCGCGACGAGGGGCGCGTAGCGGCGGCCGCGTACGGGACGGGCTCCGCGTGGCTCGGCGGCGACCCCGACGAGATGCGCGAGGCCGAACACCAGCGCCAGGGCGAGGCCCGTCTGGAACTTGTAGATGTTGCGGAAGGGGACCAGCCAGCCGTTCAGCCAGTCCTGGACGACGCCGTGGAAGGGCGCGCCGAACGCGCCGCCGTACCCCGCGAGGGTGAGGAGCGCGACCGACAGCACGGTCAGGACCAGCCAGCGGCGCTCGGGCATGTCACGTCTGGCGAGCCCGGCGAGACCCAGCCCCGCCGCGAGCGCCGAGCAGACGATCACGATCACCGAGGCGGCGACGGTCCAGCCGGCCGGCAGCCAGGCCTCGCCGAAGTGGAGGTACGCGACCCAGTTCCCGGCGCCGCGCAGGGACTCCGTGGCCGACATGGTGGCGGTCGTGGTTCCCGAGGTCTCCACGTACGGGAGGAAGTTCTCGCCGTAGAGGCCGAGCATCAGCAGCGGGATCACCCACCAGGCCGTCGCCAGGATCACGCCCGGTACCCACCAGGTGATCAGTCTGCGCTGTCGGGGCCCACGCGGACGGGAGAGCAGATACAGCCCGACGGGGAGCAGCGAGGCGAGGGTCGCCGCCGCGTTCACACCGCCCATGAAGGGGACGACGAGCGCCGAGCGGAGGGCGGCGACGCGGGCGCTGTAGCGCTCGTCGGTGAGGGGGAGCAGGACCCAGGGGAGGAGGGCGCCGGGGAGCGCGGCGGCGGACGTCGAGCCGACGACGATCGTGAAGACCGGCCAGAGCGCGTACGCGACGGCGGCGAGCAGCCGGGAGGAACCGTTCCCGATCCGCAGCCGTTCGGCCAGCCGCAGGGCGCCCCAGAAGGCGACGGACACGACGATCGACAGCCACAGCCGTTCCGCCAGCCACACCGGGAGGTGGATCAGCTTGCACAGGCCGTAGAACGGCAGCATCGGCCAGACGTAACCCACGTACTGGTCCTGGATCCCGCCGAAGCCGCCCCGGTCGTGCCACAACTGACCCAGGTCGGACAGGAACTGCCACGGGTCCAGCGCGACACCGAGCTTGGTGTCGAACGTCATGCGTCCGGGGTGCACGGCCAGGAACAGCACGAACACCACGGCCCAGAACCCCAGCAGCCAGCGCCTGGACCGTGGCCCGTGCGGGGGGCCGGACGTGGTCGAGACGGGGCGGACGGCCGCCGGGGGAGGAGCCTGGACCGTGGTCGTCATGGTGGACACCGCCGGAGGATGAGGAGGAGGTTCCAGGTGGCGAACTCCCGCAGCCCCGGCGCCCTGGTGACGGCGGAGGCGAGGATGGGCCAGTAGCGGGAACGCGCCGAGACGACCGTGACGTCGTCGCGGGCGCGCACCTGCCGCAGGGTGGGGCCGATGTGCACGGCGAACAGGTTCTCGCCGAGGGTGTGCTTGGCGGGCTTTCCGGTACGGCGGTGGTAGCGGGCCCGCGCCCGCTCCGCGCCGAGGTAGTGCCAGGGCGCCCACTCGTGACCGCCCCAGGGGGAGAGCCAGTTGGTGAACGAGACGTAGATCAGCCCGTCGGGCCGGGTGACACGCACCAGTTCGCTCAGGAACGTCTGCGGATCGGCCACGTGCTCGAGGACGTTGGAGGAGAAGGTGACGTCGGCGACCCCGTCCGCGAGCGGCAGCAGATACCCGTCCGCGACGACCGCCGAGCCGTCGGGCTTCGCCCCCAACTCCCTTACGTCCGGCTCGAAGAGATACGCGTGCGCGCCGCGCCGCCGGAACTCCCGGGTGAAGTACCCGCCGCCGCCCCCGACGTCCACGACGGTACGTCCCTCGACGCCGCCGTACGCCTCGACCTGGTCGGCGGCGTCACGGGCCAGCAACGAGTAGCAGCCCTCGGGATCGTCCTGCTCCCGCATGAAGGCCCGAAACAGCGCGACCGAACGCCGGAAGGAGGGGTCCTTCCAGACGGGGGGTGCGCTTTTGGTGCGGGCTCGGCGGGGTATTTCGGGGTCGCCGTCCATGGGCGTCACCTCCGCCAGGTGGTGGCCGCCTCCGTGGCCACCGCCCTGAACTGGCGCACCGTGTTGGTCCAGCGGTACTGGGCCGCGCGGTCGCGGGCGGACTTGCCCATGAGGGTGCGGCGGTGGGTGGACAGGGCGAGGGTGCACCAGGCCGCCGCGAAGGAGGACTCACCGCGCGCCAGCACACCCGTCTCGCCGTCGACCACGGAGTCACGCAGCCCGGGCACGTCGAAGGCGATCGCCGGGGTCTCGCGCGCCGCCGCCTCCGTGACCACCAGGCCCCAGCCCTCCACGGCGGAGGGATGCAGCAGCAGCCACGCGGCGCACAGCAGTCGGTGCTTCTCGGCCTCCGAGACACGGCCGGCGAACTCCACACCAGGGCCTGCCAGTTGGTGGAGTCTCTCCCGCTCGGGACCGTCACCGACGATCACCAGCCGGCCGCCGGTGACCGGGCGGACCCGTTCCCACAGCCGCAGCAGCAGATCGATCCGCTTGTACTCGACCAGCCGTCCCATCGCCACGAACAGCGGCTCGGGCGAGCGCTCGGCGCGTGGGCCCGGCTCCTCGACCCCGTTGTGCACGACCCGGATGCGCTCCCGCTGCACCCCGATCGCGCGCAGCGCGTGGGCCGTCGACGGCGAGACGGCGACCAGCAGATTGCCGCGCTGCGCGCCCGCCAGTGCCCAGTGTTCGAGTCTTCGGCCGATCCGGGCGGCGGGCGCCAGCGGACCGCCGAACCGCATCCGCCACAGGTCCGTGTGGACGTGGTTGACCAGGCACAGGGTGGGGCCGTGGTGCCAGAGCGGTGCCAGGTACGGCATGCCGTTGCAGACCTCGACCAGCAGGTCGCAGCCGCCGACCTGACGGTGGAAGGCGGAGCGGGCGCGCAGGAAGTGGCCCAGGTCGCCGCCCGCCGAGACGACCCGGTAGTCGTGGTAGGCGGCGGGCCCGCCGCACACCAGGGTGACCTGGTGGCCGAGCGAGGTCAGCCCCTCGGCGAGTCGGTCGACGAGGATCTCGGATCCGCCCGCGGACCGGTTTCCCAGGTCCCGGTGGGCGAGGAAGACGATGCGGCGCGGCTGTGGGGGAAGCGCCGGGAGGGACTGCGCGTCGCGCGGGACCGCGGCGCGCAGCGGGGAGGGCACGTGCTGGGGCATGGGTGCTCCAACTCGTCTCAGGGTGCGGAACTCAGCGTGGGGGGTAGGGCGTAGGGCGAAGAGCGGGTCGGTCGCTTCGAGGGTGAATCCGTCGATCCGGGAGGGCGAATTCGCCGATCTGATGGGGGGTGAATCTGCCGATCTGTGGGGGATGTGGGTGCCGGCTGTATCGGGAGTGTGGGCGGGCTGTGCTCGGGTGGGGGTGGATAGTTTTCGCCCGGCGCTGGGAAGCTGCTACTCACCGGGGTGACAAATTCCGGGCTTTGTGGAGCTGACAGGCCATCACATCGTGAGTGGTGAAGGGGAGTTAACGGGCGAACCGGGATCCCGTCGCCCTCGTACCACCAAAACGCCCCCCACGGCGGCGAGGACGAACCCGAGCACACCGGAACCTATCGGCAACGTCTGCCCCAGTAGGCGCAGTTGACCGCTCTCCTTCTTCGCCTGCTTCACCTGGTCCTTCTGGGTGGCCGTGGTGAAGGCCAGCTTGTCGGCGTCCAGGAGCAGCGTCGAGTCGTACGTGGAACCCGGGGCGCGCAGCGTCCTGCGCGGGCCGACCTGGGCGTAGAGCACCCGGCCGGTGCGCTGGTCGACGACCAGCTCGATGCCGTGGTTGGAGTACCACTCCTCGGCCAGCACCTGGGGGCGGCCGGGCTGGTCGACGATGCTGCCGGGCACCAGCCGGGTGCCGATCTTCGTCGGGGGGACCGTGCCGGTGAAGCGGTAACCCGTGTAGCCCTGGATCTTCTTGGTGCCCCGGTAGGCCAGCGTGATGGGTGCGCCCAGGGAGTTGTCCCACCAGCGGTACGCGTGCTTCCGCACGTCGAAGGGGAACTTGAGGTAGGCGTCGCCCTCGAAGCGCGGGTTCTCCTGGCAGCAGTGGACCGGCTGGTTGGTCTTCCGGTCGGTGACCCAGCGGTTCGGGAAGAACTCCAGCGCGTCGTGCGGGTCGGCCGCGGGCAGCGACTTGTCCGTGTCGACCGTCGTCGTCACGTCCCAGACGGCGCGCCCGCTGTGCTCACTGTCGGCGACATCGCCTCTGACCTGCTGGGTGATGGTGATCCGCTTGTCGAACAGGGTCTGGATCTGGGCGGTGTCGAAATAGGCGCCCGTGCCGGTGTAGACGGCGGTCGTGTCGATGTCGACGGGGTTCACGGCGGCCCGCGGTTCCACGTACCACGCGAGCATCGGGGCCAGTACGAGCAGAAACGTGCCGAGGCCGAGCAGGACCAGTGCGAAGGGTGAGGGTTTCCGGCGCATCCGGGCACTCCAGGGGCGTGAGGAGGCTCGACGCACGAGTGATCACGGCTCACGGCTGAACAGGCCGGTCACGGGTGATGCGGGTGATACGGGTGATACGGGTTGAACACGGTGATACGGGTGCGTCGACACCAGGAGGGAAAGTGCACGTGCGGTATGGGCCGGGAACCGTACGGGCACCCTTGACGGGGTGTCAATGCATTGTCGAGACTGAGGACTTGCCGGACGGGACCGGCGAAACGGGCTGCGCGGATCACGGGAACGGGTGGGGACGACCTCCGACAGAGAGGCTCACCCTGCGATGTCCAGACTGTTGGCCGCCGTACTCACCGTCGCTGCCGCCGCCGCGCTCGCCCTGGGTGCCGCACTCGGCATCGTCGCGCTGCTCGACGCGACCCCCGATCAGCCGAACACCCCCCTGATCACGTACGAACATGCCGACCAGGAGCACTGACCGTGCCGCGGAGCGCGCCGGAGGCGGACCGGAAGGCGCAGGCCGGTCACGGGACCGTCGCCATACGCTCGGCCTGGCATGACGTCCCCCGTGCCCAGGTGCGGCAGTTCGCGGCGATCGCCCTCGCCGAGGCGCCGGATCTCGCCGAGGAGATCCTCCGGGAGATCCGCCGCGAGTACCCGAACCTGCCCCTCGTCCTCGACGACTCCGGTGAGCCGATGGCCCTCGTCGGCATCCGCCGGGCCATCGAGGTCTTCGTGCAGCACCTGGAGACGGCGGAGGGCAGACCCCGCGTCCACCCCGAGGTCTTCCAGGAGTTCGGCCGCGGCGAGGGACTGCACGGTCGCAGCCTCGACTCCCTGCAGGCGATCTACCGGCTGGGCGTCCGCCTCGCCTGGCGCCGGTTCGCGGAGATCGGGCAGCGGGTCGAGATCCCGCCACCGGCGATGTACGAGCTCGTCGACGCGGGATACGAGTACCTGGACGGTCTGGTGGACCAGTCCGTACGGGGTTACGCCGAGGCCGCGGCCCGGCAGGCGGGGGAGCGCCTGCGCCTCCAGCGCCGTCTGATGGAGCTGCTGCTCGCCGAGCACCACCAACGGGGCGACCCCGCCGAGGCGCTCGTCGAGCGGGCCGCGCGGATCGGCTGGCCGCTGCCGGACAAGGTCGCCGTCGGG
>LRTP01001132.1 GCA_001550305.1 Streptomyces diastatochromogenes
GGCCTGCGCCGGGGCCGGGCCCGGCCAGGTCTGGGCGGGCGGCAGGCTCGGCATCGCGGCGGCCTGCGCGGCCAGTGGCATGCCGACCCCGTTCGTCTCGCTGATCAGACGGTCCACCGCCGCCGTACCCGAGCTGTAGCTGGTCCCTGTGCCCAGCTCGGGTACGGCGGCTCCCCTCCTGGACCCGTAGAGCACCTGTTCCATGCCGGACACCAGGCGACGCACGTCCGTCTCGGGGCGCACTACGAGTCTCAGGAAGCGACTGGACGAGCCGATCTTGTTGCCGCACTCACGGACCAGGATCCGGTGCTCGCTCAGCAGTCGGTCGCGCACGACGGTGCCCTCGGCGCCCACGGGAAGCCGTACGAAGAGGAAGTTGCCCTGCGAGGGGTAGACCGTCAGGCCGGGGAGCGCCGAGAGCTGGCGGGCCATGTCGAGACGGTCGCGGCGCACCAGGTGCAGGCTCTCCATGTACTCGGCGCCGTGCTCCTTGAGCATGAACACCACGGTCTCCGCGAAGGAGTTGAGGTTCCACTTGGGCAGCATGGAGCGGATCTTGCCCGCGAGCGCGGGGTTGGCCACGAGATAGCCGAAGCGGATGCCGTGCAGGCCGAAGTTCTTGCCGAGGCTGCGCAGGACGATGACGTTGGGCCGCAGGACGGCCTCTTCCACGACGCTCGGGTCGTTCTCGGCGTCGGCGAACTCCAGGAACGACTCGTCGATGACGATCAGGTCCAGGTCCTGGAGCTGGTCCATGAAGTTGACGACCGCACGGCGGCTGAGGAAGCCGCCGTCGGGGTTGTTCGGGTTGCAGATGACGGCGACACGGGTGCCGCGGGCGCGGATGAACTCGATGTACTGGGCCGGGTCCAGAGCGAAGCCGTTGGACTCCATGAGCGGGAACATGTCGACCCGCTTGCCGGTCTCCATGGGCTGGTCGGTCCAGCGGCCGAAGGTGGGGACGGGGATGGCGAGGGACTCGCGCACGAGCAGGTGGTCGATCCAGGTGATCAGTTCCGTGGAACCGTTGCCCATCGCGACGCAGCTCGGCGGGAGTTGGAGCAGCGCGCACAGCTCGGCCGTGATCGTGTCGGCGCTGCTCGGGTAGTACGTGATGATCTCGCGCAACCGCCCGGCCAGTTCGTCGAACATACCGGGGGTGGGGAAGTACGGGTTGCACGGAATGCAGAAGTCGATCGGGCCGACTCCATCGCTCTCGCGGGCCAGCGCAGCCATCGAGGGGCTGTGCGCCGCAGTGCCGCGGAACAGCGAGGCGACGTTGTCGGCCATGGAACCTCCGGTCTCTGGGTGGCCCGTGCGGGGGAGCACGGGCCGCCCTTTCATACGGAGGCGGAGGGGGCGCCGTTCAACTCGTGGGGATCGAGTAAGGGTTGACTTCTCCAGGCAACCGAAAGGGCCCCGGTGGCGTCACCCACCGGGGCCCCGATGTCACACGGATGTCAGCCGGACGTCAGGCGCACGTCACGCGCTGAACGAGTGGACCGTCGTCGTGCGGTACGTCTGCCCAGGTCGCAGCACCGTCGAGGGGAACGACGGGTGGTTCGGCGAGTCCGGGAAGTGCTGGGTCTCCAGGCACATGCCGTCGCCCTGCCGGTAGGTGTGACCGGAGGGGCCGACCAGGGTGCCGTCCAGGAAGTTGCCCGAGTAGAACTGCACGCCCGGCTGGTCCGTCGCGATCTTCAGGGTGCGGCCGGACTTCGGGTCGCGCAGGGTCGCGATGTGCTCGGGCTTGGCGGTGACGCCCTTGTCGAGGACCCAGTTGTGGTCGAAGCCCTTGGCGGTGACCAGCTGCGGGTGGCCGACACGGATGTCCCGGCCGATCGGCTTGGCCTTGCGGAAGTCGAAGGGGGTGCCCGCGACCTTGGCCAGCTCACCGGTGGGGATCAGTCCCGAGTCGGTGGGCGTGTAGCGGCCCGCGGCCAGGTGCAGCTCGTGGTCGTAGATGCCGCCGCTGCCCTCACCGGCGAGGTTGTAGTACGTGTGGTTGGTGAGGTTGACGACCGTGGCCTTGTCGGTGGTGGCCCGGTAGTCGATGCGCCAGTCGCCGTGCCTGGTGAGGGTGTACGTCACCTGTACCTTCAGCGTGCCCGGGTAGCCCATCTCGCCGTCGACGCTGGTGTAGTGCAGGTGCAGGCCGACGTCGGAGCCCGAGGTGAAGCCCTCGATGTCCCACACCTTGGTGTTGAAGCCCTTGGCGCCGCCGTGCAGGCTGTTCACGCCGTCGTTGACGGAGAGCTGGTAGGCCTTGCCGTCCAGGGTGAACCGGCCCTTGGCGATGCGGTTGCCGTAGCGGCCGATCGTCGCCCCGAAGAACGTCGTCCCCGCGACGTACGAGGCGAGGTTGTCGTAGCCGAGGGAGACGTTGGCGTAGCGGCCGTGCCGGTCGGGGATCTCCAGGGACTGGACGATGCCGCCGTAGGAGATGACCTTCAGGCGCGTGCCGCCGTTCTCCAGCGACCAGCGGTAGACCTTGGTGCCGTCGGCGAGCTTGCCGAAGAGCTCCTTCACCGGCTTCCTGCCTCCCGAAGCGCCGCCTGAGGCGCCTTCCGCGGCCTGTGCTGTGCCTGTGCCGAGCGTGCTCGCGGCGATACCCGCGGCCGCCGCGCCTGCAATGACCGTGCGTCTGTTCAGTTCCATCTGCGGCTCCTGCACATAGGAGGGGCCCCGCCCATCACGGGCGGGGCCCGAGCTGACCTTACGAACCGGACTTGCGCTTATTCCACACGTCGAAGCCGACCGCGGCCAACAGGGCCAGACCCTTGATGACCTGCTGCCAGTCGGTGCCGACGCTGAGGAGGTTCATGCCGTTGTTCAGCACGCCGAGGACGAGACCGCCGATGATGGCGCCGAGGACGGTGCCGACACCGCCGCTCATGGACGCGCCACCGATGAACGAGGAGGCGATGGCCTCCAGTTCGAAGCCGTCGCCCGCCTTCGGTGAGGCCGCGTTCAGGCGGGACGCGACCACCAGACCCGCCAGGGCCGCGAGCACGCCCATGTTCAGGAACACCTGGAAGGAGACCCGCTTGTCCTTGACGCCGGAGAGCTTCGCCGCCGGCAGGTTGCCGCCGATGGCGTAGATGTGGCGGCCGAAGACGGCGTTGCGCATCACATAGCCGTAGCCGACGACCAGGACGCCGAGGATGATCAACACGATCGGCGCACCGTCGTAGCTGGCGAGCAGCATGGTGAGCCAGGCGATCGCGGCGACCATGGCGATGAGCTTGAGGGCGAAGAGCCGGACGGGCGCCACCTCGAGGGAGAACTCCTGCTGGCGGCGCCGGTTGCGCACCTCCTGCCACACCACGGCGGCGATCATGACGATGCCGAGGAGCAGCGTGATGTTGTGGTAGTTGGTGTTCGGGCCGACCTCGGGCAGGAAGCCGTTGCCGATCTTCTGCATGCCGTTCGGGAACGGGCCGAGGGTCTGGCCCGCCAGGAGGATCTCCGTCAGACCGCGGAAGAGCAGCATCCCGGCGAGGGTGACGATGAACGATGGTATGCCGAAATACGCGATCAGGAAGCCTTGCAACGAGCCCGCGACGGCGCCCATCAGCAGACACAGCACCACGGCGACCGGCCACGCCACATGATGATTGACCGTCAGTACGGCCGCGAAGGCGCCCACGAACGCCGTCAGTGAGCCTACCGACAGGTCGATGTGCCCGGCGATGATGACCAGCATCATGCCGATCGCGAGGATCAGGATGTAGCTGTTCTGCAGCACCAGGTTGGAGACGTTGCGCGGCAGCAGCAGGTCTCCGCCGGTCCAGATCTCGAAGAAGATGACGATCAGGCCGAGCGCGATCAGCATGCCGTACTGGCGCATGTTGCGGCGCAGGCCGCCCAGCATCAGCTGTAGCAGGCCGCCGCCCGCGCTGGATCCGCCCTTGCCCGGCGGTGCCGCGGCGGGCAACTTGTCGGTGACGTCCGTGCTCATCGCGTTACCTCTTTGTCCTTCGTCATCTGGCGCATCAGCACTTCCTGCGTGGCCTCGGCCCGTGGTACCTCACCGGTCAGCAGGCCGGCGGCCATCGTGTAGATGCGGTCGCACATGCCGAGCAGCTCCGGCAGTTCGGAGGAGATGAAGACGACCGCCTTGCCCTCGGCGGCAAGCTGGTCGATGACCGTGTAGATCTCGTACTTGGCGCCCACGTCGATGCCGCGCGTGGGCTCGTCCAGGATCAGCACGTCCGGGCCCGCGAAGATCCACTTGCTGAGGACGACCTTCTGCTGGTTGCCGCCCGACAGCTTGCCCACCGGCTCGAAGACGGTCGGCGCCTTGATGTTCATGGACTTGCGGAAGCGCTCGGCGACCTGCCGCTCCTCGTGCTCGTCGACCACACCGCGCTTGGCGACCTTGCCCAGGGCGGTCAGCGAGATGTTCCGGTTGATCGTGTCGATGAGGTTGAGGCCGTAGTGCTTGCGGTCCTCGGTGACGTACGCGATGCCGTGCGCGACCGCCTCCGCGACGGACTTCGTACGGATCTCCGTGCCGTCCTTGAGGACCGTGCCGCCCGCGTAGCGCCCGTACGAACGCCCGAAGACGCTCATCGCGAGCTCCGTGCGGCCGGCGCCCATGAGCCCCGCGATGCCCACGATCTCGCCCCTGCGCACGTTGATCGACACGTCGTCGACCACCTTGCGCTGCTGGTCGATCGGGTGGTGCACCGTCCAGTTGCGGATCTCCAGCGCGGGGGCCGCGTCCTCCTCCGCCTCGTGCGGGGTGCGCTCGGGGAAGCGGTGGTCGAGGTCGCGGCCGACCATGCCGGAGATGATCCGCTCCTCGGTCGTCTCCGGCGCCTTCACGTCCAGCGTCTCGATGGAGCGGCCGTCGCGCAGGATCGTCACCGAGTCGGCGACCTTGCGGATCTCGTTGAGCTTGTGGGAGATGATGATCGAGGTGATGCCCTGCTTCTTCAACTCCAGTATGAGATCGAGGAGTTTGCCGCTGTCCTCGTCGTTCAGGGCCGCGGTCGGCTCATCCAGGATGAGCAGCTTCACCTTCTTCGACAGCGCCTTCGCGATCTCCACGAGCTGCTGCTTGCCTACGCCGATGTCGGCGACGCGGGTCTCCGGGTGGTCGTTCAGTCCGACCCGGCGCAGCAGTTCGGTGCCGTGCCTGAGCGTCTCGTTCCAGTTGATGAGCCCGCGCGTGGCGTGCTCGTTGCCGAGGAAGATGTTCTCCGCGATGGAGAGATACGGCACCAGCGCCAGCTCCTGGTGGATGATGACGATGCCGCGCTGCTCGCTCGCCCGGATGTCCCGGAAGTGGCATTCCTCTCCCTCGAAGAGGATGTCTCCCTCGTAACTGCCGTGCGGATGGACACCGGAGAGCACCTTCATCAAGGTGGACTTCCCGGCGCCGTTCTCCCCGCAGATGGCGTGGACCTCGCCCTGACGGACCGTCAAAGTGACGTCCGACAGCGCTTTGACACCGGGAAAGGTCTTGACGATCGAGCGCATTTCCAGGACGGGTCCCGCCATGGTCGTGCCTTCCAATCAGTGTGGGATGGGGGGGGCTGCGGGACTACTTGAGCTGGGCGTCGGTGTAGTAGCCGCCCTTGACCAGCACGTCCTCGTAGTTGGTCTTGTCCACGCTCACCGGCTGGAGCAGCATGGCGGGGATGACCTTGGTGCCGTTGTTGTAGGTCTTGGTGTCGTTGGTCTGCGGCGTCTTGCCGTTGAGTACGTCGTCGACCATGGTCACGGCGACCTTGGCGAGCTGACGGGTGTCCTTGTAGACGGTCTGCGTCTGCTGGCCGGAGATGATCGACTTCACCGAGGCGAGCTCGGCGTCCTGGCCGGTGATGACCGGCAGCGGCTTGCTCGACGAGCCGTAGCCGTCCGACTTCAGCGCGGAGATGATGCCGATGGAGATGCCGTCGTAGGGCGAGAGCACCGCGTCGACCTGGCCGGTCTTGTAGGAGGAGGTGAGGATGTCCTCCATGCGCTTCTGCGCGGTGGTGCCGTCCCAGCGCAGGGTGGTGACCTTGTTCAGGTCGGTCTGGCCGGACTTGACCACCAGCTCCTTCTTGTCGATGTACGGCTTCAGCACGCTCATCGCACCGTTGAAGAAGTACTGGGTGTTGTTGTCGTCGTTCGACCCGGCGAACAGCTCGATGTTGAACGGGCCCTTCTTGCCGCTGTCCAGACCGAGCTTGTGCGTGATGTACGTGGCCTGCAGGACGCCGACCTTCGTGTTGTCGAAGGAGGCGTAGTAGTTGACGTTCTTGGTGCCGAGGATCAGCCGGTCGTAGGAGATCACCGGGATCTTGGCGTCCGCGGCCTGCTGGAGCACGCTGTTCAGGGACTTGTTGTCGATGGCTCCGATGATCAGGCCCTTGACGCCCTGGGTGATCATGTTCTCGATCTGGGAGACCTGGGTGGCCGGGTCATCCTCGCCGTACACCAGCTTGGCCTTGTAACCCTTGTCCTGCAGTTGCTTGACCATGTTGTTGCCGTCGGAGATCCACCGCGCGGAGGACTTGGTCGGCATGGCGATGCCGATGGTGCCGCCCTTGGCGCTGCCCGCCTTCTCCTTGCTGCCGCCCGAGCCACTCTGGCCGCAGGCGGTCAGAGTGAGGGCGAGAGAGGCTGCTCCGGCTATGGCGGTGAGGGCGGCTCTGCGGTTGCGCATGATCATCATCCTTGATGTCTTGGACCGGCTCGGTCTCGCGTTACGGGGATGCTCCGAGAGCGTTGCGAGGGAAGACCGAGTAGAGGTGTGTGGGATTGTGCGCGGCTGTGTCGTCTTGTGTGAAGGGGGTTTGTGCGAACGTTATGAGGTGGTGTTGAAGCGCGTGAGAGTTCCGGGCAGCCGGGATCCGAGCGGCGCCATGTCGCCGTCCGCTCCGTGCCGCGCGAGCAGGTCCAGGGCGAGCCTGCCGCGACGCACGCGTTCCTTGGCGGTGTTGAGGGTCAGGTCCCTCAAGTGGTGCCCGTACGGGTAGATTCCGGGGGCTTTGGACAGGCCGAACTTGAGGTACAGCGGTGCGCCGCGCCGGATCAGCTCGGCGACCTCGTACATCCGCACATAGCCTCCGAGGTCGTCGGGAGCCTCGATGTACATGTCCATGGGGGCGGCCGAAACTCGCCGTATCTCGGTGAGATGATCGAGCGTCAGATCACTCGGCACGTTGATGGAGTCCGCGCCGAGGTTCTCGTACACCGCGTACGAGGCCGGGTTGACCGGCCCCACCAGTGCCGAGAGCTTGAGGGTGGTGTCGGCCGGGATGATCCCCGCCGCACGCGCCCGGTGCAGGGTCCACAAGACGCCCTCGTCGGCGACGAGGAGGCACTTGACGCCCAACTCCGTTGCGCGCAGGGCGTCTTCGACGCAGCCGGCCACCGCGTCGTGGCCACGGGCCCGCAGACCGCCGCCGCGTGAGTCCGAGCGCACCGAACCGCCGATGTCCCAGGTGCCGCGCGGCCCGGTGAACAGGCAGAGCTCGATGTCTCGTTCACCGGTGGCCTCGACCATCTCGGTGATCTCGGCGTCGGTCAGCATCCAGACACCGCTGCCCTGGCTGATCCGGTGGATCGGTACGTCGAGCCGCGAGGACTCCTTGAGGACCACGGCCAGGGCCTCGGGCCCCTCCACGGAGGGAACCTCGGTGCGCCAACGGCCGCCCCCCGGGAAGGTGTGCGGCGAGGCGTCGGCGGGGGAGAGGGCGGGCGCGCCCAGGCCGAGCGCGGCGAGCGCCTGCTCACCGGGTCGACGGGCTGCCGTAGGGGCGGCGTCGGTCACTGGCTGTCCTTCGTGTTCGAGGGTGGCGCGTACAGATGTGGTGCGGGTGCGGGTGCGGATGCGGTGCGTGTACGGAGAGGTGGTGCGTGTCCTGGCGCACGGTGCGTGCACCGATATGTTCGATATTTCGAACGAGGTTCGCGGCCTTGGGTGTGCGGGGCCTTGGTGGTACGCCGGTACGGAGCCGTCGGGTAACTCCGTACCGGCGTACGGCTCGGGGGACTACGGCTTCAGCAGGACCTTTCCGACCTTGGGATCGCCGGACCCCACCAACTCGATGGCCTGCGGGAACTCGGCGAGCGGCAACTCGTGCGTGACCAGCGGCAACGGGCTGAGCAGCCCGGCCCCGAAGACCCGCACGGTGTGCGCCCAGGCCGCCGGCGGCGCACCGAACACGGTGTGCACCTCCAGCTGCCGTACGACGAGATCGGTGGGGTCGAGCCCCTCGGCGCCCGGCGCCGGGATCCCCGTGAGGACCAGACGTCCGCCCCGCCTCAGCAGGGAGGCGGCGGTGCGCGCGGCGGACGCGGACCCGGCGGTCTCGATGACGACGTCGAAGTCGTCGGGGAGTTCCTGGTCCCTCGTACGGAAGTCGGTGGCGCCGAAGTCCCTGGACAGTGCCGCCCGGTCCGGCCGGGTCCCGACCACGAGCAGCTCCGCCGGAGAGTTCGCCTTCAGGAACTGGATCGCGAACATCCCGAGCGTGCCGGTCCCGACCACCGCGACCCGCTCACCGGGCAGGGCGTTCGCCTTCAGCGCGGCGGCCGCGATGCAGGCGGCGGGCTCCAGGAGGGCCGCCGCCGTCAGGTCGGCGTCGTCCGGCAGCACGTGCAGCAGCCGCGCCGGGAGGGTCAGCGTGGTCGCCATCGCGCCCGGCTGGGTGAACCCGGTCTCCTCGTACCCCGCCGTGCACAACGTTGTCTCGCCCGCGTGGCAGCGGTCGCAGACCTGGCAGTTGCGGAAGCCCTCGCCGACGACCTTGCGTCCGACGATCGACTCCGGGACCCCGGCCCCGACCGCCTCGACGGTCCCCGACCACTCGTGTCCGGGCGTGAGCGGATAACGGACGTACCCGTCGGGACGGTTGCCCTGGTAGACCTCGCGGTCGCTGCCGCAAATACCCACGGCGTGCACCCGCACCAGGGCCTCACCGGCGCTCGGCCGCACCGGCTCGTGCTCGATCAGCCGGTGCTCGCCCGGCGCCTCGACGACGACCGCGGTGCTCACTGCGACCCCTTGGGCTTGCGCTGCTCCCAGCCGTCGGCCCACAGGTCGAAACGGGCCTGCTGCTGCGGGAACTCGGCCGCCGCGTCGACGTCCAGCTCGACGCCGAGACCGGGCTCGTGGGACAGCTCGAAGTAGCCGTCGACGACCTGCGGGGCGCCCTTCACGACCTTCTTGATCTCCGCGTCCGCGAAGTCGTTGAAGTGTTCGAGGATCTTGAAGTTGGGGGAGGTGAAGCCGACTTGGAGGGAGGCGGCGGTGAGGACGGGGCCACCGACGTTGTGGGGCGCGACGAGGACGTAGTGCGCCTCGGCGGTGGCGGCCAGCTTCCGCGTCTCCCAGATGCCGCCGATGTGACCGACGTCGGGCTGGATGATGTCCACGGCCTGGCTCTCGAAGAGCTCGCGGAACTCGATGCGGTCGTGGATGCGCTCACCGGTCGCGACCGGGATGTCCACCTTGGCGGCGACCTTCTCCAGGGCCTTCAGGTTCTCCGGCGGGACCGGCTCCTCCAGCCACGCGGGCTTGAAGGGCGCGAGCTCGCGGGCGAGCCGGACGGCCGTGGAAGGGGAGAAACGGCCGTGCATCTCCAGCATCAACTCGGCCTCGGGGCCGATCGCGTCGCGCACGGCCTCGATCAGCGAGACGGAGTAGAGCGTCGCCGCGTGGTCGAGCTCGAAGTGCCCGGTCCCGAAGGGGTCGATCTTCAGCGCCTTGTACCCGCGCGCCACGACCTCCTGGGCGGCCTTGTGATAGGCCTCCGGAGTTCGCTCGGTCGTGTACCACCCATTGGCGTAGGCCTTGACCCTGTCGGTGACCTTGCCACCGAGCAGCTGCCACACGGGGACGCCGAGCGCCTTGCCCTTGATGTCCCAGCAGGCCATCTCGATGACCGCGATGCCGGACATCACGATCTCGCCGGCGCGCCCGTAGTCGCCGTACTTCATCCGTCGGACGAGGTCCTCGACAGCGAACGGGTCGGAGCCGAGAATGTGATTGGCCTCCGCCTCCCGCAGATAGCCGATCAGTGCGTCGGTGTGGCCCAGCATGCGGGTCTCGCCGACTCCGGTCAGGCCCTCGTCGGTGTGCACCTGGACGTAGGTCAGGTTGCGCCAGGGCGTCCCGACCACGTGTGTGCTGATTCCCGTGATGCGCACGGCAGTTGCCCCCTGTGCTCTTGCGGCTCTGTTCGAAATTTCGTCACACGTTCGAAATGCTGGCGTGACAGTAAGGACGTGGCCCCGGAGGTGTCAATGGGTCGAACGGAACGGTCGGCGACGGATTTTGCCGGTATGCCTCGGCTCGTCGCGCGCGCGATGGTGCGAACGGGGTGCGGGGCGCGCCGGAACAGGTGGTTCCCTACATAACTTTCACAGCTGTGACTATGAACGTTACCTGTGAGGAACTTAGTCTTCCGGCGTCATGGACTACTGCGACCCGTGCCGACGGCACCTCAATGGCGCCCTTGCCTGCCCGGGGTGCGGCACCTCAGCCGAACAGCTCCGCACGCATGCGGACCAGACCGACATGCGTGCCGGAACGGGCGCGGGGGCGGTCGATGCCGGTGTCGACTCGTTGTACGAGGGCGACAACGACGACGATGACGATGAAGATCCCGACGACGACGAGGACGAGGACGGCGAGGGGGAGCGGTCCGGACGGGCCGCTGCCCGGCGGCGGAACCGTGGGCGCGGGCGGGGCCGGGGCCGGGACTCGGAGG
>LRTP01001133.1 GCA_001550305.1 Streptomyces diastatochromogenes
GGGGGCTGCGCCCCCACGCCCCCGCCCGCCCGGATCCATTCGGCCGCGGACCGGCGGTGGCTGGTCGCGCAGTTCCCCGCGCCCCTGAACCGGGGCTGCGCCCCGTATTGTCCGGTCGTCCGGGTTCGTTCGGCCGCGGACCGGCGGTGGCTGGTCGCGCAGTTCCCCGCGCCCCTGAACCGGGGCTGCGCCCCGTATTGTCCGGTCGTCCGGGTTCGTTCGGCTGCGGGTCGGTGGGGGTTGGTCGCGCAGTTCCTCGCGCCCCTAAGAGCCTCGGGGCGTCCGGGGTTCGAGGCCAATGCCAAACACCGCCCCGACCCACCCCGTCCCGCACCATTCAGCCTGTCCGGCGTTTGAGGCCGAGGTCGGGGGCCGATGCCCCACCCACCCCCGCGTCCACTCACCCACCCCGCCCGTATCACTCGGCCTGTCCGGCGTGTGAGGAGGGTGCGCGCCGACTCTCAGCCCGTCCGGCGTTTGAGGACGAGGCCGTTCAGGCCGTGCGGGGGTCCAGGGGGCGCAGCGCCCCTGGCGGGGGTGAGGGGGCGGAGCCCCTGGGGATGATGGGGGTCCCCCCTGCTCGAGCGAAGTCGAGAGCTTGGGGGAGGGTAGGGGCGGCGGGGGCGAGGAAAAGCGCCGGTAAAGTTCGGCGTATGCGTGATGTCGGGGCGGGGTTCGGTTATCTCATACAGGGCCAGCGATGGGTGGCACGGCACGGGAAGCAGTACGGGTTCGGACTGCTGCCCGGCCTGATCACCCTCGTGCTGTACGCGGCAGCGCTCGTCACCCTCGCCCTGTACGGCGAGGACTTCGTCACCTGGTCCACCCCCTTCGCCGACGACTGGTCCAGCCCCTGGCTGGGCCTCTTCCGCGGCTTCCTCACCGCCGTACTCTTCGCCCTCGCCCTCCTCCTCGCCGTCCTCACCTTCACCGCCGTCACCCTCCTCGTCGGCCAGCCCTTCTACGAGTCCCTCTCGGAGAAGGTCGACAGGGACGTCTCCCCGGACGGCACGGCCCCGGAGTCCGGCCTCCCGCTCTGGCGCGAGCTGTGGATCTCCGCGCGAGACAGCCTCCGCATCCTCGTGCGGGCCGCCGTCTGGGGCGTCCTCCTCTTCGCCCTCGGCTTCCTCCCGTTCATCGGCCAGACCGTCGTCCCCGTGATCGGCTTCTTCGTCACCGGCTTCTTCCTCACGGAGGAACTGACCGCGGTCGCCCTCCAGCGCCGAGGCGTCGATCTCCGCGACCGCCTCACCCTGCTCCGCTCCCGCAAGACGCTGGTCTGGGGCTTCGGCACCCCGCTGGGCCTCGCCTTCCTGGTCCCGTTCGTCGCCGTCTTCCTGATGCCGGGCGCGGTCGCGGGCGCCACACTGATGGCCCGCGACCTGCTGGACGAGGAAACGGACGAGCCGGACGACGACCACGACGACCACGGCGGTCACGACGACCACGACGACCACGAACAACGCGCCGCCGCGTGACCGAGACGACCCTCGCCGTGGCCGTCGTCACGGTCCTCGCCGCTATCGCCCCGTCCCGCTGACGGCCACCGTCACGATCGCCCGCACCTGAGCGATGATGTCCAGCCGGTTCCGAACGAACTCGGGGTCCGTGACCGTCCCCGTCGCGGGGTCCGTGTTGCCCGTGCCGAACTGCAGTACGGGCGTGTGGACATGCCCGCCGGGCAGGCTGTCGTGCAGACCGAGGCGGTCGCGCAGCAGCGTCGCTCGGTAGGCGATCTCGTTGGAGAGATAGTCCCCGCCGCCCCCGGCACGCGCCGTCGAACCCGGGGTCGGCCCGTCGGGACGTACGACCGGATCGGTGCCGCCCGCCGGGATCTCGGTCACCGAGGTGTGGTCGTACACGGGGAAGCGGCCCGTGGGCGCGGCCACGATCCGCGCGTACGGGAGCGTCGTCGACGTCCACTGCGGCTGCGAGGCCGGGTCGGTGACGGGGATCGTCTCGGTGCGGGAGACGTTCTCGTTGTCCGGGAAGCCGCCCCG
Organism: Streptomyces diastatochromogenes; assembly: GCA_001550305.1. Classification (GTDB taxonomy): domain Bacteria; phylum Actinomycetota; class Actinomycetes; order Streptomycetales; family Streptomycetaceae; genus Streptomyces; species Streptomyces mirabilis_D. The sequence continues at coordinate 2,001 of LRTP01001133.1, forward strand.
CCAGGCCCCGTTGGTCCGCTCCACGTCGAAACGGCCGACGCGGCCCTGGCTCACCGTGGTGAACAGATCCACGCGCGGGAGCTGGTGGCGCAGCGTCCGCTCCACCGTGCCCTCGGCGAAGTCCTGCCAGCGGACCGGGAACACGGCGGTCTCGATGCGCGCCGGGCCGTCCGCGGTCCGGATCGTCGTGCCGTCGAGGGCGAGGGCGGTGGCCCCGGACGGGTTGGAGATCCGGATGTCACGGTCCAGCGTGAACGGGTCGAACCCGGTGAGCAGAATCCGCTTCACGCCCTTGGCGTGCGGATAGCGGATGGTGTTCTCGCCACGCGAGTTCTCCTCCAACTCGGCCAACAGCCTGGCGCGTTGTGTGTCCGTGAGGCCGAACTCCGGCTCCCACTGCCGCACTTCGCGCGTCATGCCCAGCCGCGCCCAGTACAGCGGCCGGTCGTCGTCCCGGCTCAGGTCGCCGCCCGCCGGGCCCCGCCCCTGCGCCCGGTCGACGGCCCG
>LRTP01001134.1 GCA_001550305.1 Streptomyces diastatochromogenes
ACAGCCGGCGCGAGCGGGCTATGGCCCGGTCCAGGCGTTCGCCGCCGCGCCAGGCCAGCCGGTAGGCCACCAGGTCGCCGAGGACCGAGGCGGTGGCCGCGGAGAGGGTGAGGGCCAGGATGTTGGGCACCGCCTGCCCGACGGCGGCCCCCGCGGAGGAGCCCGCCGCCGCTGCCGTGGCCGCCGTGATGACGAGGACGCCGCTCGGCAGGACCGGCAGGAAGACGTCCAGCAGGACCGAGACGGCCACCGCCGCGTAGATCCATGGGCTGCCGGTCAGCGGCCCCACACTCTCCAACACCGAAACTCCCCTGTACTCCCCCGTTGGCACGACCTCGCCGCTACGTCGCGGGGGAGCGGCAGGCGGCCTGTGACAGCCATACAGCGTACGCGGCGGGTGTGACAGGAGGGTCACTGGGGGTTCAGGTGGTGAGGGGAGGTGGGCGCCGGGTCGGATGACGGTCGGGTCAGGCCGCGACGGGCTCCGAGGCACGCTCGTCCGCACGGGACGCGGCCGTGCGCCCGGCGAGGAGACGGTCGAGGCCGAGCGCGCCGGAGCCGGTGAAGACCAGCAGCAGCATGGTCCAGCAGAACAGCACGGAGAGCTCGCCGCCGTTCTGGATCGGCCACAGGGCCATCGACTGGTGCACGTCGAAGTACGCGTACGCCATCGAGCCCGACGCGATGAACGCCGCGCCGCGGGTGCCGAGGCCCAGCAGCACCAGGGCGCCGCCGACGAGCTGGATCACGGCCGCGTACCAGCCCGGCCAGGTGCCGGACGGGATGGAGCCGCCGTCGGTGCCGGCCGCGCCGCCGAGCACACCGAAGAGTGAGGCGGCGCCGTGCACGGCGAAGAGCAGACCTATGACGATGCGGAACAGGCCGATGGCGTACGGCTGGGCGCTGTTGAGGCGGTCGGTCATGTGGGGGACTCCTTCGGTCTGGTCCGGCCCGTGGGGGAACCGGATCCTGGGGGTGGAACCGAGTGAGTCACCAACGTTAGGTGAACCTAATCAATGCTTGCAAGTTCAACATTTAGCCATGCTCCGGGTTCCGCTCGGGCTTCCGTTTCCGCTGTCGCCGCACGTAGCGCGGCCCGCGCCACCGCGTCGGCGTCCGAAAGCGTGACCGAATCCACACCCGGCCGGGCCCCGGCCGCGGTCACCCAGTGCACGCCCTCCGTGGGTATACCGAAGGCGAACCGCCTTGCGTGCGCGCGACCTTGACGGTCGATCAGACGGTAGGGGCGCGGTGTTACGTCCAGCCCTCCGGTTTCGTAACCGTCGCTCGTGTGCGGGCGGCACGCGCCCGTCCTCAGCAGCCGGCTGAGCAGCTCGTCGCCCGTCCGCCTGAGGTCCGGTTCCGGCAGTCGCGCCTCTATCAGCGTCGTCGCGCGCACGGTCGAACCCGGCACGTCGGGGGAGTGCGCGACCCATGCCCCGTCCTCGGCCCGCACCTCCAGCCGGGGGCCCAGGACGTCCAGGACACCCGCCTCGATCAGCGCGGCCATCTCCTCGACGCGGCGGCGGGGCGGCCCGATGGAGAGGAAGGCGTTGAGCGGTGTGTACCAGCGGTCCAGGTGGTCACGCCGGGAGCCGCCCGGCAGGCCCCCGTGGTCCACGATCCGCCGCACCTCGTTGCGCAGGTCGCGCAGTACGTCCAGGGCGGCCTTCAGGGGGCCGTCGACGTTCCCGAGCGCGGCCTGCTCGGCGTCCTCGCGCAGATGCGCCAGCAGCCAGGAGCGCCAGGCGCCGGGCGTGGCGAAGTCGCGGCCGGCGTACGGGCGCGAAACGCGGTCCCAGCACCAGCGCTCGCCCTCCGGGACGCCGAACTCGTCGAGGACGCGGGCCTCTTGAGGGCTCCGGTGCGGGGTGGCGAGGAAACGGTCCCGGAACTCCAGCAGCCTCGGACGCTCCCAACGCCCGGCGCACACCCCCTCGTAGTAGACCGTCTCCACCTCCTTCGCGATCAGCGGCCATATCTCGCCCAGGAAGTCCGGCGCCTCACCGGAGTCGGCGCGCTTGCGGAAGCCGGCGATGACCTCGTCGGTGAGGACGAGGGGGAGGTGGCGGCCGTAGGGGCCCTTCGCGTTGTCGCCGCGGGCCTGGTACGGGACACCGCGGCGCGAGCCCGCGTACAGACGGGGCTCGCGGCCGGAAGGGAGGTAGCGCAGGCCCTCGGCGGTGCGGGTGAAACGGCCGCCGCGGCCCGTCGTGAGCAGGGCCATGTGGTCGAAGAAGTTGAGACCGAGGCCGCGCAGCAGGACGCCTTCGCCGGGCGCGAGGGCGGCGGCGGAGAGGTCGACGTCCGCCGGGTTGGCGGGCGGGATGTGGCGCAGGCCGTGCCGTTCGGCGTACGCCGTGAGCTCGCGTTGGGCGCGGTCCGGGGCCGCCGGCAGATGGCCCTGGGCGAGGACGACCGCGGACAGCTCCGGCAGGGCGCGCCCGTTGTCGAGGGTGAGGGTCTGGCGGCCGTCGGGGTCGTCGTCGAGCCGTACCGCGCGCGCCGGGTGCACCTCGA
>LRTP01001135.1 GCA_001550305.1 Streptomyces diastatochromogenes
TCGACGCGCACGCCGGGCGGCGCCCCGCGCACCACCTCGGCGAACACCCACTCCAGGTAGCGGCCGTAGTGCGCGCGGGTCGGGTAGTCGTCCGGGCCCAGCTCGCCGCCCGCCCAGGTGTGCAGGCTCGGCCCGGGGCGGACCGGACCCGAGCAGTCCACGCTGTCGTCGGTGAAGAGGGTCACCTGCGAGGCCACGGTGTTCATCAGCAGATGCGGCGACTGCGCGGTGCGCCAGACGCGGCCGGGGCCGGGCGGCGACGGGTCGACCATGTGGACCGTCAGCCGTGCTCCGGGCGGGAGCAGCTCCGGCGCGGAGGCGCACAGGCGTTCAAGGACGCTGGTGCCCCGCGGTCCCGCGCCGACGACGGCGAGGGCCACATCGACGGCAGGGGTGGTCCCGGAGGGCGCGGCGCTCACTGCAGACAAAGGTGTGACTCCCGGGCATGGAGGGCGCATGACGGCGAACCGCCTGCTGGGAGCTCCACGGGAAGGTCCCCTGGAAGCGGACGGTCCGCCTCATCATGCCGTCGGCGAGAACCCGAACCGAGCCCCGGGCGGGGGGATCGCCGCCCGCTGTGGGATGCGTCACGGGTATCTCACGCGGCCCTCACGCACCCCTCGCACGGCTATCACGCTTGCTTCACAAGCGTGTTGTGAACGACAGGAGACGCTCACGAAGCGATCTCGGACTCCATGACCGTCCGCAGCCGGGCGGCGCCCCCGCCCTTCCCCGCCCGCGCCTGTTCCAGCCGCAGCCGGGCCGAACGTCCGTGCAGGGTCAGGGTCATGAGCTGGTTGCCGAACCAAGGGCCGCCCGTCTTGCGCCAGTCGACGGGCGGCCGGTCGCACTTGCCGTGCCGGGCGAACCTGCGCCCGATCGCCCGGCCGACCGCGCTCCACCCGAAGCGGAAGCCGAGCCTTATGGACAGGGGGATGGAGTTGTGGACGGGGGAGCAGGTCAGCTGGAGGACGCGCGCGTCGGGGGAGCGGGGGGAGTCGGGCGCCCCAGGGGTCCGGGAAGGCCACTGGGGCTCGGCGATGTAGGCGTGGTGGACGTCTCCGGACAGCACGGACACCGTCGCCGGGGCGTCCGGCCCGGAACCGGCCTCGGCGATCAGCCCCGCGAGCGCGGCGAAGGACGCGGGGAAGGCCGCCCAGTGCTCGAGGTCGGCCCGGCGGCGCAGCTTCTCCCCGAACCGGGCCCAGCGCGCGCCCCGTTCACCCCGGCACAGGGCGGCGTCCCAGGCCTCGGCGTCGTGCACGAGGTGGGGGAGCAGCCAGGGCAGTGAGGTGCCGATCAGGAGGTGGTCGCAGGAGCCCGGCGCGTCCAGCGCCTGCTCGCGCAGCCACCGCTCCTCGCCCGCGTCCAGCATCGCCCGCCGGTCCTCGGCCAGCACACGGGCCGCCCGGGTGTCCACCATCAGCAGCCGTACGCGGCCGAAGTCGCGGCGGTAGCTCCAGCGGACGGAGGCCGGGTCGGCGTCGGACTGGGCGGCGAAGGCGCTCAGCACGTCGGTGCCGTCGGGGGTCTCGCGGACGGCGGCGTACAGGGCGTCCTCGGCGAGTTCGCGCGGTGAGAGGTTGCCGAGGTGCTGGTGGACCCAGTACGACATCAGTCCGCTCAGCAGCCGGTCGCGCCACCACGCCGTGGCCCGCATGTCGGCGAGCCAGGAGGCGCTGGTGTTCCAGTCGTCGATGACGTCGTGGTCGTCGAAGATCATGCAGCTCGGCACGGTCGACAGCAGCCAGCGCACTTCCGGGTCGAGCCAGGATTCGTAGTAGAGGCGGGTGTACTCCTCGTAGTCCGCGACCTGGTCGCCCGGGGGGTCCGCGAGGTTGCGGCGGGCGGCGAGCCAGCGCTGGGTGGCCTTCGAGGTCTCGTCGGCGTACACCTGGTCGCCCAACAGGACCAGGACGTCCGGCCGTTCGCTCCCGGGCTCGCCCGCGATACGGGCCGCGAGTGTGTCCAGCGCGTCGGGCCCGACCGGGTCCTTCTCGTCGGCGGGCGGCGCGGCCCAGCGGCAGGAGCCGAAGGTGACGCGGACGGGGTCCTCCTCGCCCCGGGTGCGGACGACGGAGGGCGGGAAGGGGGAGCCGGGCAGCGGCCAGACGCCGACGCCGTCCAGCAGTACCTCGTAGGCGGTGTCCGTGCCCGGGGTCAGACCGCTCACCGGTACCAACGCGTAGTGGTGTCCGGCGACTTGGAAGGTGCGGGCCGAGCCGCGGGCGCCGTCGGCGCAGCGCACCTCGGCGGTGCACGGACGGCTCGCCTCGACCCAGAAGGTCGCGGACGAGCCGTCGACGTACCTCAACAGCGGTCCCAGGCGCAGCTCCGCCAAGGTGATCACCCCTCTCCGTCGCCCCGTACGGTACGGAACGACGGGGAGGAGCGGGGAGGTTCCGGGAACTGCGCCGGTTTCCGTGGGGGGAGGGGACCGGTGGGGATCCGTGGGGGGAGAGGTGCGGGGATCGGTGCGGGGGATCAGCAGCCGCTGAGGACCGAGCTGAGCTTGCTCTTCTCCGCCGAGTCGACCTTGAGGTTGTAGTAGTACTTCACCTGGACCCAGGCGCGGACGTAGGTGCAGGCGTAGGAGCTGAGCGGGGGCATCCACTCGGCCGGGTCCTGGTCGCTCTTCTGCTGGTTCACGTTGTCCGTGACGGCGATGAGCTGCGGACGGGTCACGTCGTTGGCGAAGGCCTGGCGCTGGGCCGTGGTCCAGGCGCTGGCGCCGGAGTCCCAGGCCTCGGCGAGCGGGACGAGGTGGTCGATGTCCAGGTCGGAGGCGGCGGTCCAGGTGGCGCCGTCGTAGACCGAGTACCAGGTGCCGCTGGTGGCGGTGCAGGCGGAGTTGGTGACGACGTTCGAACCGTCGCGCTTGAGGACGTACTCACGGGTGTTGCAGGTGCCGCTGATGGTGATCCAGGTGGGGAACAGGTCCCGGCTGTAGCCGGTGCGGTTCTCCGTCGCCACGGTGAGCGAGGCGAGGTAGGTGCGCGCGGTGGCGGCGCTGACCGGGGTGGGGAGCGCGGCGGAGGCGGTCGGGCCGTTGAAGATCCCGACCATGGCTATCAGGCCGGTGAAGGCCGCGAGTATGCTCAGCCGTCGACGCGCGTAGACCTTTGGCATGCGAACTCCCTTGAGGTGGGGGGACGTTGGGGCGAGCGGGCCCATGCTCGCGGTGGCGCATTTCCGGAAGGTGTGAGGCAGGTAAGAAGCTAGTGACGTGCGCATGACATGCCAAGGGGTTCGGGGTAATCGGTTTCTGCGGATCGGGGAAGGCGGGCTCCGCGGGTGCGGCGGTGTGGCCGGTCCGGGGGGCTCGGGACCTTTGGCCCTGGCCGGCCCGTTTCGGCATCCCGTACGATGGGTGGCGCAGAAGGGGAGTAGCTCTTCGCCGGACCGTCGACATACTGCTCAGCTCGTCTGAGCCGGCGCCCGGAGGCAGACCGTCACGGTCGGCCAGCGAGACCTTCGGCAGAGCAGTGCACTGTCCGCGCGTATGTCCTCGTGCGGGCGCCGATGTGTGCTGCCGTGCCGAGGTGTCGCGTAGCAGTCACAGCACTCTCGGTGGGGCAGCCCCGACCGATTGAGGGATTTTGATCAGCATCACCGTGATGGCGCTCGTCTTCGGCGTCGTCTTCCTCGCCGAGCTGCCGGACAAGACCGCGCTCGCCGGGCTCGTCCTCGGCACCCGTTATCGCGCCTCGTACGTCTTCGTGGGCGTCGCCGCCGCCTTCGCCGTGCACGTCGCGCTCGCCGTCGCCGCGGGCAGCGTGCTGACCCTGCTGCCGCAGCAGATCGTGCACGCGATCACGGGTGTGCTGTTCCTCGCCGGTGCCGCCGTGCTGCTCCTGAAGAAGGGCGACGACGAGGAGGAGATCCGTGATCCCGCGAACCAGAGCTTCTGGAAGGTCTCGGGGGCGGGCTTCATGCTCATCCTGGTCGCCGAGTTCGGTGACCTCACGCAGATCATGACGGCGAACCTCGCGGCCCGCTACGACGACCCGCTCTCGGTCGGTCTCGGTGCGGTGCTCGCGCTCTGGGCGGTGGCCGGACTCGGCATCGTCGGCGGCAAGGCCCTGATGAAGCGGGTTCCGCTGGAGCTCATCACCAAGGTCGCGGCCATGCTGATGCTGGCGCTGGGGGTCTGGAGTCTGTACGAGGCGGCGGCGGCCTGAGCCGCCGGCGCCCCGCTCGTCGGGGTGTCGTCGCGGGGCCCGACGCTCGTCCGTCGGGGTGTCGTCGCAAGGCTCGACGGTCGTCCGTCGGGGTGCCGTCGAAAGGGTCCGACGCTCGTCCTGGTCGGAGGTGGTGGCGCCGGTCTCTCTTGTTTTGTATCGTGGAGAAACAAAGTGGCTCCCGTCCGCACTCCCTGACCGGCGGGCGGGGCCGCCTTGTCCCCGGGGGACCCGGTGCTGATCCAATGGACGCCCCCGGCCCCTTCCCCCATGCTCTGGAGCCTGCCGATGACGGCCACCACCGTTCTGACCGCCCGCGCCCTCCTGCTCGACATGGACGGCACCCTCGTCAACTCGGACGCCGTGGTCGAGCGCTGCTGGCACCGCTGGGCCGAGCGGCACGGGCTGGACGGGGACGAGGTCATGAAGGTCGTCCACGGGCGGCAGGGGTACGCGTCGATGGCGGTGCTGCTGCCGAACCGGCCCATGGAGCAGAACTACGCCGACAACGCGCGCATGCTCGCCGAGGAGACCGCGGACATGGACGGGGTCGTCGCGATTCCGGGTGCCGCGGAGTTTCTTGCCTCGCTGGAGGGGGTGCCGCATGCCCTGGTCACCTCCGCGGATGTGGGGTTGTCCACGGCGCGGATGGCTGCCGCCGGGCTGGGGCTGCCGGATGTGCGGGTCACCGCGGAGTCCGTCGGTGCGAGCAAGCCTGATCCCGAGGGTTTTCTGAAGGGTGCTGCCGAGTTGGGTGTGGCGCCTGAGGACTGTGTGGTCTTCGAGGACTCGGGGGCGGGGATTTCTGCTGGGCGGGGGGCCGGGATGCGGGTGGTCGGGGTGGGGCCCCGGGCCGGCTTTCATCGGCCGGATGTCGTCGTGCGTGATCTGACGCAGGTGCGGGTGGAGGTTGTCGGGGGCGGGACGATACGCCTGCACGTCGGCTGACACCCGGTTTCTTCGCCCCCGCCGCCCCTACCCTCCCCCAAGCTCTCGGCTTCGCTCGAGCAGGGGGGACCCCCATCATCCTCAACCTGGGGGCTCCGCCCCCAGACCCCCGGGTGGGTTTG
>LRTP01001136.1 GCA_001550305.1 Streptomyces diastatochromogenes
GACGTCCTGGCCGCCGCGGTCGTCGCGGCCGGGGACGGCCCGCGCGCCGCCCGCCTCCTCGGCATCGGCGAACGCGTCTGGGAACTCACCGGCCGGGCCCAGATGGACTCGCCCGACCTCCTCGCCACCCGCCGTTCCCACGAACTGCGCATCCGCGCCGAGATCGGCGACAGCGCCTACCGCGCGGCGTACGAGGAGGGTTTCGGGATGGCGTACGAGGAGGGGCTCGACTACGCGGCGGAGGGCCGCTGACGGGGGGTGGGGCCGCCGAAGGGCAGGAACAGGGTGCGGGTCGAGAGCAGCCACGTCCCGTCGACCCTGCGGAAGGTGTCCTCGATGGGGGTCCCCCCGCTCGAGCGAAGCCGAGAGTGGGGGAGTCCGATCTGCACGGGAGGTCCGGCCGGGACCATGCCGCCGGTGTGGCCGTCGACCCGGTAGGTGGTGAAGTACGAGGTGGCCCGCGCCTCGGCCGGTGAGTCCACGGTGACCAGGACGTTCGCCATCATGCGGCGCGAGAGCCGGTCCGCGGGGCGCCCGCCGAAGTACGCGCGCAGGGCGGCACGCCCCTCGACGAGCCGATCGCCCTCCGGCCACCGCCAGACGCCGTCCTCGGTGAACAGGTCGGCGACGGAGGCGGGTTCACCGAGGTCGAGACGGTGGACGAAGCCGAGGACGAGACGCTCGCAGGCGCGCTCGGCGAGAAGTCGTTCGAGGGCGGGCTGTTCGAGAGGGTCCATGAGCCGTTGCTATCAGCTCCGGGCTTGCGGTCTCCAACGCATTACAGCGCCACGCGAACGCGATACAACGCCGCGCGAACGCGATACAACGGCGCGCGAACGCGTCACAGCGCCACGTACGTCACCGGATCACTCCCCGTCACCGCCTCCGCCCGGCCCAGTTTCACCAGGCGGCGCACATGGGCCTCGGCCTCCGACACCGCGATGTTGCGGGAGGTGAAGGGGATCTGGTCCCACGGGCGGTTCCACTCCATGCGCTCGGCGAGCTGCCAGGCGGTGAGCGGGGTCGACAGGAGGGAGAGCAGGCCGGTGAGCCGGTCCTCGTGGTGGGCGAGCAACTCCCGTACGCGGCCGGGCGCGTCGGTGAAGGCGTGCTGGTGGGCCGGGAGCACCTCGGCCGGGTTCAGCCGGCCGACGCGCTCCAGGGCGTCCAGATAGTCGCCGAGGGGATCGGCGACGGTGGCGTCGTCGGGATCCTCGTACAGGCCGATGTGCGGGGTGATCCTCGGGAGCAGGTGGTCGCCGGAGAAGAGGCGGCCGTTGCCGGGGAGGGCGGCCGGGTGGGTCTCCTCCAGGTGGAGGCAGACGTGGCCGGGCGTGTGGCCAGGGGTCCAGATCGCGCGCAGACGGCGGCCCGCCAGGTCGAGGAGCTCCCCGGGGACGATCTCGCGGTCGGGGAGCGCGGGGGCGAAGGTGGGCAGGCCGGTGGAGAGCCGGGCCGTGCGGGCCGCGCGCAGCTGGGCCACGTGCTCCTCGGGGGCGCCCGAGGACGCCAGCTTGTCCGCCATGTAGGAGAACCAGCGGTCGGGCCGGTTCTCCCGGGTCCGCCGCACGATCGCGGTGTCCAGCGCGTGCATCGCGATCCACGCCCCGGATGCCTCCCGCACCTTGCCCGACAGACCGTGGTGGTCGGGGTGGTGGTGGGTGATGACCACCCCGTGCACCTCGGCGACGGAGACGCCGCAGGCGGTGAGCCCGGCGGCGAGGGCGTCCCAGGAGGCCGGGTCGTCCCAGCCGGTGTCGATCAGCACGGGGCCCAGGTCGGTGTCGACGAGATGGACCAGCGTCGTGCCGAGCGGGTTGTCCGGGATGGGGACCCTGATCGACCGTACGCCCCCGCCGTGATCGGTCACCTGCGTCATGGATTCCCACCAATCGCCGTGTTCCCGCCACTATAACTAGAACCGATTCCATTGGGTGCTCGAACCAACCGTTCTGTGGACGGTGTGCGAGTCATGGGTCCGGCCCGTGGACTCCGTCGACCGGAGCTGGTATCAGTTCTCATATCTGATGAAGCGTCAGAAACCAGGGAGGCGGTCGGTCGTGACCGAGCTCGTGGAGCACGGACAGCTGTTCATAGGCGGGGAGTTGACGGACCCCCTGGGCAAGGACGTCATCGAGGTGATCTCGCCGCACACCGAGGAGGTCATCGGACGCGTCCCGCACGCGTCGACCGAGGACGTGGACCGGGCGGTCGCCGTCGCGCGCCGGGCGTTCGACGAAGGACCCTGGCCCCGGATGAGCCTCGACGAGCGGATCGAGGTCGTCACCCGGATCAAGGACGGGATCGCGGTACGGCACGAGGAGATCGCCCGGGTCATCTCCTCCGAGAACGGCTCCCCGTACTCCTGGAGCGTCCTCGCGCAGGCCCTCGGGGCGATGATGGTGTGGGACGCGGCGCTCACGGTCGCGCGGAACTTCACGTACGAGGAGACACGCGACGGCGTCCTCGGGCGGATCCTCGTGCGGCGCGAGCCGGTGGGCGTGGTCGCGGCCGTGGTGCCGTGGAACGTGCCGCAGTTCGTGGCGGCCGCCAAGCTCGCGCCCGCGCTGCTGACCGGCTGCACGGTCGTACTGAAGCCGTCGCCCGAGTCGCCCCTGGACGCCTATCTGCTGGGCGAGATCGCGAAGGAGGCCGGGCTGCCGGAGGGTGTCCTGTCGATCCTGCCCGCCGACCGCGAGGTCAGCGAGTACCTGGTCGGACACCCCGGCATCGACAAGGTCTCCTTCACCGGATCGGTCGCGGCGGGCCGGCGCGTGATGGAGGTCGCCTCGCGCAACCTCACCCGTGTGACGCTGGAGCTGGGCGGGAAGTCGGCGGCGGTGGTCCTGCCGGACGCGGACCTCGCCACCGCCGTCCCCGGAATCGTCTCGGCGGCCTGGATGAACAACGGGCAGGCGTGCGTCGCGCAGACCCGGATCCTGCTGCCGCGCTCGCGCTACGACGAGTTCGCGGACGCCTTCGCCGCGGCGGCGGGCGCGCTGGTCGTCGGGGACCCGCTGGACCCGGCCACCCAGGTCGGCCCGCTGGTCGCAAGGCGCCAGCAGCAGCGCAACCTCGACTACATCCGCATCGGTCAGGAGGAAGGCGCCAAGATCCTCACCGGCGGTGGCCGTCCGCACGGGCTCGACCGGGGCTGGTACGTCGAGCCGACCCTCTTCGGGGACGTCGACAACTCCATGCGGATCGCCCGGGAGGAGATCTTCGGGCCGGTGATCTGCCTCCTCCCGTACGGCGACGAGGACGAGGCCGTGAAGATCGCCAACGACTCCGACTACGGGCTGAGCGGCAGCGTCTGGACGGCGGACGTCGCGCACGGCATCGACGTCGCGCGGCAGGTCCGTACCGGCACGTACTCCGTGAACACCTTCAGCCTCGACATGCTCGGCCCCTTCGGCGGCTACAAGAACTCGGGGCTGGGGCGGGAGTTCGGGCCCGAGGGGTACGGCGAGTTCCTCGAGCACAAGATGATCCATCTGCCGGCCGGCTGGGAGGCCTGAGGATGGGCGACCGCTGGGGGGTCGAGGTCGACCGCTCCGTCTGCATCGGCTCCGCCCAGTGCGTCCACCGCGCCCCGGAGGCCTTCCGGCTCGACACCGCCATGCAGTCGCATCCGGCCGAGGCCGAGACCGACGCCAACGAGAAGATCCTCGAGGCGGCGGAGAGCTGTCCGGTGGAGGCCATCATGATCACACTGCTGGGCAGCGGGGAGCCGGTGTTTCCACCGGAGGACTGAGGGCGGGAGAGGTCGGGCGCGATCCTGAAAAAAGTCCCTCTTTGGGTGGGTTCATTCTGCTGTAGGCGTTCTATCCTGGTAGTGGCCTACGAGGCGAGTGAGGGAGTTCAACCGGAGTAGCCGACTTTGGCGAGAGGCAGCAACTTCCGCCGGGGCCGACGTCGACGGTCGGGCTGAGAGGCCTGAAGGTAGTAGTCGGACCGGAAGGCGACCTCCATCACCTGATCCGGACCATGCCGGCGAAGGGAACCCGTCTCGTAGGTTTTCACGTGCCTTCGCGCACCGACGCCATGCCTAGCGCCTCTCGGTCGGCTCCGTCGGCTCCGTCAGGTCGATCAAGCGGCACACCGTCTCGATGTCGATCTTGACCTGGGCGATGGAGGCACGGCCGGAGAGCCAGGTGATCAGGGCCGAGTGCCAGGTGTGTTCGATGACCCGGACCGCGGAGAGCTGCGCGGGGCTCGGGTCGTCCAGCCCCATCGCGTCCAGGATGATCACCGTGGTCTGCCGGGACACCTGGTCGACCTCGGGGCTCACACTGCGGTCCGCGAAGGTCAGCGCGCGGACCATGGCGTCGGCGAGGTGCGGCTCGCGCTGCAGGGCGCGGAAGGCCCGCATCAGCGTCTCCGCCACCCGCTCCGCCGCCGTGTCCCCGGCCGGCGGCTTCTTGCGGAGGGTGCCGTGCATGTGCTCCAACTGGTCCTGCATGGTGGCGACCAGCAGATGCACCTTCGAGGGGAAGTAGCGGTACAGCGTGCCGAGGGCGACCTGCGAGGACTCCGCGACCTCGCGCATCTGCACCGCGTCGAAGCCGCCCCGGCTGGCCAACTGCGCGCTCGCGTGCAGGATCCGGCGGCGGCGTGCCTCCTGCCGCTCGGTGAGCGGGGGAGAGGCCGGCTGCGCGGCGGGTCGCGCGGACTTGGCTTCCACCTTGACTTCCGCAGGCATGGGTCCCGTTCCGTGGTTCAGCTGGAGGAGCGACGAGACAGCATGGCAGACACTTCCGTGGGTCAGAACACATCCGTCATGTCATCCGTCCCGACGCTTCCGTCGTGGCGCGGATCACCTGATCCACTGCTCACAGAGACGCTACCTGCCGGTAGATTCAGTGCTCCTCGAACGATCAAGTCTGAAACTTGTTCTAGATTAGCGTCCCGGCGTAATCTCGCGGGAATGTGCAGGGAGAAGGGGGCCGTAAGTGACCGCTGAGGCCATGGAGGCGGACCCCGGAGCGGGCGCGGCCACCAACGGTGACGGACCGTTGCGCATCGCGCTCCTCACGTACAAGGGGAACCCGTTCTGCGGCGGTCAGGGCGTGTACGTACGGCACCTCTCGCGCGAACTGGCCCGTCTCGGCCACCGGGTCGAGGTCATCGGATCCCAGCCGTATCCCGTGCTGGACGAGAACCGCCCCGAGCTCGGCCGCAATCTCACCCTCACGGAACTGCCCAGCCTCGACCTGTACCGCCAGCCGGACCCCTTTCGCACCCCGAGGCGCGAGGAGTTCCGCGACTGGATCGACGCGGTCGAGGTCGGCACGATGTGGACCGGTGGCTTCCCCGAACCCCTGACCTTCTCCCTGCGCGCCCGCCGCCATCTGCGCGCCCGGCGCGGGGACTTCGACGTCGTGCACGACAACCAGACGCTCGGGTACGGGCTGCTGGGGGACGTCGGCGCGCCGCTGGTCACCACCATCCACCACCCCATCACCGTCGACCGCCAGTTGGAGCTCGACGCCGCCGAGGGGCGCCGCCGCCGCGCGTCCGTACGCCGCTGGTACGCCTTCACGCGCATGCAGAAGCGTGTCGCGCGCCGTCTGCCGTCCGTGCTCACCGTCTCCGGCAGCTCGCAGCAGGAGATCGTCGACCACCTGGGCGTCGCCCGGGACCGTGTCCATGTCGTGCACATCGGCGCGGACACCGACCTCTTCTCGCCCGATCCGTCCGTGCCGCAGGTGCCGGGCCGGATCGTCACCACGTCCAGCGCGGACGTGCCCCTCAAGGGGCTCATCCACCTCGTCGAGGCGCTCGCCAAGGTGCGCACCGAGCACCCCGGCGCGCATCTCGTCGTCGTCGGCAAGCGCGCCGAGGACGGGCCGGTCGCCCAGGCCATAGAGCGGTACGGCCTCGAGCGCGCCGTCGAGTTCGTCAAGGGCATCTCGGACGCGGAGCTCGTCGACCTCGTACGGTCCGCCGAGGTCGCCTGCGTGCCGTCCCTGTACGAGGGGTTCTCCCTGCCCGCCGCCGAGGCGATGGCCACGGGGACGCCGCTGGTGGCCACCACCGGCGGGGCGATCCCGGAGGTCGCCGGACCCGACGGCGAGACCTGCCTCGCGGTTCCGCCCGGCGACTCGGGGGCGCTGGCCGCCGCGCTGAGCCGGGTGCTGGGCGATCCCGAA
>LRTP01001137.1 GCA_001550305.1 Streptomyces diastatochromogenes
CCGGACGACCCCGCCCCGGCAGCCGTCGCCACGGTCGGTGTGGGCGCTGTTTCCGCCCCCGGCCCCGCAGGGACCCCCGGCCCCGCAGATTTCGGCCCGGCGACGGGCGTCACTCCCACCTCCGATCGTGAAAGCAGGGCCACGTGCTGACCGTCGACTTCTCCCGGTTCCCGCTCGCCCCGGGTGACCGCGTACTGGACCTCGGATGCGGTGCCGGCCGGCACGCGTTCGAGTGCTACCGGCGCGGCGCCCAGGTCGTCGCGCTGGACCAGAACGGCGAGGAGATCCGCGAGGTCGCCAAGTGGTTCGCGGCGATGAAGGAGGCCGGCGAGGCCCCGGTCGGCGCCACCGCGACCGCGATGGAGGGCGACGCGCTCGCGCTGCCCTTCCCCGACGCGTCCTTCGACGTCGTGATCATCTCCGAGGTCATGGAGCACATCCCGGACGACAAGGGCGTCCTCGCCGAGATGGTGCGCGTGCTGAAGCCGGGCGGGCGCATAGCGATCACCGTGCCGCGCTACGGACCGGAGAAGGTCTGCTGGACCCTGTCCGACGCGTACCACGAGGTCGAGGGCGGCCACATCCGCATCTACAAGGCGGACGAACTGCTGGGCAAGATGAAGGAGGCCGGGCTCAAGCCGTACGGCACCCATCACGCCCACGCCCTGCACAGCCCCTACTGGTGGCTGAAGTGCGCGTTCGGCGTCGACAACGACAAGGCGCTGCCCGTGCGGGCGTACCACAAGCTGCTGGTCTGGGACATCATGAAGAAGCCCCTGGCCACCCGGGTCGCCGAGAACGCGCTGAACCCGCTGATCGGCAAGAGCTTCGTGGCGTACGCGACCAAGCCCCACCTGCCCCTCGACTCCGCCGCGGTGGACGCTTCGTGACGACTCCACGCACGCCCCGGACGGAACACCTCGTCCTGCCCGGGGTCCTCACCGCGGAGGAGGCCGCCGCCACGGTGCGGGCCGTCCTCGGGGTGCAGCGACCCGACGGCGCCATACCGTGGTTCCGCGGACACCACCTCGACCCGTGGGACCACACCGAGGCGGCCATGGCACTGGACGCGGCGGGGGAGCACGAGGCGGCCGAGCGGGCGTACGAGTGGCTGGCCCGGCACCAGAACCAGGACGGCTCCTGGTACGCGGCCTACGCCGACGGGGACGCGGACGACGTCACCGACCGCGGCCGGGAGACCAACTTCTGCGCCTACATCGCGGTCGGCGTCTGGCACCACTACCTCGCCACCGGCGACGACGCCTTCCTCGACCGGATGTGGCCCGCGGTCTACGCGGCCGTGGAGTTCGTGCTGCGCCTCCAGCAGCCCGGCGGGCAGATCGGCTGGAAGCGCGAGGACGACGGCACGGCGGTCGAGGACGGCCTGCTGACCGGGAGTTCGTCCATCCACCACGCGCTGCGCTGCGCGCTCGCCATCGCCGAGCAGCGCGAAGAGCCGCAGCCCGACTGGGAGCTGGCGGTCGGCGCGCTGCGGCACGCGATCCGCAGGCACCCCGAGCGGTTCCTCGACAAGGGCCGCTACTCGATGGACTGGTACTACCCGGTGCTCGGCGGCGCGTTGACCGGCGCGGAGGCCGAGGCCCGGATAGCGGAGGGCTGGGACCGGTTCGTGGTCCCGGGGCTCGGCGTGCGCTGTGTGGTGCCCAACCCGTGGGTGACCGGCGGTGAGTCGGCCGAACTCGCCCTGGCGCTGTGGGCCGTGGGCGAGTCCGACCGTGCCCTGGAGATCCTCCAGTCCATCCAGCACCTGCGCGACCCGAAGACGGGCCTCTACTGGACGGGCTACGTCTTCGACGCCCGGACGATCTGGCCCGAGGAACTCACCAGCTGGACGGCCGGCTCGCTGCTCCTCGCCGTCGCCGCGCTCGGCGGCGACGAGCCGACCTGCGCGGTCTTCGGCGGCGAGCGCCTGCCGCTGGGCCTCGACGCGGAGTGCTGCTAGGGCCTGTCGGCAGCCCGGCAGGGTTGGCTCAGTGGCGGTGCATGCGGTTGGCGATGGCGTGGCCGATGAAGAGGTACACGACGGCGGCCAGGCCGTAACCCGCGACCACGCGTGCCCACGCCTTGTCGAAGGTGAACAGGTCGCGGGACCAGCCGGCCAGCCAGCTCGCCACGTTGTGGACGAACTGGACCAGGTCGTTGGCCCGGTTCGCGTCCAGGAGGTACATCAGGATCCACAGGCCGAGGATGACGGCCATCACGTCGGCGACGATCGCGATGACCGTGCCCGCTTGGTTGGAACCGTTGCGATATCGAGGGGACATGACCTCCGGGTTGCCGCGTATGCGTGGATGAAACCCGTGGGGGACGGAACCCGAACGCCTCGCTCGAGTGGCGCAGCGGCCGTGTTCGGGTGAGCCTGCTGGAAGAGCCGTGTCTCCCGGAAACCGGGAGAACCGTTCCCTTCCCCGGAGGACCCCGTGCCCGTACCGATACGGCGCCTCGTCGTGGCGCTCACCGTCTGTTGCGCCCTGCTCGCCGGCGCCACGGCCTGCGGCAGTGGCAGCAACGCCACCAAGAACACCGCCGCCGTCGTGGCGGCCGCCACCCCGTCCAGCAGCAGCACCGTGGAGAAACAGAAGCTCTCCAAGACCCGCTTCGTGGCGAACGCGGGCCTGGCCGCAGGAGCCACCTACCAGTGGATCGTGAAGCCCTGGAAGGCCGGCAAGTTCAAGAAGGGCGCCAAGGGCCGCAGGACCGCCCTGATCAAGGCGGCCCTGGCCGGCACGTTCGCGTACAACCGGCTCAAGGCCGCGAAGAGGAACGCCGAGGGCGACCCCACTCTCTCCAAGGCTCTCGCCCCGCTCAGCGCCGGCATCGACTCCCTCAAGAACCTGCCGTCCAAGCTCCGCAAGGGCGACTCGACGGACGCGACCGCGGGTGCCTTCGACGACATCATCAACAAGGTGAAGGACGCGGGCAAGAGCGCGGGCGCCCCGGTCACCGACAAGGTGCCCTCGGCCTCGCAGCTGTCCGGCGGCTGAGCCCCGCCCGCCGTGCCGCTCCTGGGAGTCGAGCTCGGCTAGGACCGTGCCGGGGCTAGGAGTTGAGCTCGGCGAGGACCCGTAGCGTGTGAGGGTCCGGTGACAGGACCAGCAGGTCCGTCACCGGGCCCTTGCGCCACAACTCCAGCCGCTCGGCGATGCGTTCTCGCGGTCCGACGAGGGAGATCTCGTCGGCGAACGCGTCCGGGACGGCGAGCACCGCTTCCTGGCGGCGTCCGGCGAGGAACAGCTCCTGGATGAGCCGGGCCTCCTCCTCGTACCCCATCCGTGCCATCAGATCGGCGTGGAAGTTGCGCGCCGCGTGCCCCATCCCGCCGATGTAGAAGCCGAGCATCGCCTTCACGGGCAGCAGCCCTTTGGCGACGTCGTCGCAGACGCGTACGTGGGCCATGGGGGCGACGAGGAAGTCGGCGGGGAGATCGCTCAGCGCGGCCTCGTAGGCCCCTGGGCGGGTCGGCGACCAGTGCAGCGGCAGCCAGCCGTCCGCGATCCGGGTCGTCTGCGCGATGTTCTTCGGTCCCTCGGCGCCGAGCAGGATCGGCAGGTCGGCGCGGAGCGGATGCGTGATCGGCTTCAGCGGCTTGCCGAGCCCGGTGCCGTCCTCGCCCCGGTAGGGGTGCTGGTGGAAGCGGCCGTCGAGCTCGACGGGCCCTTCGCGCCGGAGGACCTGGCGTACGACGTCGACGTACTCCCGGGTCGCGGTCAGCGGCGACTTCGGGAACGGACGCCCGTACCAGCCCTCCACGACCTGTGGCCCCGACAGCCCGAGGCCGAGCATCATGCGCCCGCCCGAGAGGTGGTCGAGGGTGAGCGCGTGCATCGCGGTGGTGGTGGGGGAGCGGGCGGCCATCTGCGCGACGGCCGTGCCGAGCCGGATGCGGGTCGTGTGCGCGGCGATCCAGGTCAGCGGGGTGAAGACGTCCGAGCCCCAGGACTCGGCGGTCCACACGGAGTGATAGCCGAGCCGCTCCGCCTCCTGGGCGAGCGGCAGATGGTCCGCGGAGGGGCCGCGCCCCCAGTAGCCGAGTGCGAGGCCGAGCCGCATGAACCCTCCAGGTGTTTGGTTCTGACGGGACGTCAGTCACGTGCGGGCCAGGCGACTGTACGGCAACGGCCCCCCGCCCGGAAGGACGAGGGGCCGTCGGAGGCCGTACGGGAGCGGACGAGGCGGGTCAGCCGCGCTGGATCCCGGAGGTGTCCTGCAGCACGCCTCGACGGCCGTCCTGCGTCTGCGCCACCAGGTTCGCGCCGCGCTGCTCCACGGCCAGGTACCAGGTACCCGGCGCGAGTTCGGCGATCGGCGTCTGCGAACCGTCCTCCGCGAACAGCGGACGCGGCACCGGTACGGCGAACCAGAACGGCGAGAAGTCACCGGCGGGCGGCTGCGGTTGCGGGGTCGGCGCCTGCTGCGGCTGGCTGGGCTGACCGCCGAACGCCTGCGCCTGCTGCGGCTGACCGCCGAAGGGCTGACCCGGCTGCTGGGCACCGGGGTAGCCGTAACCCCCGGGCGGCTGGGCGCCGTAGGGCTGGGGCGCGGCGGGCTTGGGGGCGGGGACGAGCGCGGCCTGCAGGGCCGGGACGAGCGGGGTGGCGATGGCGCCGGCGGCCATGATCAGCGTCGCGATGAACGCGAGGATGAGGCCGGTGCCGGCGCTGACGCCCGCGTCCGAGGCGCTGCCGACGTTGTCGACGCCGCCCATCGGGTCGAAGACGTTCCCGAGCGCGCTCCACGCGGCGAAGACCGTGAAGGCGACGCCGAACTGGCCGAGGTCGAGTCCGACGATCTTGGGCACCTGCGGCAGGCCGTGGGAGACGACGACCAGCGCGGCCCCGATGAGGCCGGCCAGGACCACGCCCAGCAGCAGCGGTCCGCTCGACCAGGCGCTGGGGATGCTGGCACCGCTAGAGGCCCCGTCGATCGAAAAAATGTCGAGGAACGACGCGATGAACAGCAATACCGCTGCTCCGATCACCACGCCGTCGCCTCGAGTGAGGGAGCGGATATTCACTTCAGGTCCTTCGTCAGTCGTCTCGTCGTCGGTGGAGGCGTCGCTGACACCATGTCGCCGTGAGGCCCTGGTGTGAAGCGCGGGGGTGGCCCCTCATCGTAGGGACGACACTATCGCCCGTCCGATCAGGGTGTCCGTCGGGTTCGATCCGCCGATCACTACCCGCGCAGGAAACTCACGATTCCCTCAGAGATCCCACGCGCCGCCTTCTGCCGCCATGCGCCACTGGTCAGCAACGCAGCGTCCTTGCTATCGCGCATGTTGCCGCACTCGATGAACACCTTGGGAACCGTTGACAGATTGAGACCGCCGAGATCACTGCGGACGTCGAGTCCGGTGCCGCCGCCGACGTAGTTGGAGGGCGCGCTGCCGGTGTCGCGGACGAAGTTGCCCGCGATGCGCTCGCCGAGATCGCGGGAGGGGGCGACGATCGCGCGGGTGTCGGCGCCGCCGGAGTGGACGGACGCGGGGAGGATGACGTGGAAGCCGCGGTTGCCGGCCGCGGAGCCGTCCGCGTGGATGGAGACGACCGCGTCGGCGTGCGCGTCGTTGCCGATGCGGGCCCGCTCGTCGACGCACGGGCCCCAGGAACGGTCGCCGTCCTGGGTGAACTTCACCGTGGCGCCCTCCTGTTGCAGGAGCGTACGCAGCCGGCGGGCGACGTCGAGCGTGAACCGGGCTTCCGTGTAACCCGCGTTGGTCGACGTGCCGGTCGTGTCGCACTCCTTCCAGTTGGTGCCGATGTTCACCTTGCGGTTGATGTCGGCCGAGTGCTGGAAGTTGCCGGGGTTGTGGCCCGGGTCGATGACGACGACCTTGCCCTTGAGGGGTCCCGCGGCGGCGGGCAGGTCCGAGGCCGCGGGAGTGGCGGGGCCGGAGAAGGTCGAGCTCGGCGGCTTTCCGTCGTCCGTCCCGGACACGCTCGGTGTCCGCGCCGCGGCGGAGGCGGATCCGGGTGCCGCGGAGGAAGCCCCGGGTGCGCCCGAGGAGGTCGTCGACGTGGCGGACGTACTGCCCCCGCCGCCCGAGTCACCCACCGCCTGCCACACCAGCCACCCCACCAGCGCACCCGGCACCAGCGCGGCGACCGCCACCGTCATCGGCCCACGCCGGGAGCGGCGGGGGCCAGGAGGATCGAAGTCAGGGCCTACGTACGACACGTCAGCGACTCTAACCGCGCTCTCAGATCCCCGCTCCCGTTCGCCGCAGGACGCGCAGTGAGTCGGTCGCCGAGACCTCGGTGAACGCGCCGGACTCCAGGGCCCGGAGGTAGACGCGGTAGGGGGCCTGGCCGGTGAACTCGTCGGCCGGGTCGGGGAACACGTCGTGGATGAGGAGCAGGCCGCCCTCGGCGACGTGCGGCGCCCAGCCCTCGTAGTCGCCGGAGGCGTGCTCGTCCGTGTGGCCGCCGTCGATGAAGACGAGACCGAGGGGCGTGCGCCAGAAGGCGGCGATCTGCGGCGAACGGCCGACCATCGCGACCACCTGGTCCTCCAGACCCGCCTTGTGGAGGGTGCGGCGGAAGGTGGGAAGGGTGTCCATCCGGCCGATCTCGGGGTCGACCGTGGCCGGGTCGTGGTACTCCCACCCGGGCTGCTGCTCCTCGCTGCCCCGGTGGTGGTCGACGGTGATCGCCGTCACGCCCGCCGCGCGCGCCGCGTCCGCGAGCAGGATCGTGGAGCGCCCGCAGTACGTGCCGACCTCCAGCAGGGGCAGTCCGAGCCGGCCCGCGTCGAGGGCGGCCTCGTACAGCGCGAGCCCCTCACGGAGCGGCATGAACCCCTTCGCGGCCTCGAAGGCGGCCAGGATCTCCGGCTTGGGTGCCGCGGGCGTGGGGTCCTGCATCGGGGGTCCTCCATCGGGTGCGAACGGCGGCGTCGCACGTCTGCCTGTGCGGGTCCGCGCGTACGTGCCTGTGAGCGCCCCATGGTGCACCACACCCCCGCCGCGGCGGGGACGGGGGTGTGGTGCGGTGGGGCCGGGCCCCAGGGCCTGCCGTTCGGGTCAGGCCTGGGCCGGGACGGTCTCGCTCGGCAGTGCGAGGTCCAGCTCGACGGGGCGGTCGTCGCCGGAGTGGGTCGCCGAGGAGGCGAGCGGGCCGTGGCCCGGGGCCCTGGCGGCGAGGACGTACGCGCCCTCGGCGGGCACGGCGAGCACATAGCTGCCGTCCGCCTCGGAGAGCGTGGCGCCCGCCTGGCGACCGCGCCGGTCGATCAGGGTGACCTTGGCACGGGCGACCGTGCCGCCGTCGGCGTCCAGCACCCGGCCGCGGAAGCCGCGGAGCACCTCCTGGGCGCGCTCCAGGGCCGCGTCCTCCTCGCTGCTCGCGCGCAGCTGCGGCTTGGTCGCCGGGCGGCGGCCCGGCAGTAGCAGGGCGAAGAGCAGACCGATGGCGACCGCGCCGGTGGCGATCAGGAAGGAGACCCGGAAGCCGTGCATGGTGGGGACCTCGAGGCCCCCGACGTTGTTCGCGGTGTTGGCGAGGACCATGCCGATGACGGCGCTGGAGACCGACGTGCCGATCGAGCGCATCAGGGTGTTGAGGCCGTTGGCCGCGCCCGTCTCCGAGGCCGGGACGGAGCCGACGATCAGCGCGGGCAGCGAGGAGTAGGCGAGGCCGATGCCCGCGCCCAGGACCACCGAGATCACGATGGTCTGCCAGGCGGCGCTCATCAGACCGAGGCCGGCGCCGTAGCCGATCGCGATGATCAGCATGCCGAGGATCAGGGTGACCTTGGGGCCGTACTTGGCGGAGATCCGGGCGTAGACCGGCGCGGTGAACATCATCGTCAGGCCGAGCGGCGCCACGCACAGACCCGCGACCACCATCGACTGGCCGAGGCCGTAGCCGGTGGCCTTCGGCAGCTGGAGCAGCTGCGGCAGGACGAGCGAGACGACGTAGAAGGAGACGCCGACCATGATCGAGGCGAGGTTGGTGAAGAGCACCGAGCGGCGGGCCGTGGTGCGCAGGTCGACCAGCGGCGCCTTCACGCGCAGTTCCATCACGCCCCACAGGAGCAGGACGACGGCCGACGCGGCGAACAGGCCGAGCGTGGTGGTCGAGGTCCAGCCCCAGTCGCTGCCCTTGGTGATCGGCAGCAGGAAGAGGACGAGGCCCGCGGACAGGCCCGCCGCGCCCAGTCCGTCGAAGGTGCCCTCGGCGCGCATCGGGGACTCCGGTACGGCGACAAGGGTCAGGACGATCGCGACGGCGCCGAGACCGGCGGCGAGGAAGAACAGGGCGTGCCAGTCGGCGTGCTGCGCGACCAGGGCCGCGACCGGCAGCGCGAGTCCGCCGCCGACGCCGATGGAGGAGCTCATGAGGGCCATCGCCTCGCCGAGCTTCTCGCGGGGCAGCATGTCGCGCATCAGGCCGATGCCGAGCGGGATCGCGCCCATGGCGAAGCCCTGCAGGGCGCGGCCGACGATCATCACCAGCAGTGCGCTGGTGAAACCGGCTATGAGCGAGCCGACGACCATCACGGACAGGCTCGCGAGCAGCATCCGCCGCTTGCCGTAGAGGTCACCGAGCCGACCCATGATCGGCGTGGCCACGGCTCCCGCGAGCAGCGTCGAGGTCATCACCCAGGTGGCGTTGCTGGGTGCGGTGCCCAGCAGCTCCGGCAGGTCCTTGATGACCGGAACGAGCAGGGTCTGCATCACCGCGACAACGATGCCCGCGAAGGCCAGCACCGGCACGATCGCGCCGCCGGGCCTCCGGGTGGGCTGGTCGGTCGTCGTGTGCGTCATTGCGTGAGGCCTCCAGGCCAAAAGAGAGAGGGAGGAAGGAGGGGAGGAGCGGTGGACGATCCGTGCGGGACTCCGTGCGGGACCGCGCGGGATTGCGTGCGGGATACGTGCATCAGGAACCCGGTGCGCCTGGGCAACTATTCCGATGCTTCGGCGTACTAACAAAATCTTGACCTTCCCATGAAGAACTGACCCGGCATCAGACCTGGCGGCCAAGTGGAACCTGTTCTAGTCTGGCGCGCCATGAAGGCCTACGTCGCCGGGGTCGGGATGACCAGGTTCGAGAAGCCCGAGACCCGTGATTGGCAGTACTGGGACATGGCACGCGAGGCGGGGAGTGCCGCGCTCGCGGACGCCGGGATCACGTACGTCGAGGTGGAACAGGTTCCTGTCGGCTACTGCTTCCAGCCCTCGACCGCCGGCCAGCGCGCCGCGTACGAACTCGGCCTGACCGGCGTCCCCGTCTACAACGTCAACAACAACTGCGCCACCGGATCGAGCGCGCTGATGCTGGCCCGGCAGTTCGTCGAGGGCGGGGTCGCGGACTGTGTGCTCGCGCTGGGCTTCGAGAAGATGAAGCGCGGGGCGCTGGGGGGCGGTGCGGACGGGGGAGACTTCTCGACGTCTCCGGTGGCCCGCCACTACGGCGTCATGGCCGCCCGGCACGGCTTCGAGATGTCCCCGCCCACCGCGCAGATCTTCGGCGACGCGGCGCGCGAGCACATGGAGAAGTACGGCACCACCGAGGCACAGCTCGCCGCCGTCGGCGCCAAGAACCACCGCCACTCGGCGAACAATCCCTACGCCCAGTTCCAGGACGTGTACGGCGTCGACGAGATCCTCGCCGCCCGGGTCGTGCACCGGCCGCTGACGAAACTCCAGTGCTCGCCCACCTCGGACGGGGCCGCCGCCGCGGTCGTCGTGTCCGAACGGTTCCTGGAGCGGCACGAGCCGGCGCGCCTGGCCGTCGAGATCGTCGCGCAGGCCATGACCACCGACACCGAGGAGTCCTTCGCGTCCGGCTCCTGCGTCGACGTCGTCGGACAGCCGATGTCGCGGGAGGCCGCGCGCCAGGTGTACGAGCGGTCGGGACTCGGCATCGACGACGTGGACGTCGTGGAACTCCACGACTGCTTCTCCATCAACGAGCTGCTGACCTACGAGGCGCTCGGGATGTGCGAGGAGGGGGAGTCCGGCAAGCTCGTCGAGTCGGGGGCCACGACGTACGGCGGACGGTGGGTCGTGAACCCGTCCGGCGGGCTGATCTCCAAGGGGCATCCGCTGGGGGCGACCGGGATCGCCCAAGTGGCCGAGCTGGTGTGGCAGTTGAGGGGCGAGGCGGGGCCCCGGCAGGTGTCGGGCGCACGGGTCGGGCTCGCCCACAACATCGGGCTGGGCGGGGCGGCGGTGGTCACGCTGCTACGGGCGGCGGGCTGATCACCAGGGGTCCGCTCGAGGCTGCCGCGATGTTCGGGCTGCCACGAAGGTCGAGGCCGCCTCGATGTCGGGTGCACGGGTGGCCCTAGGACCTGTGGCCCAGGGCGAGTGCGGCGAAATCCCGATGCAAGGACCGTAGGGCGGTTGAGAGCATGACGCTCATGCTTCGAGCCGCGGAAGACACCCGAATATCAGCTCGCGTCGCGCCGCCCACCTGGCTGGTGGTGGCGCTCGCCTGCGCCGGACAGTTCCTCGTGGTGCTCGACGTGTCCGTCGTGAACGTGGCGCTGCCGTCCATGCGGACCGACCTGGGGCTGAGCGCGCCGGGGCTGCAGTGGGTGGTCAACGCGTACGCGATCGCCTTCGCCGGGTTCATGCTGCTCGGCGGGCGGGCCGGTGACCTGTACGGGCGCAAGCGGATGTTCCTGGTGGGGCTCGCGCTGTTCACGGTGGCCTCGCTGGGCGGCGGGCTCGCCCAGGCGGGCTGGCAGTTGCTGGTCGCGCGGGCCGCGCAGGGGCTCGGAGCGGCGGTGCTCGCGCCCTCGACGCTGACGATCCTCACCTCGGCGGTCCCGGAG
>LRTP01001138.1 GCA_001550305.1 Streptomyces diastatochromogenes
GCCCAGCGCCAGCAGGGTGCCCCCGCCGGCCTCGGCCAGCCCCGCCGCCGTCGCGCTCGCCTTCCCGGGCAGGTAGCCCATGGCCTCCATGGCGGTCCCGGTCCCCTCGAGACCGCCCCCGCCGAACCAGCCGAACAGCTTCTGCGCCCCGTGCGCGGCCAGCACTCCGCCCGTGCCCAGACGGAGCAACAGCAGTCCCAGATCACTTCGGTCGTAACAGGTCACGGTGGCTCCCAGAGCAGACGGCCGGCGGCAACGGTCAACGGTCCCTCCCGTGTCTCCACCGTCGCACCGATGACGCGTGACCGACGTGTTCGGGGTGTCGTTCGGGTGGCGGCCGCCCGGGACCGGTGTGAAGGTGACTCCCATGACGATTCAGGTAGCGAAACTCAGCGACCCGGCCGTCCGGGCCTTCGTCACCGCTGTGAACGCCCATGACCGTGCCGCCTTCGAGGCCCTCCTCGCACCCGACGCGACGATGTCCGACGACGGTGCCGACCGCGACCTGGCCGACTGGACCGATCGGGAGATCTTCTCCTCCCGCGGCCACATGGAGGTCGACAACGAGTCGAACGGCGGCCGTGCCCTCATCGCCCGCTACAGCAACGACACTTGGGGCGAGATGAAGACGAGGTGGAGCTTCACCGTCGACGACGGCGGCAGGATCATCCGCTTCGAGACCGGCCAGGCGTAGCCGGAACCGTCCCGGGGTCTTGCCTTCGTGTGCGCTCCAACCCCTAGCGTCCGGGGGCATGGAGAGCATCGGGAACAGGACGCTGGGACGGACCGGTATCGAGGTGAGCGCCCTCGGCTTCGGCTGCTGGGCCATCGGGGGAGAGTGGGCGACGCCCGACGGGCAGCCGCTCGGCTGGGGCAAGGTCGACGACGAGGAGTCCGTACGAGCCGTCCGGCGGGCCCTCGACCTCGGCGTGACGTTCTTCGACACGGCGGACGCGTACGGGACGGGGCACAGCGAACGCGTCCTCGCGCGGGCGCTGGGCAAGCGGCGCGCGGACGTGGTCGTCGCCACCAAGTGGGGCAACGTCATCGACGAGGACCGTCGCCTGTGCACCGGCTCCGACGACTCCCCCGCGTACGTCCGCCGTGCGCTGACCGCCTCACTGCGGCGCCTCGACACCGACCATGTCGACCTCTACCAGTTGCACCTCTCCGACGCCGACCCGGAGCGGGCCGCCCAACTCCGCGACATCTGCGAGGAGTTGGTTCGGGAGGGGCTGATCCGCTCGTACGCCTGGAGCACCGACGACCCGGCGCGGGCCGCCGTGTTCGCGCGGGGCCCGCACTGCGCGGCCGTACAGCACCGTCTCAACGTCCTTCAGGACGCGCCGGAACTCCTCGCGCTCTGCGAGGAGTCGAACCTCGCGAGCATCAACCGCAGCCCGCTCGCCATGGGGCTGCTCACCGGCGGGCAGAGCGCCGGGCGGCCGCTGGAGGCCGGGGACATCCGCAGCGCGCCGCCCGCCTG
>LRTP01000114.1 GCA_001550305.1 Streptomyces diastatochromogenes
GGTCTCCGGTCGGCCGGTGCGCAGGTCGACACCGACGCCGAAGTCCGCGACCCGGGCGGCCACCGCGGGCTTGTCCTCGCTGCCGCCCGCCACGACGAGCGGC
The DNA here is from genome assembly GCA_001550305.1 of Streptomyces diastatochromogenes. Taxonomy (GTDB): domain Bacteria; phylum Actinomycetota; class Actinomycetes; order Streptomycetales; family Streptomycetaceae; genus Streptomyces; species Streptomyces mirabilis_D. The sequence continues at coordinate 104 of LRTP01000114.1, forward strand.
ACGCCGTGGTGCAGGGCGAGCTGCACGCCGCCGTACCCGCCGTTGGTGACCACGACGTCGACCAGCGGGAACAGCGCGTCGAACGGGATGAACGACTCGACGCGTGCGTTCGACGGCACGCGCAGGTCGCCGGGGGCGATCTCACGGCCGCCGAGCCCGGCCACAACGAGCACGTCCTCGTCGGCCAGCGCATCGAGCGTCGGTTGGACGAGATCGGTCAGGTCGTGGTTGGCCACCGTGCCCTGGGTGAGCGCGACGACCCGGCGCTGCGACAGCTCGGGCCACCACGAGGGCGGCTCCCATGCGGTGGGCGGTTCGGGCGGCAAGGCCCCGACCAGCCGCAGCGTCGGCGGCGCATCGACCCGGGGGTACTCGAAGGACGGCACGGTGAGCTGAGCGAACACGTCGGGCAGCAGGATCTGCGCGTCGCTGATCACCGGCAGCGCGGCCGTCGCGCCCAGCCCCGCCATGACCTGCTGGGCGTGCGAGGTGGCGCCGGCGAGCTGCGCGGCGAGTTCGGTGTTGAACGCCGCAGCCGCTCCCCGCACATCGAGCCCGGCGCGCGGGGGAGGAGGCCCCATCATGGTCAGCTCGGCCCCGCTGAGGGTCAGGGGGAACACTCCGAGGCCGACGGTGCGCCACGGCCGGATCCCGGGCGCGCCCAGCAGCTGCGGCCACGTCCCGTAGAAGGCGGACTCGTGGACGACGGCGGCGTCCGGCTGCTGCGCCAACACTTCTTGCAGCACGGCGTTCTGCGCCGGCGCCATGTCGGTGAACCAGCCGAACATGGCCTCCAAGAAGGCCGGGCCCGGCGCCAGCTCGTGCAGCCACGGCTGCAGCTCACCGAGGCGGCGGTCGTCGAAGTCGGCCGGTCCGGCCAGCGGGACGAACGCCGCCCCCG
>LRTP01001139.1 GCA_001550305.1 Streptomyces diastatochromogenes
GCCTCGATACGGCCGAGGCCCACGGCGAGATGGGCCGGGTCCGAGGCCCGCGCCCCGTGCCGCACCAGCGTCGGCGACAGCTCCGGTGTCCCCGACCAGGCCGCCTCGTCCACCAGATGCGCGGCCAGGTGCCACGGCTCGTACTCCGCCGTGCCCACGAGGAGCAGCCCGCCCCCGTACGACACCACGGACCCTCGCAGGCCCTCCGCGAACCGGCGCGTGGCACCCAACCACTCGGTCCCGGCGAGGACTTCGCGCAGCAACGCGACCCGTACGGCATCCATGCGCACGCATCCTGCCGTAATCGGCCACTGATCAGGCGGAGTTCACCATGAATTCGCCCAAGTGGGGCAGATCCCGGCGCATGACGGAGACAACCGGAACCACCACGGCAACAACCGCGGTCACCAGCACCCCCTTCCACGCGGGCCGCGAAGGCTACGCGAGCTTCCGCATCCCCGCTGTCGTCACCACCCGTACACCCACCACACCCGTTACCACACCCGTCACCACGCCCGCCCCCACCCTGCTCGCCTTCTGCGAGGGCCGGGTCGACTCCGCCGCCGACCACGGCCACATCGACATCGTCCTGAAGCGGTCGACGGACGGCGGCCGCACCTGGGGCCCGCTCCAGGCCGTCGCCCGGAACGGGAACGACCTCGCGGGCAACCCCGCCCCCGTCGTCCTCGACACCGGCCGGATCCTGCTCGTGCACGTCCGCGCCGCCGCCGGCGCGACCGAGGACGCCATCCTGCGCGGCAGGGTGAAGCCCGCCGACGGGCGCCGCGTCTGGGTGCAGCACAGCGACGACGCCGGTGTCACCTGGTCCGCCCCTAAGGAGATCACCGGGCAGGTGAAGAAGGCGGGCTGGCGGTGGTACGCGACCACGCCCGGGCACGCCGTCCAGCTCGGCACCGGCCGGGTCGTCGTCCCCGGCAACCACACCCTGCCGCCCACCGGTACGGACACCGGCACCGAGGCGAAGTACAACAGCGGCCACTGCCTGCTCAGCGACGACCGCGGCGAGACCTGGTCCCTCGGGTACGTCGACGAGAACACCGACGGATACGTCAACGCCAATGAGACGACCGCCGCCGAACTCCCCGACGGGCGCGTCTACTTCAACACCCGTAACGACACGGGAAGTTCCCGCCCGCCCGCCCTGTCCCCCGGCAACCGTGCCGACGCCCACTCCGCGGACGGCGGCAGGACCCTGGTCAAACCCTTCCGGCCGCAGGCGGGCCTGGTCACCCCCGTCGTCCAGGGCAGCCTGCTCCAGCTCCGCGACCCGGACCTGCTGCTGTACTCGGGGCCCGCCGACCCCGCCGCCCGCGCCCTCATGACCGTCCGGGTCTCCGCCGACGGCGGCACCACCTGGCGGCCCGCGTACACGGTCGACGGACTGCCCGCCGCCTACTCCGACCTCGTCCGCGTCGACGGGGCGACGGTGGGGCTCCTCTACGAGACGGGCGACTTCGGGCCGTACGAGACGATCACCTTCCGCCGGATCCCCGTGACGGCCCTCACCTGAGCCCCCGCAGCCCCCGGGGCGGGAGCCGCGACACGTAAAGTCGGCGCATGACCTCTACTGACAGTGCACAGAAGGCCCCCGCGAAGGACCCCTGGGACCTTCCCGACGTGTCCGGGCTCGTCGTCGGCGTCCTCGGCGGCACCGGCCCCCAGGGCAAGGGCCTGGCCTACCGGCTCGCCAGGGCCGGCCAGAAGGTGATCATCGGCTCGCGTGCCGCGGAACGCGCGCAGACCGCCGCCGAGGAGCTGGGCCACGGTGTCGAGGGCGCCGACAACGCCGAGTGCGCGCGGCGCAGCGACATCGTGATCGTCGCCGTGCCGTGGGAGGGGCACGGAAAGACTCTGGAATCGCTGCGCGAGGAGCTGACCGGCAAGCTCGTCGTCGACTGTGTCAATCCGCTCGGCTTCGACAAGAAGGGCGCCTACGCCCTGAAGCCGGAGGAGGGCAGCGCCGCCGAGCAGGCCGCCGCCCTGCTGCCGGACTCCCGGGTCGCGGCCGCCTTCCACCACCTGTCGGCCGTCCTCCTCCAGGACCCGGAGGTCGACGAGATCGACACCGACGTGATGGTCCTCGGCGAGGAGCGCGCGGACGTCGAGATCGTGCAGGCGCTGGCCGGCCGCATCCCCGGCATGCGCGGTGTCTTCTCCGGCCGGCTGCGCAACGCCCACCAGGTCGAGGCACTGGTGGCGAACCTGATCTCCGTGAACCGCCGCTACAAGGCCCACGCCGGCCTCCGGGTGACGGACGTATAGCGGTCGTACGGGCATGGGGGACACTGGACGCCGTACGACCTCGTAGATCGCGTACGACCTCGTCCGAACCGTCCCGACAGGAGCCGACCCCCATGCCCCTCTCGCCCATGCCCCTCTCGCCCCCACCCGATTCGACCCGGCGACTTGCCCTCTACGCCCTCGCCGTCTGTGTCCTCTCCGTCGCCGCGGCCGTCGTCTCTTTCGTCCAGGGCAGCTGGCTGGGGATCGTGTGGGTGCTGCTGGCCGGACTGTCGTCCAACATGACGTGGTACTACGCGCGGCGCGGCAGGTCCGTCAGCTGACCGAGCAGAACTCGTTCGTGCCCTGCCAGAAGCGGTAGAACTCCTGACCGCAGTACGTCTGGAGCTCGTTGATCCCCAGGCTGTTCAGGAGCGAGTGGATCACGTCGAAGAAAGCCGTGTTCACCGACGGGATCCACAGCACCGCGAACACGAACAGCAGGCCGAACGGGGCGAACGGCTCCACCTGGCGCTTGACGTTGTACGACAGCCAGGGCTCGATCACGCCGTAGCCGTCCAGGCCCGGGACCGGCAGGAAGTTCAGGAGCGCGGCCGTGACCTGGAGCAGCGCGAGGAACGCCAGCGCGAACTGGAAGTCCCGCGGCACGCCGTCCAGGGCGTGCAGCCAGAACGGCGCCGTGCACACGACGGCGAACAGCACGTTCGTCAGCGGACCCGCCGCCGAGATCAGACTGTGCTTCCAGCGGCCCTGGATCCTGTTCCGCTCGATGAAGACCGCCCCGCCCGGCAGACCGATCCCGCCCATGATCACGAAGATCACCGGCAGCACGATGCTCAGCAGCGCATGCGTGTACTTCAGCGGGTTGAGCGTCAGATAGCCCTTCGCGCCGATCGAGATGTCGCCGCTGTGCAGGGCGGTGCGCGCGTGCGCGTACTCGTGCAGGCACAGGGAGACGATCCAGGCGGCCGTCACGAAGAGGAACACGGCCACACCGGGCTGCTCGGCGAACCCGGTCCATGTCGCCCACCCGGTCACCGCCATCACGGCCACGATCCCGACGAAGACGGGGCTGATCCTCCGGTCGCTGCTGCGACGGGAAGCGGCGGTGGTCATGGGGCTCCTCTGACTGGTACGCATGGTGCTGGGCCTGCCCGACCGTACCGGGCTCGCAGGGAAAACGTCTCGCGATCGGTCATTGGTTCCGGAGAGGGTGGAGGCCCGAGATCGTCACACCACCGGAGACAATGGACCCCGTGCGCTACCGGATCCTTGGCACCACCCAGGCACTCCGCCCCGACGGCACGCCCGTCGTGCTCGGCGGGGCGCGGCTGCGCGCCCTCCTGACCGTGCTCGCGCTGCGGCCCGGACGGACCGTGCCCGCGGCCGTTCTGGTGGACGAGGTGTGGGACGGCGATCCGCCCGCCGACGCGCCGG
>LRTP01001140.1 GCA_001550305.1 Streptomyces diastatochromogenes
TCCGCCTTGTTGAACTCCTTGTTCGCCTCGGCGTGGGCGGCGCGCTGCTTGTGGACGCGGGCGGCGGCGCGCTCGGCTCGTGACGCTGCTCGGGCCCGGTGGGGCCGGCAAGACGCGGCTGTCGCAGGAGGCGGCGGAAACCGTGGCGGACACCGCGCCGGACGGGGTGTGGCTGGCCGAACTCGCACCGGTCGAGGACCCGAACGCCGTGCCCGAGGCCGTGCTCACCGCCGTCGGAGCCCGCGAGACCGTGCTGCGCGGCGCCGGTGCCGAGGAGATGCGGGCCGCCGCCGACCGGCACGACGACCTCCATCGGCTCGCCGAGTACTGCGCCAAGCGGCGCATGCTGATCGTCCTCGACAACTGCGAGCACGTCGTGGACGCCGCCGCGCGTCTCGTCGAGGAGCTGCTGGAGCGGTGCCCGGGCCTGACGGTGCTGGCCACCAGCCGCGAACCCCTCGGCGTACCGGGGGAGTTGCTGCGCCCCGTGGAGCCGCTGCCGGAGCCGTTCGCGCTGCGGCTGCTGGCCGACCGGGGGGCCGCCGCCCGCCCGGGCTTCCGGGTCGAGGACGACCCCGAGGCCACCGCCGAGATCTGCCGCCGCCTCGACGGACTGCCGCTCGCCATCGAACTCGCCGCCGCCCGGCTGCGGATGCTCACCCCGCGTCAGATCGCCGACCGGCTCGACGACCGGTTCCGGCTGCTGACCTCCGGCAGCCGTACCGTCCTGCCGCGCCAGCAGACCCTGCGCGCCGTGGTCGACTGGTCCTGGGACCTCCTCGACGAGGACGAACGGGACGTGCTGCGGCGGCTGTCCGTCTTCGCGGGCGGCTGCGACCTCGCCGCCGCCGAGGCCGTCTGCGGACCGGCCGCCCTGGAAGCGCTCGGCTCGCTCGTCGACAAGTCCCTCGTCGTGGCCGCCCCTTGGGGGGACGGCGAGATGCGCTACCGGCTCCTGGAGACCGTCGGCGAGTACGCGGGCGAGCGGCTCGACGAGTCGGGGCAGCGCCCGGCCGCCGAGCGCGCCCACCTCACGCACTACCGCGAACTGGCCCGCACCACCGACCGCCGGCTGCGCGGCCCGGGCCAGCGCGCCGCCATCGCACGGCTGGAGACCGAGTCGGAGAACATCCGCGCCGCCCTCCAGCACGCCGTCGCCGCCCGCGACGAGCATGAGGCGCTCTGCCTGGTCCTCTCCCTGGCCTGGTACTGGCAGATGCGCGATCTGCGGCAGATGGCCCGCCACTGGTCCCGCGAGGTCATGGCCCTCGGCCCGGACCCCTTCGCCGAGCCCGCGCGGCCGGCCGCCCCGCTGCTGGAGAGCTGCACCGACACCCCGCCGCCGATGCGCCCCGAGGTCCTCGAAGAGGCCCGCCGCGGTGTCCACCTCGTCCATCTCTCCTGCATGGACATGGACATGGCGGCCTGGGACACCCCGCAGGCCAAGCGGAAACTGGGCGTCATCAGCGAGACCTACCGCCCGGGCCAGCCGCAGACCTGCCGCAGCCCCGGCAACCTCTGGTTCTACGCCGTGATCCTGACCGGCGACATCGAGCGGATGCGCTCCGTCATCGACGCGACCGTCCAGACCTGCCGCGAACTCGGCTACGAGTGGGAACTCGCCGTCGCCCTCCAGATGCGTGCCAACATCCTCGCCAACCGGGCCACCTGGGCGGGCGACGCGACCCGGGACGCCGACGAGGCACTGGAACTCTTCACCCGGCTCGGGGACGCCTGGGGCGCCGCCGAGGCGCTGTCCGCACGCGGTGAGGCCCACGAGCGCCGGGGCGAGTTCACGCTCGCAGCCGCGGACTACACGGAGGCCATGACCCACGCCGAAGGGCTCGGCGCGCACGCCCAGACGGCCGTCCTGAGCACCCGGCTCGGCGGTGTGCTCATCGAGTCCGGCGACACCGAACGCGGCGAGCGGTTGCTGCTGCAGGTCCTGGAGCGCGGCGACGGCGCCTACAACGAGGCCATGCCCGCCTCCCGGCTGTTCCTGGCGATGTGGATGGCCCGCAGTGGCCGGGTCGCCGAGGCACGCGAACACATGCGGGTCCTGCGCGAGAACTTCGAAGCGGTCACCTTCGTGGTCTTCGACGGGTTCGTGGTGGGCGTCGAGGCCTGGCTGGACGCGCTCGAGGGGCTGCACGAGTCCGCCCTGGAGAAGGTGCGGCAGGCGCTGGCGCGGGCGGGCGACCCGCTGTCGCAGATCATCGCCCCGCACATGCCCTCCGCGCATCTGACCACCGCCGCCATCGCCCTCACCGGCCTGGACGGCGGCCGCCGCGTCCGCGACGCGGCCGTGCTGCTCGGGGCCGCCGACCATCTGCTGCCGCCCGGGCACTTCGTGGGCCCGATGGAGGACGAGGTGCGCGCACGGGCGGAGGCCGACGTACGGGCCGTGCTGGACGATGCGACGTACGAGGCCGCGTACGCCGAGGGCGGCGGGCTCTCCCTGGAGGAGGCCGCCGCCCTCGTGTGACGCGGACCGGGGGTGACGCGGACCGGGGTTCTCGTGGTCCTGTGCGCGAACGTCAGTTCTTGGTGCGGAACTTGTGGATCGCGATCGGCGCCATGACCAAGGTGAGCCCTGCCGTCCAGGCGAGGGTCACCCACAGGCTGTGCGTGACCGGGCCGCCGACCATCAGGCCGCGCGTGGTGTCCGCGAGCGCGGACAGCGGGTTGTAGTCGGTGAAGTTCTGCAGCCAGCCGGGCATGGTCCGGGTCGGCGAGAAGATGGACGAGCCGAACTGCAGGGGCATCAGCACCAGGAAGCCCATCGCCTGCACGGACTGCGCGTTCTTCATCGTCACCCCGAGGACCAGGAAGATCCACATCAGGGACGAGCCGAAGAGGACGGAGAGCCCCACGGAGGCGAACAGACCCGGCCAGTTCGTGATGTCGAAGCCGACCAGCACGCCGACGATCATGAGGATCGTCGTCGCGACGAGCATCCGCATCAGCTCCACCACGATCTTGGCGAAGAGCACGGAGCCCTGGCCGATCGGCAGGGTGCGGAAGCGGTCCATCACCCCCTTCTGGAAGTCCTCGTTGAAGCCGGTGCCGACGGCCGTGGCGATGTTCATCGCCGTCATGGCCATCAGACCGGGCACCACGTACTGCACGTACCTGTCCTGCCCGCCGCCGAGCGACTGCCCGATGGAGCCGCCGAAGACGTACACGAACAGCAGGGTGAAGACGACCGGCATCAGGACGGCGTCGAACATCGACTCCGGGTCCTGGCGGATCCACAGCAGGTTGCGGCGGACGAGGGCGCCGATGTGGCGCGCGTGCGCGCGGGGCGAGATGCGGGGGTCGCCCTTCGCGGCGAGGGGGGCTTCGACAACGGCGGTACTCATGCGGAGACCTCCTCGTAGGCGCGGGCGGGGGCGGCGTCCTGCGGGGCACTGGCCTTGTGGCCGGTGAGGGACAGGAACACCTCGTCCAGGCTGGGCAGTTCGGTGGAGATGGAGCCGATGGTGATGCCGCGCGCGGTGACCGCGCCGACCACGGCGGTGAGCTGTTCGTCGCTGAGGATCGGGACCAGCACGGTGCCGGTCTCGGTGTCCACGACCGAGGCGGCGAGACCGGTGAGCCCCAGTTCGTCGAAGAGGGAGGCAAGCGGGCGCAGTTCCAGCGGGTCCACCGGGCGGATGCGCAGTGTGCGGCCGCCGACCCGGGCCTTCAGCTCGTCGATCCGGCCGCTGGCGATGACCTTGCCGCGGTCGATGACCGTCAGCTCGGAGGCCAGCTGCTCGGCCTCCTCCATGTACTGGGTGGTGAGCAGCACGGTGGCGCCGTCCGCGACCATCCGCTTGACCTCCTTCCACACCTCGTTGCGGGTGCGCGGGTCGAGCCCGGTGGTCGGCTCGTCCAGATAGAGGACGGACGGGTGGCCGATCATGGAGGCGGCGAGGTCGAGACGGCGGCGCATACCGCCGGAGTACGTCGATGCCGGGCGCTTGGCCGCCTCGGTGAGCGAGAAGCGCTCCAGGAGCTCGTCGGCGCGCCGGCGGGCGTCCTTGCGGGGCAGGTCGAGCAGCCGCCCGATCATGTACAGGTTCTCCCAGCCGGGGAGCTTCTCGTCGACCGAGGCGTACTGACCGGTCAGGCCTATCACGCGGCGCAGCTGCCGGGGCTGCGTGAGCACGTCGTAGCCCGCGACGGTGGCCCGGCCGGCGTCGGGGGTGATGAGGGTGGACAGGATACGGACGAGGGTGGTCTTGCCGGCACCGTTGGGACCGAGCACTCCGAGGACGGTTCCCTCGCGGACGTCCAGGTCCACGCCGTCCAGAGCCTTGGTCTCGCCGTAGTGCTTGACCAGCCCCCGCACGGAGACGGCGCTGCGGGCGCCGCTGTCGGGGTTCTTGTCGATTCGCGTCATGCCCATCAAGGTGCCAGCGCCCACCGACAAACCACCTACAGCTCGCCTACAGCGCCGTACGCTCGCCGATATATCGCCGACAGACGTTCGTGCGTATCACCGTGGTGTGGGCGTCGCGCGTACGGCAACAGCCCGCCGACGGGGGAAATCGGCGGGCTGTCTTGGTGCCGCAGTGGCTCAGTGGACCGAGTGCTCCTCAAGAGGGAACGTTCCGCCGACGACGTCGTCCGCGAACGCGCGCGCCGCGTTGCCCATGACCTCGCGCAGATCGGCGTACTTCTTCACGAACTTCGGCATCCTGCCGCCGGTGAGGCCGAGCATGTCGGTCCACACCAGGACCTGCGCGTCGGTCTCCGGACCCGCGCCGATGCCGACGGTGGGGATGTGCAGGGTGCGCGTGACCTCGGCGGCGAGCTCCGCCGGGACCAGCTCCAGGACGACCGCGAACGCGCCCGCGTCCTGGACCGCCTTGGCGTCGCGCAGCAGCTGCTGGGCGGCCTCCTCGCCGCGGCCCTGGACGCGGTAGCCCATGGAGTTCACGGACTGCGGGGTCAGGCCGATGTGCGCCATCACGGGGATGCCGGACTCCACGAGCAGCTCGATCTGGCGGTGCGAGCGTTCGCCGCCCTCCAGCTTCACCGCGCCGACCCCGGCCTCCTTGACCAGGCGGGTGGCGGAGCGCAGGGCCTGGACGGGGCCCTCCTGGTACGACCCGAAGGGCAGGTCGCCGACGATCAGGGCGCGGCTGGTGCCGCGCACGACCGCGGCGGACAGCATCGTCATCTCGTCGAGGGTGACGGGGACGGTCGTCTCGTACCCCAGGTGGCAGTTGCCCGCCGAGTCGCCGACGAGCATGACCGGGATGCCGGCCTCGTCGAAGACGGACGCGGTCATCGCGTCGTAGGCGGTGAGCATCGGCCACTTCTCGCCGCGCTCCTTGGCTGTGGTGATGTCGCGGACCGTGATGCGGCGGGTGCTCTTGCCTCCGTACAGCGCCTTGCTGCTGTCGGTGGTCGCCCGCGCACCCTCCACGGGCTGCTTCGGGGCAGCCGAAAGCTGCGTCATCGCAACGGCTCCTTCTGTCATCTCGAGGCGCCCTGACGGCGTCCCCGGACCCCCTACATGGTGGCACCTCGTGCCACCGGGGGCCAGACCGGGTCGAGCGATGTACGTCTCCGGTCCACCCGCGATGTGCGTTTCGGGTGGACCGTAGGCCCATCTCTTCGTAAGGTCTCTGTAAAGGATTTTCGATACGAGACGGTCCCGTATCGAAAATCGCTAGGCTCGGCCCCATGACAACTCCCGCAGCCCACGTCGAACGGCGCGTGCCCGAAGCGGTTCATCGGCGCCGCTGGGCCATTCTCGGCGTGCTCATGCTCAGCCTGTTGATAGTGGTGCTGGACAACTCCATCCTCAACGTCGCGATCAAGACGATCTCGACGCCGGCGCCCACCGGACTCGGTGCCACCCAGAGCGAGCTGGAGTGGGCCATCAACGCCTACACGCTCGTCTTCGCGGGGCTGCTGTTCACCGCGGGCCTCTTCGGCGACCGGTTCGGCCGCAAGAAGGTCCTGCTCGCCGGACTCGCCGTCTTCGGCACCGGCTCCGCGCTGGCCGCGGAGGCCGGCTCACCCGTCCAGCTCATCGTCTTCCGCGCGCTGATGGGCTTCGGCGCCGCCTTCGTGATGCCCGCCACCCTCGCCGTCCTCATGAACGTCTTCGAGCGCGAGGAGCAGCCCAAGGCCATCGGCATCTGGGCCGGCGGAGTCGGCATCGCCATCGCCATCGGCCCGATCACCGGCGGCGTGCTCCTCGCCCACTTCTGGTGGGGCTCGGTCTTCCTGATCAACGTGCCGATCGTGCTGCTGGCGCTCGGCCTGATGTTCTGGCTGGTCCCGGACTCCCGCGACCCGAGCCCCGGCCGCATCGACCTCGTCGGCGTCGTCCTGTCGGTCATAGGGCTCGTCCTGCTCGTCTACGGCATCATCAAGGGCGGCCAGCTCGCCTCCTTCACCGACGCGGCGGTCCTCGCGACCATCGGCGCCGGAATCGCCGTGCTCGCCTGCTTCGTCATCTACGAGAAGCGCAGCGACCATCCGTCCATCGACATCACCTACTTCAAGAACAAGGTCTTCTCGGCCGCCATCGCCGCCATCGCGCTCGTCTTCTTCGCGATGATGGGCGTGACCTTCTTCTCCGTCTTCTACACCCAGAGCGTGCGGGGCTACTCGCCGCTGAAGACCGGTGTGCTGCTGCTGCCGCTCGCCGCGGCCCAGCTCTTCTTCGCACCGCGCGCCCGCCTCGTCGTCGACCGCTTCGGCAACCGCGCCACATGCACCGCGGGCCTGGTGCTGCTCGCCGCGATGCTCGGCGCCTTCGCGACCCTGGACGCGGACACGCCGATCTGGCTCCTCGAGGTCATCTTCTTCCTCATGGGCACCGGCATGGCGCACATCATGACCCCGACCAGCGTCGTCATCATGCAGGCCCTGCCGCGCGAGAAGGCCGGCTCCGCCTCCGCCCTGAGCAACGTCTTCCGTCAGGTCGGCGGCGCCCTCGGCATCGCGGTTCTCGGCTCGGTCCTCTCCTCGGCCTACCGCACCGGCATCGAGGACAAGCTCACCCTCCTGCCGGCCGGCCTGCGGCACACCGCGGGCGAGTCCATCGAGGCCACCCTCGGCGTCGCCGCCAAGCTCGGCCCCCGGGGCGACGCCCTCATCACCCCGGCCAACGACGCCTTCCTGCACGCCATGCACGTCACCGCCCTGTGCGGTGCGAGCATCGCGCTGGTCGGCGCCGTGATCGTGGCCCTGTTCCTGCCGGGCCGCAGTTCGACCCCGCAACAGGGCAAGGAGGAGACGGAGTTGGTGGCCGCCGAGCACTGACGGGGCGCGGCAGGGAGAATTGCGCCAGTACCACCAAGGAAAGGAGCGACACGTGAGCCTCGCGGACAGCCCAGCCAGGCAAGAGGGGTCCCCCCGGGGGCGTCCCCGCAGCGAGGCCGTGGAGCGCTCCATCATCGAGGGCGCGATAAAACTCCTGGAGGACGGCGTCCCCCTCGCGGAGATCTCCATCGAACGCCTGGCCAGGACCGCGGGCGTCGGCAAGGCGACCATCTACCGCCGTTGGAGCGGTAAGGAGGAACTCTTCGTCGACGTCATGCGCGCCACCGAGCCCCCGGACACCGAACTCCCCGGCACCTCGATGCGCGACGACCTGATAGCCCTTCTGGAGCCGCTGCGCCAGCGGGGCCTGGCCAGCCGCTCCTCGGCGCTCCTGCACAACGTCTACGCCCAGATCAAGTCCAGCCCCAAGATCTGGGCCGCGTACCAGGCGATCGTCATCGAACCGCGGCGGCTGACCACCTTCGAGGTCCTGCGCCGTGGACAGCGGGACGGCGAACTCCGCGACGACGTGGACATCGAGGTCATCAACGACCTCTTCGTCGGCCCCATGCTGGTACGCGCCGTCATGCGCCCGGACGCCGAACTCCCCGAGGACCTGGCCGAACAGATCGTCGACACGGTACTCGCGGGACTGCGTCCCGACCGGCCCTAGTTCGTCCTCTCGTTCATCCTCGTATCCATCCTCGTATTCATCCTCCCGGCCGATGCGCCGAATGTGCGCGTTTCGTCACAGAGGCCGCGCTCCGCCCCGTATTCGGAACTCCGGACGTCGAGTTGTTCGTCCTCGTGCCCGTACGGCCGTCCCCGGACGGCGAGATCGATGCCGATCATCCCCTAGGGTCGTAGCCGAGGGGCTGACGGTGTGCACGGCAGGTTGTGAGGCGACGGTATGGCGCAGGCGTACGTGACGGAGACGGGCAGCGACGGCTCGGGGCCCGAGCGTCGGGGTCCCCGGCTCCGGCGCCTGCTGGACAGGCTCAGGCGCTCGCTGGGTTCTTGGCGCGGCGACCGGGGCGTCTGGCGCCGTGGACTGATCCTGGCCGCGCTCGCCCTGATCCTCGCCCTGGTGATGCTGCTGCACGCGCAGATCCCCAACACGATCGGCAACCTCGGCAGTCTCACCGAGACGTTCCTGCCGTGGCTCGGCATCCTCATCCCGGTCCTGCTGGTCCTCGGCCTCGTACGGAAGTCCGCGACCGCCCTGATCGCCGTCGTGCTGCCCGCGATCGTCTGGTTGAACCTGTTCGGCGGACTGCTCACCGACCGGACCGGTGCCGGCGGCGACCTGACCGTCGCCACGCACAACGTCAACGCGGAGAACCCGGACCCTTCCGGTACCGCCCGTGACGTGGCCGCGTCCGGCGCCGACGTGGTGGCCCTGGAGGAGCTGAAGGCCACGGCGGTTCCCACGTACGAGAAGGCGCTCGCCCCGACGTACAGGTACCACTCCGTGCAGGGCACCGTCGGCCTGTGGAGCAAGTACCCGATGTCCGGAGCCAAGCCCGTCGACATCAAGCTGGGCTGGACGCGTGCGATGCGCGCCACGGTGACGACCCCGAACGGCCAGGTCGCGGTGTACGTCGCCCATCTGCCCTCGGTCCGGGTGAAGCTGCAGGCGGGGTTCACCGCCCGCCAGCGCGACCGGAGCGCCGACGCGCTCGGCGAGGCGATCGCCACCGAGTCACTGCAGAAGGTCGTCCTGCTCGGCGACCTGAACGGCACGATGAACGACCGCGCGCTGAACGCCGTCACCTCGCAGATGCGCTCCACCCAGGGCGCGGCGGGCAGCGGCTTCGGGTTCAGCTGGCCCGCGTCGTTCCCGATGGCCCGGATCGACCAGATCATGGTCAAGGGCATCGAGCCGGTGACCTCCTGGACCCTGCCCAGGACCGGCAGCGACCACCTCCCGATCGCCGCCAGGGTCAAGCTCGCGGCAACCGGGTCTTAACCTCCTGGAATACTGGGCCTGCGAGACTTTGTTCCACAGGTGAACTTATGGAGCCCGTGCACACCGGTGTGCACGGGCGCGTCCGTGCGTGCCTGCGCCCCAGACCACTGGGTCGCACGCCCGCGAACCCGGGCACGTCCCCGCCCGTCCGGTTCTCCTCTTTGCACTCCGCTCCTCTGAAAGGCCCCTCATGCCTCTGGCCCTGCTCGCCCTAGCCGTGGGCGCCTTCGGCATCGGTACCACCGAGTTCGTGATGATGGGCCTGCTGCCCGACGTCGCGGACGACCTCCACATATCCATCCCCAGCGCCGGACACCTCGTCTCGGCCTACGCCCTCGGCGTGGTGATCGGCGCCCCGCTGCTCGCCGCGGCCACCGCCCGGATGTCCCGCCGCAAGGTCCTCATCGCCCTGATGGGGCTCTTCGTGGCCGGCAACGCGCTCTCCGCCTTCGCCCCCGACTACCACTGGCTGCTCGCCGCCCGCTTCGTCAGCGGTCTGCCGCACGGCGCCTTCTTCGGCGTCGGCGCCGTCGTCGCCACCAACCTCGTCGCCCCCGAGCGCAAGGCGCGCTCCGTCTCGCTGATGTTCCTCGGCCTGACCGTCGCGAACATCGCGGGCGTCCCCGTCGCCACCTTCATCGGCCAGCACTTCGGCTGGCGAGCCACCTTCCTCGGCGTGAGCGCGATCGGTCTGGCGGCGATAGCCTCGCTCGCGTTCCTCATCCCGCGCGACCACACGCACGGCCCCACGGGCGGCCTGCGCGGCGAGCTGGCCGCCCTGCGCTCGCTCCCCGTCTGGCTGGCCCTCGGCACGACGGTCGCGGGCTTCGGCGCCCTCTTCTCCGCGTACAGCTACATCACGCCGATGCTCACGGACTCCGCCGGGTACGCCGACTCCAGCGTCACGCTGCTGCTCGCGCTGTTCGGCGTCGGAGCGACGGTCGGCAACCTCGTGGGCGGCCGCCTCGCGGACCACTCCCTGCGCGGCACCCTCTTCGGCGGACTCGTCTCGCTGGTCACGGTCCTCGCCCTCTTCCCCGTCCTCATGAGCGCCCAGTGGAGTGCGGCCGTCGCGGTCACCCTCCTCGGTGCCGCCGCCTTCATCACCGGCTCACCCCTCCAGCTGATGGTCATGGAGAAGGCCTCCGCGGCGCCGTCCCTGGCGTCCTCCGCCAACCAGGCCGCGTTCAACCTCGCGAACGCCGGCGGTGCGTGGATCGGCGGCATCGCGCTGGCCGCGGGCTTCGGCACGACGTCGCCCGCGCTGGCGGGGGCTCTGCTCG
>LRTP01001141.1 GCA_001550305.1 Streptomyces diastatochromogenes
GGGCGCAGACCCCGCCCGCGCCGCCCTCGGACGCGAGGCTCGCCGCCGAACCGGCCCGGCACGACGACACGCGCGAGCAGTTCTACTTCGTGATGCCGGATCGTTTCGCCAATGGTGACACGTCCAACGACCGGGGCGGGCTGACCGGTTCGCGCCTCGCCACCGGGTACGACCCCACGGACAAGGGCTTCTACCAGGGTGGCGACCTGAAGGGGTTGACCGACAAGCTCGACTACATCAAGGGGCTCGGCACCACCGCCATCTGGATGGCGCCGATCTTCAAGAACCAGCCCGTGCAGGGCGAGGGCAGCAACGCCTCGGCCGGGTACCACGGTTACTGGATCACGGATTTCACCCAGGTCGACCCGCACTTCGGCACCAACAAGGACCTCGCGGCCCTCATCTCCAAGGCGCACGCCAAGGGCATGAAGGTCTTCTTCGACGTCATCACCAACCACACCGCCGACGTCGTCGACTATGAGCAGAAGTCCTACGACTACCTTTCCAAGGGTGCCTTCCCGTATCTGACCAAGGACGGGAAGCCCTTCGACGACGCCGACTACGCGGCGGGAGGCGCCGGGTTCCCGTCCGTGGGCGCCGGGTCCTTCCCCCGTACGCCCGTCGTGCCCGCCGCCAAGAAGAACGCCAAGGTGCCGTCCTGGCTCAACGACCCGACGATGTACCACAACCGGGGCGACTCCACCTATGCCGGGGAGTCCACCACCTACGGCGATTTCTCCGGCCTCGACGACCTGTGGACCGAGCGTCCCGAGGTCGTCAGCGGCATGGAGAAGATCTACGAGAAGTGGGTCAGGGACTTCGGCGTCGACGGCTTCCGGATCGACACCGTGAAGCACGTGGACATGGAGTTCTGGACGCAGTGGGCCACCGCGCTCGACGCGTACGCGGCCGGGCGGGGCCGGAAGAACTTCTTCATGTTCGGCGAGGTCTACTCCGCCGACACGTCGATCACCTCCCCGTACGTCACCCAGGGCCGGCTCGACGCCACCCTCGACTTCCCCTTCCAGGACGCGGCACGCTCGTACGCCTCCCAGGGCGGTAGCGCCAAGAAGCTCGCCTCGGTCTTCGGTGACGACTACAAGTACACGACCGACAAGGCCAACGCGTACGAGCAGGTCACCTTCCTCGGCAACCACGACATGGGCCGCATCGGGTACTTCCTGAACCAGGACAACCCGAAGGCCACCGACGCCGAGCTGGTGAAGAAGGACGAGCTCGCCAACGAGCTGATGTTCCTCAGCCGCGGCAACCCGGTCGTCTACTACGGGGACGAGCAGGGCTTCACCGGCGCGGGCGGCGACAAGGACGCCCGCCAGACGATGTTCGCCTCCAAGGTCGCCGACTACCTCGACGACGACGAGCTCGGCACCGACCGCACGCACGCGAGCGACGCCTACGACACGAGCGCACCGCTCTACAAGGAGATCGCCGCTCTCTCGAAGCTCCGCAAGGACAACCCGGCTCTCGCGGACGGGGTGCAGACCGAGCGGTACGCGGCCGACGGGGCGGGGGTCTACGCCTTCTCCCGTACGGGCGGCAACAGGACCGAGTACCTCGTCGCCCTCAACAACGCGGGCGAGGCGAAGACGGCGACCTTCGCGACCGGCTCAGCCGACATGACCTTCCAGGGGATCTACGGGACCTCGTCCCGGCTGATGAGCGACGCCGACAAGAACGTCACCGTCACCGTCCCGGCGGGTTCCGCCGTCGTCCTCAAGGCGGCCCGCCCGCTCGGCACCCCCGCCGCGAAGCCCTCGCTCACCCTGAAGGCGCCGGACGCGGGCGCCACCGGCACCGTCGAGCTCGGCGCCGACGTCACCGGCGGTCAGCTCGACCGTGTCGTCTTCGCCGCCCAGGTCGGAGGCGGGAAGTGGCGGACGCTCGGCTCCGCCGACCACGCCCCGTACAAGGTCACCCAGGTCATCGGCAAGGACGTACCCGCCGGCACCGCCCTGCGCTACAAGGCGGTGGTCGTCGACTCGGCCGGGCGGACCGCGAGTGCGACGGCCACGAGCACCACCGGCACCCCGCCCGCCCCCGAAGTCCCCACCGCCTCCTCGCGCGACTACGCGATCGTCCACTACAAGCGCACCGACGGCGACTACACCGACTGGCGGCTGTACGCCTGGGGCGACCTCGCCGACGGCGAGTCGACGACCTGGCCCGCGGGCCACGACTTCATCGGCCGCGACGCCTACGGGGCCTTCGCCTACGTGAAGTTGAAGCCGGGCGCCTCCAGTGTCGGCTTCCTCGTCATCGACAAGGACGGCAACAAGGACGTCGCCACCGACCGCACGATCGACGTCACCAAGACGGGCGAGGTCTGGGTCGAGCAGGGCAAGGAGGCCGTACAGACCCAGCGGCCCGACTACCCGGCGCAGGACACGACCAAGGCCGTACTGCACTACCACCGCGCCGACGGCGACTACACCGGCTGGGGACTGCACGTCTGGACCGGGGCCGCGACGCCCACGGACTGGTCCAAGCCCCTGGAGCCGGTCAGGACCGACGCCTATGGCGCCGTCTTCGAGGTGCCGCTCACCGCGGGTGCCACCAGCCTCAGTTACATCCTCCACAAGGGCGACGAGAAGGACCTCCCGACCGACCAGTCGCTCGACCTCACCGCGAACGGCCACGAGGTGTGGCTGGTGAACGGGCAGGAGAAGTACCTGCTCCCGCAGCCCGCGGGCAGCGCGGCCGCGCTCGACCTGACCACCTCCAAGGCGGTCTGGATCGACCGGAACACGGTCGTCTGGAACGGCTCCGAGGCCGCGGCCTCCACCCAGTTGCTGTACTCCCACGACGGCTCGATCGCCGTCAAGGACGGGACGCTGACCAGCGACGACGAGCGGTGGCTCCGGCTTTCCAGGACCACCCTCACCGACGCCCAGAAGGCCGCGTTCCCGCACCTCAAGGGCTACACCGCCTGGTCCGTCGACCCGCGCGACCGGAGCCGGGTGAAGAAGGCCCTGAACGGTCAGGTCGTCGCCTCGCAACGGGCCGCGAACGGCGCCGTGCTCGCGGCGACCGGCGTCCAGATCGCCGGCGTACTGGACGATCTGTACGACGCGAGCAAGGCGCAGCTGGGTCCGACGTTCCGTGACGGTCGTCCCACGCTGGCCGTGTGGGCGCCGACCGCGCAGAGCGTGGCGCTGGAACTCGGCGGCTCCACGGTCGCCATGAAGAGGAACGACACCACCGGCGTGTGGTCCGTCACCGGCGCGAAGTCCTGGCGGAACAAGCCCTACCGGTACGTCGTGAAGGTGTGGGCGCCCACCGTCCGCAAGGTCGTCACCAACAAGGTCACCGACCCGTACTCGCTCGCCCTCACCGCCGACTCCGAGCGCAGTCTCGTCGTCGACCTGAAGGACAGGTCCCTCGCCCCGGGCGGCTGGTCCTCCCTGAAGAAGCCCAAGGCCGTGCCGCTGCGGGACGCCCAGATCCAGGAGCTGCACATCCGGGACTTCTCGGTGGCGGACAAGACCGTCCCCGCGAAGGACCGGGGCACCTACCTCGCCTTCACCGACAAGAACAGCGACGGGTCCAGGCACCTGCGGGCCCTCGCCGCGGCGGGCACCTCGTACGTCCACCTCCTGCCCGCCTTCGACATCGCCACCATCCCCGAGAAGAAGTCCGAGCAGGCCACCACCGGCTGCGACCTCGCCTCCTACCCCGCCGACTCCCAGAAGCAGCAGGAATGCGTCGCCGCGATCGCCGCGAAGGACGCCTACAACTGGGGCTACGACCCGTACCACTACACGGTCCCGGAGGGCTCGTACGCGAGCGACCCGGACGGCACCGGCCGTACGGTCGAGTTCCGCCGCATGGTCAAGTCGCTGAACGAGGACGGCCTGCGGGTCGTCATGGACGTGGTCTACAACCACACGGCCGCCAGTGGCCAGGCGGACACCTCCGTGCTCGACAGGATCGTGCCCGGCTACTACCAGCGGCTCCTCGCCGACGGGTCCGTCGCCACCTCCACCTGCTGCGCGAACACGGCCACCGAGAACGCCATGATGGGCAAGCTGGTGGTGGACTCGATCGTCACCTGGGCCAAGGAGTACAAGGTCGACGGCTTCCGCTTCGACCTCATGGGGCACCACCCCAAGGCCAACATCCTGGCCGTCCGCAAGGCCCTCGACGCGCTGACCCCGGCGAAGGACGGGGTCGACGGAAAGAAGATCATTCTGTACGGGGAGGGCTGGAACTTCGGTGAGGTCGCCGACGACGCCCGTTTCGTACAGGCCACCCAGAAGAACATGGCGGGGACCGGCGTCGCGACCTTCTCCGACCGGGCGCGCGACGCGGTGCGCGGCGGCAGCCCCTTCGACTCCGACCCCGGCGTCCAGGGCTTCGCCTCGGGGCTGTACACCGACCCCAACTCCTCGACCGCCAACGGCACTTCGGCCGAGCAGAAGGCCCGGCTGCTGCACTACCAGGACCTCATCAAGATCGGGCTCAGCGGCAACCTCGCCACCTACCGCTTCACCGACACCGACGGCAAGGAGGTCAAGGGCTCGGAGGTCGACTACAACGGTCAGCCCGCCGGATACGCGGCGGCACCGGGCGACGCCCTCGCGTACGCCGACGCGCACGACAACGAGTCCCTGTACGACGCCCTCACCTACAAGCTGCCCGCCACGACCGGCGCGGACGACCGGGCGCGGATGCAGGTCCTCGCCATGGCGACCGCCGCCCTCTCCCAGGGCCCGTCGCTCTCCCAGGCGGGCTCCGACCTGCTGCGCTCCAAGTCCCTCGACCGCAACTCCTTCGACAGCGGCGACTGGTTCAACGCCATTCACTGGGACTGCCGGGACGGCAACGGCTTCGGACGCGGACTGCCGATGGCGGCCGACAACGCGTCCAAGTGGCCCTACGCCACACCCCTGTTGAGCACCGTCAAGGTGGGATGCCCGCAGATCGAGGGCAGCTCGGCCGCGTACCAGGACCTGGAGCGGATCCGTACGACCGAGAGCGTCTTCTCGCTGTCCACCGCCGGGCAGGTGCAGTCGAAGCTCTCCTTCCCGCTGTCCGGCAAGGACGAGACGCCCGGCGTGATCACGATGGAGCTCGGCGACCTCGTCGTCGTCTTCAACGCGACACCCAAGGCACAGGAGCAGACGGTCGGCGCCCTGGCCGGGACGGCGTACGCGCTGCACCCGGTGCAGGCGGCGGGCGCCGACCCTATCGTCAAATCCTCCTCTTACGAGGCGAAAACGGGCACGTTCGCCGTTCCGGGGCGCACTGTGGCGGTATTCTCCCGGATCTCCTGAAAGGGCATTACCTTGGTGGGGCAGGCCTCGAACCCGGTCTGCCCCACCGGTGTGTCCAAAGGCTGGTAGATGGACGTCAACGGCAAGCGGACAGACACGACCGTGCTGGTCGTGGACGATGTGGCGGCCAGTCGGTACGCCATGAGCGCCGTGCTGCGCCGCGCCGGTCACCAGGTCGTCCCGGTCGCCAGCGGCTCCGAGGCGCTCGTCGAACTCGACGTACGGCTGCGCAAGGGCGCCCTGCCCGACGTGGCGCTGGTCGATGTGGACCTGCCGGACATGAGCGGCTTCGAACTGTGCCGTCGGCTCAAGGCCCGGCCCCACATGGCCGGCCTGCCCGTCGTGCACTTCTCGGCCGCCGCCGTGGACGCGGGTGACCGCTGCCGAGGCCTCGACGTGGGCGGCGAGGCGTATCTGACGGTGCCCGCCGAGCCGGAGGAGATCGACGCGGTGGTCCGGGCCGCGGTGCGCGCCGCCCGGCTCAGGGCCGACGACCAGGCGCTGGCACGGCGGCTGACCCGGCTGGCGGAGACGGTCGTCGCCATCCAGACGGCGCGCTCCCCGCAGGAACTCGCCGACGCCGCCGCCGACGGCGCCGCGCGGCTCACCGGCTCTCCCGCCGCCGTCTTCGTCCTCGGCCCGGACGGCGAGCTGTACCGCGGCACCTCACGGGACCGTACCTCGCTCGCGATGCCCGACGAGGGCGCCCACCAGGCCGTGGCCGGACTGCTCCGACGGCTCACCCGGGGGCAGTCGGGCGTCCAGATCACCACGGTGCCCGCGCCGCTGTGGCCGGCCGGGTTCTTCCGGCCGGGCGTGCAGCACGACGCCCGGCTGGCGCTGATCCCCATCCAGGAAGGCCGCGCCGCGGTGTGCCTCGCCACGCCCACCCGCGGCGTGCGCCGGGTCAGTCCCGAGGACGAGGCGCTGCTGGCCCGGCTCGCCGAGGCCACCGCGCTCGCCGCCGAACCGCTGCTCATGTACCAGGTCGAACGGCACGTCGCCCTCACCCTCCAGCACAGCTTCCTGCCCCAGCCGCACCGGCTGCCCGAACTGCCGGGCGTCGACGTCGTGGTCCGGTACGTGCCCGCGTCCGCGGAGACCGAGATCGGCGGCGACTTCTACGCGGCCCTGCGCACCGGCGAGGGCGTGCTCACCGCGGTCGGCGACGTCGTCGGGCACTCGCTGGAGGCGGCCACCGTCATGGTCGAGATCAGGCACGCGCTGCGCGCCTACAGCGTCGAGGAGAGCGACCCGGCCGTGCTCGCCGAGCGCCTCGACCGGATGCTCCAGCGCTACCACCCCGGCATCACCACGACCGTCTGCCTGGTCCTGGTCGACCCCGCCACCGGACGCACCCGTATCGCCAACGCCGGCCACATCCCGCCGCTGATCATCCGGGACACCGGGGGCGCCGACTACTCCAAGGCCGCCGGCCCGCTGCTCGGTGTGGGTCTGCCCCACCCGCCGCCCACGGAGCTGTTCCTCGAACCCACCGACCGGCTCCTCATGGTCACCGACGGCCTGATCGAGACCCGGGGCACCGATCTGGCCGTCTCGATGGAGCACCTCCGCGCCGCCGCCGGCGGTGCCCTGCCCGGCCTGGACGCCCTCTGCGACACCCTGCTCGACTGCTTCGGCCGGGACCGCGAGGACGACATCGCACTGCTGGCGCTGCGGCTAGGGTGACCGGGAAACCCTAGAACAGGAGTGCCCATGCCGCAGATCACCGTCGACTACTCCTACTCGCTCGACGACGCCTTCGACCAGCGCGGCTTCGCGCTCGCGCTGCACCCGGTGGTCGTCGAGACGGCGGCCGCGCGCATCGAGGCGTGCAAGACGCGGTTCCGGTGCACCGATGAAGAGGTGGTGGGGGCGGGGGAGGACGGACACGCCATCGTGCACATCACGCTCGCCCTGCTCCCGGGCCGCACCGACGAGACCAAGGCCAGGCTCACCGAAGCCGTACTGGAGCTGCTGCGCAAGCACATCGAGCCCACCGACGGGGTCTCGACCGTGCACGCGTCCGCCGAGGTGCGCGACCTCGACCCGTCGTACCGGAAGTACGAGGAGTAGAGGCCGCCGGGCCTACGAGGCCGGGGGCGAGGCCAGCGCGATCAACTTGACGGCGAGGTCGGTGAACGGCCCGTCGCCCGGGTCGCCCTTGAGTGCCCGGCGCAGCAGCGCGCCCAGCTCCTCGTCGTGCGTGGCGCTCACCGCCGCCAGCGCCGCGAAGTCCTGCACGAGCTGCACCTCCAGTTCGCCGCGCGGAATCCGCCGCCCGTCCAGCCAGATCAGCGCCGTCGACTCGACGAGCGAGATCCAGGAGCGGATGACCAGCTCCAGGCGGGCGGGCGGGTCCTCGACCTTCAGATGCGACAGGATCTGGACATAGGCGGCCTGCCGCACCGCGTCGACGAGCGCGTTGGTCTTCGAGGAGCCGACCGCGGGACCGCCGCGCATCAACGCCGAGAAACCGGGGCCGTGGTCGTCCACGAAGTCGAAGAAGCGGCGCATGACCCGCAGCAGCCGCGAGCCCAGCGGGCCCTCGTGCGGCTCCACGAAGCGGCTCGCGAGATCGTCCGAGGCGCGCTGCAACGCCGCCTCGTACAGGCTGATTTTGCCGGGGAAGTAGTGGTAGACCAACGGCCGTGAGATACCCGCGGCCGAGGCTATCTCGTCGATGGAGACCTCGTCGGGTGAGCGTCGGCTGAAGAGGTCGAGGGCGACGCCGATCAACTGTTGCCGCCGCTCCTCGACACCCATCCTGCGGCGTACCCCGGTTGTCATACGAACACCTTACCGATCGGATCCGGCCCCGAACGGGCCGGTCCGGCCATGGTCGTTCACATGTCCAACACGATGCGATCACCGAGCGCCCGCGAGACACAGATCAGCATCGAGTCACCACGCTCCGTGTCGGTGAGCAGTTCGTCGCGGTGCTCGATCTCCCCTTCCAGCACCCGCTGTTGGCAGGTTCCGCAGAATCCCTGCTCGCAGGAGTAGGCGGTGTCGGGCAGTTCGGCGCGTACGGCGGCGAGCACGGTGGTGTCGGCGGCGACGCTCACCGTACGTCCGCTGCGGCGCAGTTCGACCTCGAAGGCACCGTTGCCCTCGGCGGAGGTGCTCGGCGTGAACCGCTCCAGGTGCAGCGCCGCACCGTCGGGCAGTCGGCGTCCGACCGCCTCCATCAGCCCCTCGGGGCCGCAGCAGTGGACGGCCGCGCCCGCCGGCACGTCCGCGAACAGCGCGTCGAGATCGGGCCGTCCGTCCTCGTCCTCGGCCACGACGGTGACCCGGCCGTCGCGCAGCTTCCCGATCTCCTCCAGGAACGGCATCGACGCGCGCGTCCGGCCGCCGTACAGCAGCCGCCACTCCGCGCGGTCCTGGACCGCCCGCAGCATCGGCAGGATCGGTGTGATCCCGATGCCGCCCGCGACGAAGACATACGCGGGCGCCGGTGCGAGGGGGAACCGGTTGCGCGGCCCCCGCACCTCGACCTCCATGCCCTCCCGGAGCTGTTCGTGGACCTCGCGCGACCCGCCCCGCCCGTCCTCGACCAGCCGGGTCGCGACGGTGTACGACGAGATGTCCTCCGGGTCCCCGCACAGCGAGTACTGCCGTACGAGCCCCGAGGGCAGGACGAGGTCGAGGTGGGCGCCGGGCCCCCAGCGCGGCAGGTCGTGCCCCTCCAGACGCAGTTGTACGACCCCGTCGGCGACCCGCTCGTGCCGGGTGACCAGCAGCCGCAGCGCCCGGGAACGCGGCCGGCCGGAGATCGGCTCCTCGAGGGCGGGCAGCGGCCACAGCGGCGAGACCTCGATCCGG
>LRTP01001142.1 GCA_001550305.1 Streptomyces diastatochromogenes
CGCAGCCCCGGCCCCAGGGGCGCGGGGAACTGCGCGACCGGCCCCCACCGGGCCCGCAGCCAAACGAACCGGGCGGACGGGGGCGCGGGGAGCTGCGCGAGCAACCCCCACTCACCCCGAGTCGACATCCGTCACGCCGAGGCCCGTTCGACCTCGCGGGGGCGCAGGTCGGCGTTCTCCAGGACGTCGAGGAGGTGTTTCTCCGCGACCGGCAGGACCTCGGCGATGGTGACGTCGCGCCCCAGCTCGTACGCCAGGGACGTCACCCCCGCGTCCCGGATCCCGCACGGGATGATCTTGTCGAAGGAGGATGTGTCCGGATTCACGTTCAGGGCGAAGCCGTGCATCGTGACGCCCTTGGCAACCCGGATCCCCATGGCGCAGATCTTCCGGTCCTCGCGCCGCTGCCCGGCGTTGGAGGGCGCGTACTCGGGCCCGTTCAGACGGGGGTCGAACTCCTCGTCCGTCAGTCGCGGGTCGAAGTCGAGGGAGAGCCCGCCGAGGGAGGGGCGCGCGGCGACGGGATCGCCCAGGACCCAGACGCCCGCCCGGCCCTCCACCCGGCTGGTCTCGACGCCGAACTCGGCGCAGACCCGGATCATGACCTCTTCGAGCCGCCGCAGGTGCGCCACCACGTCCACCGGGCGTGGCAGCTTCTGGATCGGGTAGCCCACGAGCTGCCCGGGCCCGTGCCAGGTGATCTTGCCGCCGCGGTCCACGTCGACCACGGGCGTGCCGTCGAGGGGGCGTTCGCTGTCCGCCGTACGCCGGCCCGCCGTGTAGACCGGCGGGTGCTCCAGGAGCAGACAGGTGTCGGGGACCTCGTCCAGGAAACGGGCGGCATGCACGCGGCGCTGCTCGTCCCAGGCCTCTTGGTACTCCACGGCCTCGGCACCGAATCCCATGCGGACGAACCGCAACTCACTCACGGCAAGCGCCTCCCTAGAAGCCTCAGAACCTTCAGAACCTGTGGTGTGGCAACCGGCGGGCCCGTTGCGCGGCAGGCGAAAGAACCTTTCGTCAGGTACGTAACGCGCCCACGCCACTGTACGTCCGGGCCGCGCGCGTCAGCCCAGCGGTCAATCCTCACACGATCGGATGAATGTATGCCGATGCGTGCGATCAGGTGCTTACTCTCCGCTACATTCGCGCCGTCCATGAGGCCATAAGGGCTGCTCACAGGCAATCCGGGCACCCAGTGATGCCCGGAAGGCAGGAGACCGCACCGCAGATGACGGAACGACCCGCGCAGCGCACTCCCAATCGCCAGCTCGCCGCGCTCATCGCAGAAGCGGGGTTCTCCAACGCGGGTCTCGCCCGTCGCGTGGACCAGCTCGGACTCGAACACGGACTTGACCTGAGATATGACAAGACATCGGTGACGCGGTGGCTGCGCGGGCAGCAGCCCCGCGGCACCACGCCCGCCCTCATCGCCGAGGTGTTCACACGGCGCCTCGGCCGTCGCCTCACCGCGCAGGACCTCGGGCTCGACGCCTGCGCGCCCGTCTACGCGGGCCTGGAGTTCGCCGCGACCCCCGAGGAGGCCGTCGACATCGTCAGCGGCCTGTGGCGCAAGGACTCCGGCAGCCACGCCGAGCTCCGCAAGATCGCCTTCACCCCGGCGGGACTCGTCGTCCCCAGCCGCGACTGGCTGATCGGACGGGCCGACGACCGGGTGAGCCGCGGCGACCAGGCCGCCGCGCGCATCCCCGCCCAGGGGCGCCCCGCGGTCCCCCGCCAGCGCAGCCAGACCGAACGCGGCCCCGGCCAGAAGGTCACCGGCGGGGACATCGCCGCCCTGCGCTCGGTGGGCGAACTGTTCCGCGCCCTCGACCACGCCTACGGCGGCGGCCACGCCCGCCAGGCCCTGGTCCGCTACCTGGAGCACGAGGCCGAGCCCATGCTGCGCGGCGCCTACGGAGAGCAGACCGGCCGCCGCCTGTTCGCGGCCGCCGCCGACCTCACCCGCCTCGCCGGCTGGACCTCGTACGACATCGGCGCGCACGGGCTCGCGCAGCGCTACTTCGTGCAGGCGCTGCGGCTGTCGCAGGCGGCCGGCGACCGGGCGTACGGCTCGTACGTCCTGGTCACCATGAGCCGGCAGGCGGTCTACCTCGGCCACGGGCGCGAGGCCGTGCAGCTCGCCCGGGTCGCGCAGCAGGGCGTCGGCTCGTCCGTGCCGCCCGTCGTCCAGGCGCTGCTGCACTCCGTGGAGGCGCGCGGGCACGGTGTACTCGGGGAGGTGCGGGCCTGCACGGCGTCGCTGGTGCGCGCCGAGCGGGCCCTCGAATCCGCCCGGCCGGGGGACGAGGCCCCGCACTGGGCGCGGTTCTTCGACGAGGCGCAGCTCGCCGACGAGTTCGGGCACTGCCACCGTGATCTGCAGCAGTACCGGGCCGCGGCGCAGCACGCCGAGCGCTCGCTGCAGTTGCGGGCGCCCGGCTTCGCGCGCAGCCGGCTGTTCTGCCGGGTGGTGCTCGCCTCGGCACGGCTCGGGCTCGGGGAGCTCGACCAGGCCTGCCTGTTGGGTGCCGAGGCCGCGGGGCAGGCGGCGGAGATGCGGTCGGTCCGGGCCGTCGAGTACGTACGGGACTTCGAGCGGCGGCTCGAACCGTACCGGGACGCGGCACCCGTACGGGGCTACCGGGATCGGGTGGCGGCCCTGGGCTGACTCAGGCCGCCGTTTCCAGAGGCTCCTCCGTCGCGGTCGGACGGGCGCCCAGGTCCATCAGGAGGGCGTGGGCGGCCCGGCGGCCCGAATGCAGGGCGCCCTGGACCGTGCCGGTGTCCCGGTGGTCCCCGCAGACGTACAGGCCCGCCAGGAGGCGCACAGGGCGGCGCAGGTCGTGCGGCGGGGGCATCGCGGGGACCGCGTCACGGGTGTGGTGGACCGCGAGGAGTTCCCAGCGGGTCGTCGACGTGCCGTAGAGGCGGGCCAGTTGGGCGCGGACCGCGGTGTCCAGATGGGCGGCGGCCGGGGGAGTGCCCAGCACCGTCGAGGAGACGAGCGCCCGTCCGGCGGGGGCGCGGGACGGGTCGACCTGGCTGATGACCGCGGTCTGCGCCACCGGGCCGCTCCGGTCGGCGTCCAGCAGCAGGGCCGGGTCGGTCAACGGCGGCTCGTCCGTGGTGTGGTGCAGGACCGTCACCGGATGGAAGGCCGGGACGCGCAGACCGGGCAGCAGCCGGGCCGCGGCGCGGGCTCCGGTCGCCAGCAGGATGGCCCGGCAGCTGAGTTCGCCGTGGTCCTTCGTCGTCACGGTGGTCGTGGAGACCGCGGTGACCTCGACGCCGGTGTGGACGGTGCCCGGGGGCAGGGAGGCCGCCAGGAGCTCCGGCAGGGTGTCCGCGCCGCCCTCCGGCAGACACAGCCGGCCCGACGCGAACGAATGCAGGGCCAGGTCGGCGGCGCGGCTGGAGGTGGTGAGGGCCGGGTCGCACAGGAGCGCGGCGAGCAGGGGGCGCAGAAAGCCGTCGACCGCGCGGGGCGGCAGACCACGGGTGGTCAGCGCGTGTGCGGTGGGGAGGTCGGGGCGGGTGAGGAGGCGTTCGGGTGGTGTGACGGCGAGGCGGGCGAGGGCGGTGGCCAGCCGGGTCTGGTCGAGGTGGCCGCCGAGGGGGCCGGGGCGGGAGGACTGGCTCCGGGGGAGACGGGGGGCGCTCGCGAGGGCGCGTGCGGCGGTGAGTGCGCCCCTTGCGCTCCGGGGGGTGGTGGGGGCGGCGGCTCGGTGGTGACGGCCGTCGCTGTGCAGCAGCACGCCCGGCGAGAACGGGCGCAGGGCCAGGGTGTTCAGGCCCGGGGTGCGGTGCAGTTCGGGGTACGACGTGGACAGGAGCCGGCCGATCCGGTCGAGCCGGAAGCCGTCCACCTTCTCCGTCGTCATGCGGCCGCCCACGGTGGGGGCGACCTCCAGAACCTTCGTCGTGAGGCCTGCCCTGGTCAGGTGCTGGGCGGCCGCGAGTCCCGCGGCTCCGGCCCCGACGATGACGACGTCCACGTCCGCCTTGCTTACGGGCTCTAGCACGTACCCCTCCTCGAGGTTGCGCGGCCGGTGGGAACGTCATGCCCCCAACCTGCCCTGGGGATACCCGAGTTCGGGTCGAGGGTAGGTGTGTCTTGAGCCGTGGACAGTCGCGCGTCGGGCGTGCACGGTCGCATGGGGGTGCACGGATTCCTTGTCCGCGGCTGAGCGGGGACCGTTCGCGCAGTTCCCCGCGCCCCTGATGCGGGGCCCGCCCCGCATCCCCGGGCGCCCGGACTGGTTTGACTGCGGGCCCGGTGGGGGCCGTTCGCGCAGTTCCCCGCGCCCCCAGGGCGGGGCTTCGCCCCGCGTCCCCCGCCCCCCGAAGTCCTTTGGCCGCGGGCCGGTGGGGGTTGCTCGCGCAGTTCCCCGCGCCCCTGGGGCCGGGGCTGCGCCCCGGGTCCCCCGGCCGCCCGATTCGTTTGGCTGCGGGCAGGTGGGGGGCTGGGCGCGCAGTTCCCCGTGCCCCTAAAGGCTCTGGGTCGTCCGGCGTTTCAGGGCGAGGTCGGGGGTCGCATCGCACCCACCCCGGCCCGCGTCTTCAGCCCGTCCGGCGTTTGAGGACGAGGCCGTTCAGGCCGATGGGGGTCTGGGGGCGGAGCCCCCAGGTAGGGATGGGACGGGTAGGGGCGGCGGGGGCGAGGAACGTTTTTCAGCGCAGCGCCGCCCGCAACGCTCCCTCGATCGACGGGAAGGCGAAGGTGAAGCCGGAGGACAGCAGGCGGGTGGGGTGGACACGTTGACTGCCCAGGATGTCGCCGGACATGTCGCCGAGGGCGAGGCGCAGGAGGGGAGCCGGGGTGGGGAAGACGGTGGGCCGATGCAGAACGCGCCCCATCGCCTCGGTGATCTCCCGGTTGGTGAGCGGCGTCGGCGCGGTGAGGTTCACCGGCCCGGACAGCGACGACGTGTCGATGAGATGCCGGATCGCGGCCACCTCGTCATGCAGGGAGATGTAGCTCCAGTACTGGCGGCCGTCCCCCATCCGCCCACCGAGCCCCGCTTTGAAGAGCGGAAACAGTTTCCCCCACGCCCCGCCCTCACGGGCCACCACCAGCCCCGTACGGGCGAAGACGGTACGGACACCCGCCTCCCGCGCCGGTGCCGCCGCCCCCTCCCACGCCACGCACACGGAGGGAAGGAATCCCTCCCCGGGCGGCGCCGACTCGTCCACCACCCGGTCGCCCGTCTCGCCGTAGAACCCGATCGCACTCCCGTTGACGAACACCCGTGGCCGCTCGTCGAGAGACGCCACCGCCGCGGCCAGCGTCGCCGTCCCCCGCACCCGGCTGTCCAGGATCTTCCGCTTGTACGCCTCCGTCCATCGCCGCGAAGCGACCCCCGCCCCCGCGAGATTGACGACCGCCGCGCACCCGGCGAGCCCCGCGGCGTCCATCCGCTGCCCGTCCGGATCCCATCGCACCTCGTCCTTCCCGCGGGGCGCACGCCGTACGAGGCGGACCACCTCGTGTCCGTCCGCGGTCAGGGAGCGCGTCAGCGCCGAACCGATCAGGCCGGACGCACCGGCGATCGCGACACGGGACCTACGGGAATCCGGAGCGAGCGGTGAGTCGTTCATGCGCCCATCCTGCCGCGCGCGCCGGGAAAGTACCGGACGGAACTGCGCGGGGCCGCCGTAAAGTGACCTTCATGCCGGTACCGCACATACGCATCGCCACCCTCGACGACGAGGACGCGCTCGGCCGTCTCGACCGTGTCACCTGGTCGACCCAGCACGCTGTCGTGCCACGGCCCCAGCCGCCGTACGAACCCTTCTACAACGAGCGGTTCGGCCCCCGGGACCACCACGTCGCCGAGCTTGACGGCGTCCTCGTCGGCTACATCCGGCTGGGCTATCCCACGCCCCTCGCCTGCAACTCCCACGTCCGGCAGATCCAGGGACTTGTCGTCGCCGAGGAGGCGCGCCGCGCGGGCGTCGGACGAGAGCTGCTGCGGGCCGTGATGGACGGGGCCCGACGGCAGGGCGCCCGGCGGATCACGCTGCGCGTCCTCGGGCACAACGCCCCGGCACGGAAGCTGTACGAGTCCGAGGGCTTCCAGGTGGAGGGCGTCCTGCCCGAGGAGTTCCTGCTCGACGGCCAGTACGTCGACGACGTGTTCATGGGCCGCTTTCTCTGAGCTACGAGGTGATCAGGTCACCCGTGTCCACCGGTGTCGTCGCGGTCGCCGCGCGCTGGGCGTCGCCCGCGACCTCGTCGGCCGTCAGGACGTAACCCGTCTCGTTGTCCGAGGTCGAGCGGGCGAACACGACGCCGTACACCCTGCCGCCGGTGGTGAGGAGCGGGCCGCCGGAGTTGCCGGGGCGGACGGTGGAGCGGATCGAGTAGATCTCCCGGGTGACCATGCTCGAGTTGTAGATGTTCTGGCCCCGCGCGTTGATCCGGCCTGCGACCGTGGCCGCCTGGAGATCCAGACCGCCGTCCTGCGGATAGCCCGCGACGACCGCCGAGTCGCCGCGCTTGGCGCTGTCGTCGAAACGCAGGAGGGGGACCCTGAGGTCCGGCACGTACAGGACCGCGACGTCCTTGCGCGGGTCGAAGAACACCACCCGCGCCGAGTACACACGGCCCACACCGCCCACCCGCACGGTCGGGTTGTCGATGCCCGCCACCACGTGGGCGTTGGTCATCACGTGCTGCGCCGCGTACGCGAACCCGCTGCCCTCCCGGCCCTGGTTGCCCGCGGCGCCCTCGATCTTCACCGTGCTGCGCTTGGCGGCGCTCGTCGCCGCCGCGGTGACGCTGTCGCCGGAGGGCTTCGCGACACCCGCCGTCGGCTCGTTCTCGAACGGGTTGAAGACCTGCGGGAAGCCCGCCTCCGTCAGCGCCGAGGTGGCCCGTGAGAACCAGGTGGGCGTGGTGTCCGGCATCGCCGTCTGTACGGCGCCCAGCAGCGCGGAGTTGCGGATCGACTGGGTGATGAGGGTGGACGAGGAGGCTCCCAGGACGCTCGCGGCGACCCAGGCCACCAGCAGCACCGCCACCGTGTTCGCCGCCGCTCCGCCGACCCCGTCGGCCACCCGCAGCGGCCCCTGGTCCAGTTCGCGGCGCAGCTTCAGCGCCAGCCGGCCCGCCAGCTCGTGGCCCACCACGGCGGGTACCAGCACCGTCAGCACGGCCGTCACCGTCGCCGCCGACGTCCCCGCCGTCACCAGGTCCATCATCCACGGCAGCACCCATACGCCGATGACGGCGCCGCCCACGAACCCGGCCAGCGAGACACAGCCGGCCACCAGCCCGCGCCGGTAGCCGGACGCCGCATAGGCAAGGATCACCAGCAACAGCAGGATGTCGAGCAGGTCCACGGAGCCGCCTTTCTCTTGGGCCCCTTAGTACGCGTGGGGCAGGCCCAGTGATCAGGCACGCGCGCGTAGAGCCGGGAAACGGCCACGCGTGCGTGGACCTGTAAAAACGTCCCGGACCAGGACGATGGTTCCACCAGGTGGCACAGCACACATCGCGGGGGGACCGGAACCGGGTCAGGGTGGCTCCATGCGTGTCTTCCGAAAGGCGCGGGGGGCCTGGACGCGGCTCGCGCGGAGGGTGTGGGCGCGGCGCGCCACCGTCGTCGTGCTCGGGTGCGTGCCCGGTCTGCTCGCCGTGCTCGTGCTGGTGGTGTGTGCGGTGGGGGTCGACCGGAGGGTCGTCGCGCGCGAGCGGCCGGTGGCCGCGCCGC
>LRTP01001143.1 GCA_001550305.1 Streptomyces diastatochromogenes
CGGCGCGGCGGCTCGGGGACGAGGCCGCGCAGGCGTACGCGCTCGGGGACCTCGCGGGGCTGCACTTCATGACGGGCCGCGCGGGCGAGGCGCTCACGCTGAACGACGAGGCGCTGGCGATCTGGCGGCGGCTCGGGGTGCTGTCGTGGATCCGGCGCGGTCTGAACAACCGGGGCATGCTGCTGGAGGGGCTGGGCCGCCACGCCGAGTCCAGCGAGGCGTTGCTGCAGAGCCTCGAACTCTCCCGGGAGCTGGGCGACCCGCACACCGAGGCCATCACCTACAGCCACCTCGGCAATCTGTACGAGCACACGGACGCCCGGGCCGCCATCGACCACCACAAGCGCAGCCTGGCGATCGGCGACGCGATGGACGACGTGATCATCCGGCACTCCGCGCACTGCAACATCGGCTACGCCCATCTGACGCTCGGCGAACCGGCCGCCGCCGTACCGCACTTCGAGGAGAGCCTGCGCATCCTCGGCGGTCACGGCGACTGGCACGGGGAGTCGCAGACGCGGCTCGGGCTGGTCCGCGCGCTGCGCGGGGTGGGGCATGTCGAACGGGCCACCCGCGAGTGCGATCTGCTGCTCTTCCGCGCCGATCAGCGCGCCGACCGCTACACCGGCGGGCTCGCCCGGCATCAGTTGGGGCTGCTGCTGCACGCGCAGGGGGATGCCGCAGGGGCGTACGAGCTGTGGAAGTCGGCGCTCGCGGCGCTGGACGGGACGGACACCTCGGTGGTGGGCGCGCTGAGGGAACTCCTGGAGGAGGAGTAGGTCACCTGGAGGAGTCGGGCACCTGGCCGACGAGGTCACCCGAGGGGACAGACGCGGGCCGCCGTCCGGGTCACTTCGCGTCCGCGTAGCACTCCACCACCGCCGTCGTGAACGGGAAGCGGACCGGGGTCTCGCCGAACGTCAGCCGTCCCGCCAGCTCCGCGGCCTCCCGGATCGCGGCCACGACCGCGTCCGCCTCCTCGGCCGGACAGTGCACCATCACCTCGTCGTGCTGGAAGAAGACCAGCTCGGCGGCGAGGTCCGCGCAGGTGCGCCGGAGGGCGGCGAGCAGCAGCAGCGCCCAGTCCGCGGCGCTGCCCTGGACGACGAAGTTGCGTGCGAAGCGGCCCCGGGCGCGGGAGTTGGAGGAGGCGTAGCCCGGCACCCAGCCCTGGTCTCCGAGGGGCTCGGCGGGTTCGTCCTGCGGCATGCCCGCCTCCTCCGACGAGGCGTCGGACGCGCCGGCCGCCGGGGGACTCGTCCGCCCCAGCCACGTCCGTACGAGTCGGCCCTCCTCGCCGGCCCGCGCCGCGTCGTCCACGTAGGCGACGGCGCGGGGGAAGCGTCTCCTCAGCGCGGCCAGGTTCTTCAGGCCGTCGCCGGACGTCTGCCCGTACACCGCGCCGAGCACGGCGAGTTTGGCCTGTGCCCGGTCGCCGGCGAACGCCCGGTCCGACACCGACTGGTACAGGTCGCTCTCCCGGCCCGCGACCTCCATCAGGCCGGGGTCGCGCGAGATCGCGGCCAGCACCCGCGGCTCCATCTGGTCGGCGTCGGCCACCACGAGCCGCCAGCCCGGGTCGGCGACGACGGCACGCCGGATCACCTTGGGGATCTGCAGGGCGCCCCCGCCGTTGGTCACCCAGCGGCCGGTGACGGTCCCGCCGGGCAGGTACTCGGGCCGGAAGCGTCCGTCGCGCACCCAGTCCTGGAGCCAGGACCAGCCGTGCGCCACCCAGATCCGGTACAGCTTCTTGTATTCGAGCAGCGGCTTCACGGCAGGGTGCTCGATGGTCTCGATCTCCCACCGCCGAGTGGACTTGATCTTGATCCCGGCCTGCGCGAAGGCCTTGATGACGTCGGCGGGCAGGTCGGGGCGGACGCGTCTGCCGAAGGCGGCCGACACCTCGTCCGTGAGCTCGGCGAGGCGTCTGGGCTCGCCGCCGCCCGCGTACCGCTCGCCGAGCAGCTCGTGCAGGACCTCGCGGTGGACGTCCGCCCGCCACGACGACCACGTCCTCGCGGTCTTCGTGCACCACACCGACTCGCCGAACGCGTACGAGTGCGCCGACGTGCCCCGCATCATCCGCTCCCTGTACGCCGGTCAGACCGGCGTCCGGCGGTGGGACGACATCGGGTACAACTTCCTCGTCGACCGCTGCGGCACGATCTACGAGGGGCGGGCGGGTGGGGTCGACCGGGCCGTCACCGGAGCGCATACGCAGGGGTTCAACCATGGCACCGCGGGGATCGCGGCCATCGGTACGTTCGGGGCGGGGACGCCGGTGCCGCGGGCGATGACCGAGGCGATCGCTTCGTTGGCGGCGTGGAAGCTGGGGCTGTCCGACGTGGATCCCCGTGCCACGGTGCGGCTCGTCTCCAGCAACGACCTCAGCCGTTACACCGCCGGTACGAGTGCGGTGCTGCCCACGCTGGCCGGGCACGACGCGGGGTTCATGACCAACTGTCCCGGCGCGGCGCTGGCGTCCCAACTCCCCGGAATCCGCTCCCGAGCCGCCCACCTCCAGGGCCGCTGACCCCGCCGACGCACTTCGCCCGCCGCACGAGCAGTTCCCCGCGCCCCTAAAACGGGGCTGCGCCCCGCATCCCCGTCCGCCGCGGGTTCTTCGGCTGTGGGCCGGTGGGGGCCGTTCGCGCAGTTCCCCGCGCCCCTGAGGCGGGGGCTTCGCCCCGCATCCCGTGCCCGCCCGTAGTCGTTCGGCTGACGGCCGGTGGGGGCTGGTCGCGCAGTTCCTCGCGCCCCTGAGGCGGGGGCTTCGCTGCCCCTCTTTTAGCCTG
Source organism: Streptomyces diastatochromogenes (assembly GCA_001550305.1). Lineage (GTDB taxonomy): Bacteria > Actinomycetota > Actinomycetes > Streptomycetales > Streptomycetaceae > Streptomyces > Streptomyces mirabilis_D. Next base: position 2,799 of record LRTP01001143.1, read on the forward strand.
TCCGGCGATTGAGGACGAGGACGGTCAGGCCGATGGGGGGCTGGGGGCGGAGCCCCCAGGTTGGGGATGGGACGGGTAGGGGCGGCGGGGGCGAGGAACGTGTTCACAGACAGTGCACAGTCGAGTCAACGGTGTCTCAGATCGGCCCTCTCTAGCGTTCTTCCCGTAGCAGCCGACCGGAGGTGGGGAAGATGAGCAGCAGGCGTACCGAGAAGACGGGCAAGGCGAACAGGGCGGCCGGCGCGCGGGGTTGGAACACCGCTTTGCGGACCCCGTGGACCGTGGCCTGCGCCGTGGTGACGGTCCTCGTGGGACCCGCCGCGGCCACCGCCTCGGCACTGGACCGAGCCAACGCCGCACCCCCGTACCACGCCCACGAGAACCACGAGAACCACGAAGACCACAAGAACCGCGAGACACGCCTCCCGTACGTCACCCCGTACGCCACGTTGCCTCAGTCCCTGAAGCGCTCCCACAGCTTGGGATAGCGCTCGGCCAGCACGGACTCGTTCTCGAAGTCGAGCGGCGTACCCTCCGGCTCGGGCGACGCGGGCGGAATGCCCAGGTCGGGCGCGACGACCCCGGTCAGCTGCTCGTACGCCTCGTCCGCGGCGTACCCGAGCTCCTCACCGTCCCCGTCGAGGTCCTCGTCGAAGTCGTCCAGGAGGTCGGCCAGCGCGTCGGGATCGTGCATCGCGCCCTCGAAGACCTCCCGGCCCTGGCCGATCAGCCAGCACCGGAAGAAGTCGAAGGCGTCGTCGCTCACCCCGTCGAGCAGAACCCACGCCGCGCCCCACAGATCCCAGCGGTAGGCGCGGTTGTAGCGGGCCTCGAAGTGACGGGCGAAGTCGAGCACGGCGTCCGGGTCCAGCTGGACGAGCCGTTCGACGAGCAGGTCGGCGTGGTCCTCGGGGTCGCCCTCGACGGCCTCGCGGGTCGTGTCCACCAGCTCCCAGAACTCCGTCTCGTCCATCACGGGTCCAGCATCGGGCCTGAACGGGAGTGACGCACGCGGAGTGCCGCAGATTGTTATGCACGCACATGCCGACGGTAAAACCGCGGGCTACGAGGCGTTTTCCCGGTACAGCGCCGCCAGCCGCACCGCGTCCCCCGCGAATCGCTCCCGCAGCGCCGCCGGCGAGAGCACCTCCACCTCCGGCCCGAGCCCCGTCAGTTGCGCATGGGCGACCTCCTCGGACTCGACGGGGAGAGTGACCGTCACCCAGCCCCGCCCGTCGGGGTCACCGCACCCGTCCAGCGCCTGTCTGGCGGACGCGGGGTCGACGACGTACGCGAGTCTCCGCACGCCCTCCGGAGACAGCCGTACGACGGCCTCCGCCCGCAGGATGGACCGTGCGAACTGCCCGGCCCGCTCCGCCCAGAACCCGGGCAGGTCGAACCCGTCCTCCCGGGTGAAGCACTCCGTGGCGGGCCTCACCTCCGTGAAGCGGTCGATCCGGTAGACCCGGAAGGGACCGGACCCGGCCGGCCCGGGCTCGGGCACCCGCGCGCACAGATACCAGACGCCCGCCTTCAGTACGAGCCCGTACGGTTCGAGGACCCGCTCGACCTCGGCAGTCCCGCGCCGGTACCCCGCGGTGATCCGACGGTCGTCCCAGACCGCCTCCGCGACCACGGGCAGCAGCTCGGGCGTCTCGGGCTCGTCGAACCACGCGGGCGCGTCCAGATGGAACCGCTGCCCCGCCGCCCGCGAGGCGTCCCGCAGGGAGGGGAGCAGGGCGGCGGACACCTTCAGGCGCGCGGCGGAGGCGGCGTCCTCCAGACCCATGTCCCGCAGTGCCCCCGGCACCCCGCTCAGGAACAGCGCCTCCGCCTCCGTACGCGCCAGGCCCGTCAGCCGGGTGCGGTAGCCGCCGATCAGGCGGTAGCCCCCGGCCCTGCCCCGGTCCGCGTACACCGGAACGCCCGCCTCCGACAGCGCCTGGGCGTCCCGCGTGATCGTCCGTTCGGACACCTCGAGCTCCCGCGCCAGCTCGCCGGCGGTCATCGACGGCCGTGACTGGAGCAGCAGCACCATCTTGATCAGGCGGGCAGCACGCATACGGCCATGATGCCGGGCCCCACCGACAGCGAAGCGGCACGCGGGAACGCCGAAGGGCGCGGCGGCCGTAGCCACCGCGCCCCTCGCGAAACACCGGGAACAGGCGGACCCTCAGAGTCCGTAGCGCTCCCGCGCTTCCTTCACCGCGGACGCCTTGACCTCGCCCCGCCGTGCCAGCTGCGCCAGCGCCGCGACGACGATCGACTGCGCGTCGACGCCGAAGTGGCGACGGGCCGCCTCACGTGTGTCGGAGAGGCCGAAGCCGTCGGCACCGAGCGAGGAGTAGTCCTGCTCGACCCACTGCGCGATCTGGTCCGGGACCTGGCGCATGTAGTCGGAGACCGCGAGCACCGGGCCCTCGGCGCCGTGCAGCGCCTGGCGGACGAACGGCATCCGCTCCTCGCCGCGCAGCAGGGCCGCGTCGGCCTCCAGCGCGTCGCGCCGCAGCTCCGTCCAGGAGGTCGCGGACCACACGTCGGCGGCCACGCCCCACTCCTCGGCGAGCAGCTTCTGCGCCTGGAGGGTCCAGTGGATCGCCGTGCCGGAGCCCAGCAGCTGGATGCGCGGGGCGTTGGCGACGGGGGACAGGCCCGCCGACTCGGCCGTGTTGAAGCGGTAGAGGCCCTTGACGATGCCCTCGTCGATACCGAGGCCGGCCGGCTTGGCGGGCTGCGGCATCGGCTCGTTGTAGACCGTCAGGTAGTAGAAGACGTTCGAGTCCTCGCCCGGGGCCGCCTCGCCGTACATCCGGCGCAGGCCGTCCTTGACGATCGTCGCGATCTCGTACGCGAACGCCGGGTCGTAGGACAGGGCGGCCGGGTTGGTCGCCGCGATGACCGGGGAGTGGCCGTCGGCGTGCTGGAGGCCCTCGCCCGTCAGCGTCGTACGGCCGGCCGTGGCGCCGACGAGGAAGCCGCGGCCGAGCTGGTCGCCGAGCTGCCACATCTGGTCGGCCGTGCGCTGCCAGCCGAACATCGAGTAGAAGATGTAGAAGGGGATCATCGCCTCGCCGTGCGTGGCGTACGCGGTGGACGCGGCGATGAAGTCCGCCATGGAGCCGGCCTCGGTGATCCCCTCGTTGAGGATCTGGCCGTCCTTGGCCTCCTTGTAGTACATCAGCTGGTCGCGGTCGACCGGCTCGTACGTCTGGCCCTTGGGCGAGTAGATGCCGAGGGAGGGGAAGAGGCTCTCCATGCCGAAGGTGCGCGCCTCGTCGGGGACGATCGGCACCCAGCGCTTCCCGGTCTCCTTGTCGCGGACGAGGTCCTTGATCAGGCGGACGAAGGCCATGGTCGTCGCCACGTTCTGCGAGCCGGAGCCCTTGTCGAAGGACGCGAACGCCTTGTCGGCGGGGGCGGGCAGCGGGGCGAGCGCGTGCGTACGGCGGGCCGGGGCCGGGCCGCCGAGGGCCGCGCGGCGCTCCTGGAGGTAACGGACCTCGGGGGAGTCGGCGCCCGGGTGGCCGTAGGGAACCACGCCGTCGACGAACTGGCTGTCGGAGATGGGCAGCTCGAGCAGGTCACGCATCTGCTTGAACTCGTCCGTCGACAGCTTCTTCATCTGGTGGTTGGCGTTCTTGGACGCGAAGCCCTCGCCGAGCGTGAAGCCCTTGACCGTCTGGGCCAGGATCACCGTCGGCGCGCCCTTGTGGGCGAGGGCGGCGCGGTAGGCCGCGTACACCTTGCGGGACTCGTGGCCGCCGCGGGAGAGGTGGAAGCACTCGGTGATCTTGTCGTCGCTCAGCAGCTTCGCCATCTCGACGAGCGCCGGGTCGGCGCCGAAGAAGTCCTGGCGGATGTAGGCGGCGTCGCGGGTCTGGTACGTCTGCACCTGCGCGTCGGGTACCTCGCGCAGGCGGCGTACGAGCGCGCCCGTGGTGTCGAGCTGGAACAGCTCGTCCCAGGCCGAGCCCCACAGCGACTTCACGACGTTCCAGCCGGCGCCGCGGAACTGGGCCTCCAGCTCCTGCACGATCTTGAAGTTGGCGCGGACCGGGCCGTCGAGGCGCTGCAGGTTGCAGTTGATGACGAAGGTCAGGTTGTCCAGGCCCTCGCGGGAGGCGAGTGCGAGTGCCGCGGTCGACTCGGGCTCGTCCATCTCGCCGTCGCCGAGGAACGCCCACACGTGGGACTGCGAGACGTCCTTGATGCCGCGGCTGGTCAGATAGCGGTTGAAGCGCGCCTGGTAGATCGCCGACAGCGGGCCGAGGCCCATGGAGACGGTCGGGAACTCCCAGAGCCAGGGCAGGCGCCGCGGGTGCGGGTACGACGGGAGGCCGTTGCCGCCCGCCTCCTGGCGGAAGTTGTCGAGGTGCTGCTCGGTGAGCCGGCCGTCGAGGAAGGCGCGGGCGTAGATGCCGGGGGAGGCGTGGCCCTGGATGTAGAGCTGGTCGCCGGACCCGTCACCCTCCTTGCCCTTGAAGAAGTGGTTGAAGCCGGTCTCGTAGAGCCAGGCCGCGGAGGCGAAGGTGGCGATGTGGCCGCCGACGCCGTGTTTCGCGCCCCGGGTCACCATCGCGGCCGCGTTCCAGCGGTTCCAGGCGGTGATCCGGGCTTCCATCGCCTCGTCGCCGTCCACGACGGGCTCGGCGGCGGTGGGGATGGTGTTGACGTAGTCGGTCTCAAGCAGCTTGGGCAGCGCGAGACCGTTGCCCTCGGCGCGCTCCAGCGTGCGGCGCATCAAGTACGCGGCACGGTGCGGCCCGGCCGCCTGGGTGACGGCGTCCAGGGAGGCCTGCCATTCGGCGGTCTCCTCGGGGTCGCGGTCCGGGAGCTGGTCGAGCTCGCTCGGCTGGATTGCGGTGGGGTCGGTCATTGCGCCGCCTTCCGGATGCGGAGGGGGGTTCCCTCATCGGCAAGGGGTTTTCGGGGGTGCCCTTATGTCTTTGGCAGGACAGGGCGGCGGGCTCTGGTGGGAGCCCAGCGCTGACTGTAACTCCCTGATCGATGATCGATCAAAGGGTTGAAGGCGAAAACCTCTTCGTATCGCAAAAGTCGGCACGGGGTGCCTTGACAACAGGCACGGGGTGCCTTGGATTCCCAGGGTTTCCCCAGGTGAGCGTGGGTGCGCTCGGCTGTGTCACGGGCGCGGCGCGCAGCCCAGCACATGCGCCTTCACCAGGTCGGCGATCAGCGGATCCCGGCGCCGGAAGGCGTCCACGAGCGCCTCGTGCTCCTCCGCGTACGACTGCTGGACGGTTCCCAGCCAGCGGATGGACAGGGCGGTGAAGACCTCGATGCCCAGGCCCTCCCAGGTGTGCAGGAGGACGGAGTTGCCCGCGGCGCGCACGAGTTCGCGGTGGAAGGCGACGGTGTGGCGGACCTGGCCGGTGCCGTCCGACAGCCGGTCGGCCTCGTACAGCGCCGTGACGTGCGGCTCCAGGGCGGAGCAGTCCTGGGCGAGCCGCTCGGCCGCCAGCTCGGCCGCGATGGCCTCCAGACCGGCCCGTACGGGGTAGCTCTCCTCCAGGTCGGCGGCCGTCAGGTTGCGCACGCGCACACCCTTGTTGGGCGCCGACTCGATCAGCCGCAGCGACTCCAGTTCGCGCAGTGCCTCCCGCACCGGGGTCTGGCTGACCTCCAGCTCGGTCGCGATCCGCCGCTCCACGATCCGCTCGCCCGGCTTCCAGCGCCCGCTGACGATCCCCTCCACGATGTGCTCGCGGATCTGTTCGCGCAGCGAGTGGACGACGGGCGCGGTCATGAGGGGCTCCTTCGCTGGGGGCGGGCCGGCCCCAGGGGCGTTTGACCTTTAGACAATAAGGCCGCAGCCCCGTCGGAGAGAGGCGTACGGGGGCGCTTTCATGCAGGTGAGACGAGACTTACACGCTGTCAGAGCGGCCGCGGCTGTAAAGACCCGTACCGGGTGGGGCCCGGAGGCGTCACGTCCGTGTCACTCCGAGAACCCGCAGGCCCCGCACGGTGTGGAGGTCTGCACAGGGGTTTCGGCGCGGGGGTTTCCACGGGGGGCTCCCGCGAGCGCCAGGGGGTCGGCATGGGCGGATGGGGACGCAAGCGGGGGTTGCGCTGGGCTGCGGCGGCCGGGGCGGTCG
>LRTP01001144.1 GCA_001550305.1 Streptomyces diastatochromogenes
CGTGGACACGGGGGCGGCCGTGCGGCCGAGTGCGGCGCGGGCCCACGGCACCCCGGTCGCCTCCGGCGGGGCGTGTGTCTTCGTCAAGCCGGACGGCGCGCGGAAGTTCGGGCACGTCGGCTGGGGCTTCCGGATCACCGGCACCGACCGCTGGGTGTACGGCGCGGTGGAGAACCCGTCGAACGCGCTCTACACCCCGCCCGGAGGCGACATCGGCGCCTGGCACGCGGAGGGCACGTACGCGCGGATGCTCGGCGACATGTCACGTGACGCGCACTTTCCAGGGAAGTCCACCCACCCGTACAGCCGCTACCGCTGCACGGACTCGTCGACCAGTGACGTGAGCTCCGCCCGCGCCATGATCCGTACGGTCGAGAAGCGGGGTTTCCTCGTCGGCGTCGACCCGGAGACGGGGGACCTCGGCTCGCGCGACTGTCTGGACGCCACGTACGACGTCCTCAGGGCGTACCGGACGCGGCACCTGACACCCGCGTACCCGACGGAGATCCCGAACCTGTGGGTGGAGACGCTGGTGCTGTGGTCGGACAGCGCGCTGAAGCCGCGGTGACCTGCCGCGGAAACGCGAAGCCCCTTGTGGGCGGAAACGCGAAGCCCCCGTCCGGAAGGTTCCGGACGGGGGCAGCGCGCGTGCGGGGGTGGTTACAGGCCGAGTTCGACCTCGAACTCGCCCGCCTCCAGGATCGCCTTGACCGCGGTCAGGTAACGGGCCGCGTCGGCGCCGTCCACCAGACGGTGGTCGTAGGAGAGCGTCAGGTAGGTCATGTCGCGGACGCCGATGACCGTACCCTCCTCCGTCTCGATGACGGCCGGACGCTTGACCGTGGCACCGATGCCGAGGATCGCGACCTGGTTCGGCGGCACGATGATCGTGTCGAAGAGCGCGCCGCGCGAGCCGGTGTTGGAGATGGTGAAGGTGCCGCCGGACAGCTCGTCCGGAGTGATCTTGTTCGCCCGGACCTTGCCCGCCAGTTCGGCGGTGGCCTTGGCGATGCCGGCGATGTTCAGGTCGCCCGCGTGCTTGATGACCGGGGTCATCAGGCCCTTCTCCGAGTCCACCGCGATACCGATGTTCTCGGTGTCGAAGTAGGTGATCGTGCCCTCGTCCACGTTGATCCGGGCGTTGACGGCCGGGTGGGCCTTCAGCGCCTGGGCCGCGGCCTTCACGAAGAACGGCATCGGGGAGAGCTTGACGCCCTCGCGGGCCGCGAAGGAGTCCTTCGCCTGCGCGCGCAGCCGCATCAGGCGGGTGACGTCGACCTCGACGACCGAGGACAGCTGGGCCTGCTCGTGCAGGGCCTTCACCATGTTGTCGCCGATGACCTTGCGGATGCGGGGCATCTTGACGGTCTGGCCGCGCAGCGGGGAGACCTCCAGGGCCGGCGCCTTCTTGGCCGCAGGGCCACCGGCAGTCGCAGCGGCAGCGGCCGGAGCCGGGGCAGCGGCGGCGGC
>LRTP01001145.1 GCA_001550305.1 Streptomyces diastatochromogenes
CTCGGCGGCCGGAGCGGGGGCGGCGGCGGGCGCGCCCGTGCCGTCGTCGATGACGGCCAGCTCGGCGCCGACCTCGACCGTCTCGTCCTCGGCGACCTTGATGGAGGCGAGGACACCGGCGGCGGGGGAGGGGATCTCGGTGTCGACCTTGTCGGTCGACACCTCGAGCAGCGGCTCGTCGGCCTCGACGCGCTCGCCCTCGGCCTTCAGCCAGCGAGTGACAGTGCCCTCGGTGACGCTCTCACCGAGCGCCGGAAGGGTTACGGAAACCGCCATGGTTTCTGTTGCTCCTTACGAATGGTGCGGGTCTGTGGTCGTCGTCGCGCCCAGGGGCGACGCGATGACTGAAATCAGCCGGGGACTGGATCAGTCGTGCGAGTGCAGCGGCTTGCCCGCGAGGGCCAGGTGGGCCTCGCCCATTGCCTCGTTCTGCGTCGGGTGGGCGTGGATGAGCTGGGCGACCTCGGCGGGCAGCGCCTCCCAGTTGTAGATCAACTGGGCTTCGCCGACCTGCTCGCCCATGCGGTCGCCGACCATGTGGACGCCGACCACGGCACCGTCCTTCACCTGGACGAGCTTGATCTCGCCCGCGGTGTTGAGAATCTTGCTCTTGCCGTTGCCCGCGAGGTTGTACTTCAGGGCGACGACCTTGTCCGCGCCGTAGATCTCCTTGGCCTTGGCCTCGGTGATGCCCACGGAGGCGACCTCGGGGTGGCAGTACGTCACCCGGGGCACGCCGTCGTAGTCGATCGGAACGGTCTTGAGGCCGGCCAGACGCTCCGCCACCAGGATGCCCTCGGCGAAGCCGACGTGCGCGAGCTGGAGCGTCGGGACCAGGTCACCGACGGCGGAGATGGTCGGGACGTTCGTCCGCATGTACTCGTCGACCAGGACATAGCCGCGGTCCATCGCGACGCCCTGCTCCTCGTAGCCGAGACCGGCCGAGACCGGGCCGCGGCCGACGGCGACGAGCAGGACCTCGGCCTCGAACTCCTTGCCGTCGGCGAGGGTGACCTTGACACCGTCCTGGGTGTACTCGGCCTTCGAGAAGAAGGTGCCCAGGTTGAACTTGATGCCGCGCTTGCGGAACGCGCGCTCAAGAAGCTTGGAGGAGTTCTCGTCCTCGACCGGGACGAGGTGCTTGAGGCCCTCGATCACCGTCACGTCGGTGCCGAAGGACTTCCACGCGGAGGCGAACTCGACGCCGATGACGCCGCCGCCGAGCACGATCGCGGACTGCGGGACGCGGTCCAGGACCAGCGCGTGGTCGGAGGAGATGATCCGGTTGCCGTCGATCACCAGGCCCGGCAGCGACTTCGGCACGGAGCCGGTCGCGAGCAGCACGTGGCGGCCCTGGATGCGCTGGCCGTTCACGTCGACGGAGGTGGGGGAGGACAGTCGGCCCTCACCCTCGATGTACGTCACCTTGCGGGACGCGATGAGACCCTGCAGGCCCTTGTACAGGCCCGAGATGACCCCGTCCTTGTACTTGTGGACGGCCGGGACGTCGATGCCCTCGAAGGTGGCCTTGACGCCGAACTGCTCGCTCTCGCGGGCCTGGTCGGCGATCTCGCCCGCGTGCAGCAGGGCCTTGGTGGGGATGCATCCCCGGTGCAGGCAGGTGCCTCCGACCTTGTCCTTCTCGATCAGGGCGACGTCCAGGCCCAGCTGCGCCCCGCGGAGCGCCGCGGCGTAACCGCCACTGCCACCGCCGAGGATCACTAGGTCGAAAACGGTGCTGGCGTCGTTCGCCACGTCACGTCCTCCATGCATGTGCGCCACGCCGGTCTCCAGTGACCGGTCGGCGGCTGGTGTCCGGCCGCTCTTCTTCGGCCCTGTGGTGGGGGCCCTGTCCTGCCGAGAACCCATCTTCGCACTTGTCCGGAGCGTTCGAGACGCCGGGCCGGTGTGTGAGAAGTCGCACTGTCCGAATACGGGGGTACCTCCGCGCCCCGACAAGGGGCACGGAGGTACCGCGCGACCGGCCGCGCTTCACCCGCGGCCGTGAAGCACCTCTAGCCGAGATCGCCCGCGGCGGTCAGCTCGGCGAGCCGCACCAGCGTCCGCACCGCCGACCCCGTGCCACCCTTCGGCGTGTAGCCGAACGGGCCGGACTCGTTGAACGCGGGCCCGGCGATGTCCAGGTGCGCCCAGGTGATGCCCTCGCCCACGAACTCCTTCAGGAACAGACCGGCGACCAGCCCGCCGCCCATCCGCTCACCCATGTTGGCGATGTCGGCGGTGGGCGAGTCCATCCCCTTGCGCAGGTGCTCCGGCAGCGGCATCGGCCAGGACTCCTCGCCGACCTCCTCCGCGGCCTCGACGACCGCCGTACGGAACGCGTCGTCGTTGGCCATCACGCCGAAGGTGCGGTTGCCGAGCGCGAGCACCATCGCACCGGTCAGCGTCGCCACGTCGATGATCGCGTCCGGCTTCTCCTCGGACGCCTTCCACAGCGCGTCGGCGAGCACGAGACGGCCCTCGGCGTCGGTGTTGAGGACCTCGACGGTCTTGCCGCTGTACATGCGCAGCACGTCACCGGGGCGGGTGGCGGAACCGGAGGGCATGTTCTCGGCGAGCGCCAGCCAGCCGGTGACGTTGACCTCGAGGCCGAGGCGCGCCGCGGCGACCACGGCGGCGAAGACCGCCGCCGCGCCGCTCATGTCGCACTTCATCGTCTCGTTGTGCCCGGCGGGCTTGAGGGAGATGCCGCCCGAGTCGTAGGTGATGCCCTTGCCGACGAACGCGAGGTGCTTGGTCGCCTTCGGTGAGGTGTACGACAGCTTCACCAGGCGGGGAGCGGCGGCCGAGCCCGCGCCGACGCCGAGGATGCCGCCGTAGCCGCCCTTCGCCAGGGCCTTCTCGTCCAGCACCTGCACCTTGATGCCGTGCTCCTTGCCGGCGGCGGTGGCGACCGCGGCGAAGGCCTCGGGGTAGAGGTCGTTCGGCGGGGTGTTGACGAGGTCGCGGGCGCGGTTGAGCTCCTCGGTCACGGCGGTGGCGCGCGCGAGAGCCGCCTTGTACGCCGCGTCGCGGGGCTTGCCGCCGAGCAGGGTGACCTCGGCGAGCGGGGCCTTGCCGTTCTTCGCGTCCTTGCCGTTCTTGCCGTTCTCCTTGTAGGCGTCGAAGGCGTACGCGCCGAGCGCCGCGCCCTCCGCCAGGACGCCCGCGTCGGCGGCGTCGGTGATCGGCAGGGCGAAGACGGCCTTCTTGGCACCGGCGAGCGCGCGGGCCGCGGCACCGGCCGCGCGGCGCAGCGCCTCGGCGCTGAACGTGTCGTCCTTCTCCGGGACGGCTCCCAGTCCGACGGCCACGACGACGGGCGCCTTGAAGCCGGTCGGCGCGGGCAGCTTCGTCACCTCGCCCTCGCCGCCGGATGCGCCGAGGGTCTCCAGGATCCCGGCGAGTGCGCCGTCGTACGCATTGTCCACGGCCTCGGCACCCGGTGCGACGACCGGGCCCTTGGCGCCCTTCGCGACACCGACGACGATCGCGTCGGCCCGCAGGCCGGACGCCGCGGCGGTGCTGAGAGTCAGAGCAGTCACTGTGGTGAGATCTCGCTTCCATTGTTTTGCTGCGGCCGAGTAGGGATGGGTCGACCGGGCCCTGACGAATGACCCTAGATCCGGCCTCAGGGAGTGTCTTTACCTGGGTGGCACATACTCGGGACGAGCCTACGCGCGCCGCCGGGTTTCGCTCATTCCTACGCTCGCTGGAAGTTCAGCCGAGGGAGAGCGCCACGAGGGCGGTGGTCGCCGCCGTCTCGGCGAGGCCGCCGAAGACGTCGCCCGTGATGCCGCCGAAGCGGCGGGTGCAGTGGCGCAGGAGCAGTTCGGCGCTCGCGCAGGCGGCGAGGACGGCCAGGGGGGCGCGTACGAGGTCGT
>LRTP01001146.1 GCA_001550305.1 Streptomyces diastatochromogenes
TGGCAACACCTCTTCTGGTTCTTCGGCCATCCAGAGGTGTACATCATCGCTCTACCATTCTTCGGCATCATCTCCGAAGTCATCCCGGTGTTCTCCCGCAAGCCGATGTTCGGCTACATGGGCCTGATCGCCGCGACGATCTCCATCGCCGGTCTGTCCGTGACCGTGTGGGCGCACCACATGTACGTCACCGGTGGCGTGCTGCTCCCGTTCTTCTCCTTCATGACGTTCCTCATCGCCGTACCGACAGGCGTGAAGTTCTTCAACTGGATCGGAACGATGTGGAAGGGGTCCTTGAGTTTCGAGACCCCGATGCTCTGGGCGGTCGGCTTCCTGATCACCTTCACCTTCGGTGGTCTGACCGGTGTCATCCTGGCCTCGCCGCCGATGGACTTCCACGTCTCGGACTCGTACTTCGTGGTGGCTCACTTCCACTACGTGATCTTCGGTACGGTCGTGTTCGCGATGTTCTCCGGATTCCACTTCTGGTGGCCGAAGTTCACCGGCAAGATGCTCGACGAGCGCCTCGGGAAGATCACCTTCTGGACGCTGTTCGTGGGCTTCCACGGCACGTTCCTGGTGCAGCACTGGCTGGGTGTCGAGGGCATGCCGCGTCGCTACGCGGACTACCTCGCCGCCGACGGCTTCACCGCGCTGAACACGATCTCGACGATCAGCTCGTTCCTGCTCGGCCTGTCGATCCTGCCGTTCTTCTACAACGTGTGGAAGACCGCCAAGTACGGCAAGAAGGTCGAGGTCGACGACCCGTGGGGCTACGGCCGCTCCCTGGAGTGGGCCACGTCCTGCCCGCCGCCGCGCCACAACTTCCTCACGTTGCCGCGGATCCGTTCCGAATCCCCGGCCTTCGACCTGCACCACCCGGAGATCGCCGCTCTCGACCAGCTCGAGAACGCCGGTCACGGTGAGAAGGCCCTCGCTGGTGGCAAGGAGGCCGGCAAGTGAAGGTCCAAGGCAAGATGTTCCTCTGGCTGGCTGCCTTCATCCTCGTCATCGCCATCGTCTATGGCGTGTGGTCGAAGGAGCCGGCCGGCACCACGGCGCTCTTCCTGGCCTTCGGCCTGAGCGTGATGATCGGCTACTACCTGGCCTTCACGGCCCGGCGGGTCGACCAGCTGGCGCAGGACAACGACGAGGCCGATGTCGCGGACGAGGCCGGCGAGGTGGGCTTCTTCAGCCCGCACAGCTGGCAGCCGCTCGCGCTCGGTGTCGGCGGTGCGCTCGCCTTCATGGCCGTCGTCTTCGGCTGGTGGCTGCTGTACTTCGGGTTCCCGCTCATCCTGATCGGCCTGTGGGGCTGGGTCTTCGAGTACTACCACGGTGAGAACCGCACCCAGTAGCACGCACGCGGTCCCGTAGCGATCGCTGGACACCCCGGAAGCCCGGATTCTCCTGAGGGAGGGTCCGGGCTTCCTCTTTTGCCGCACGTCACATCCCCCACACGGCTCACTCGCCGCGCCATGGTTGACGGGTGTTCATAGCGTGAGTCCATGAATCACGCACCGCGAATCCGCACGGTCGTCAGCCGCACCACGCTGGTGGTCGCCCTCGGCGCGGCCGCCGCTGCCTGCGGCGGAAGCGGCCACCCGCTCTCCGCCAGGCCGTACGACGCGGCGGGTCAGCTCTCCTTCACCGACGTGGTCGGCGACAGCCGCAAGGTCGACCCGGACAAGCCCCTGGAAATCACCTCCAAGGGCGACGACGAGCGCATCACCGATGTGACGGCCGTCGACGCGTCGGGGCGCTATGTGGCGGGCGAACTCGCCGCCGACGGCTCCCGATGGCACAGCACCTCACCACTGGCCGCGGGCGCCCACTACACGGTGCACGTGAGTACGGAGGACGAGGACGGCGCCCCCGGCCGCCAGATCGTCGACTTCGAGACCACCGCGCCCATCACGAACAAGCCCCTGGGCGTGACCCTGGGGCCCGCCTCGGGCGAGTACGGCGTCGGTCAGCCCATCACCGCCGAACTCAGTGCCCCGGTCAAGGACAAGGCCGCTCGCGCGATCGTCGAAGGAGCCCTGAAGGTCGACTCCGTGCCCGCCGTGGAGGGCGCCTGGCACTGGGTGGACGACAAGACGCTGCACTACCGCCCCAAGGAGTACTGGCCCATCCACGCCACCATCCAGGCCCACAGCAACCTGAAGGGCATCAAGGTCGCCGACCGGCTCTGGGGCGGCGACGCGAAGCCCCTGACGCTCACCACCGGGGACCGCTTCGTCGCCGTCACGGACGCCGCCGCGCACTCCATGACGATCTACAAGAACGACCAGGTGATCAACCAGATCCCCGTCACCACCGGCAAGCCGGGCTACGAGACCCGCAACGGCGTCAAGGTCGTACTGAGCAAGGAGCCCTACGTACGCATGCGCGGTACCACCGTCGGTATCGCCGAGGGCAGCGCGGACTCCTACGACCTGGCCGTCTACTGGGCGACCCGGGTCACCTGGAGCGGCGAGTACGTGCACGCCGCGCCCTGGTCGGTGGGGGAGCAGGGGTCCGCCAACGTCAGCCACGGCTGCACCGGGATGAGCACCAGCAACGCGGAGTGGTTCTTCAAGAACGTCCGACCGGGCGACATCGTGAAGGTCCAGAACTCCAACGGCGACGCGATGACCCCGTTCAACAACGGCTTCGGCGACTGGAACGTCGCCTGGAAGGACTGGCGCAACGGCAGCGCCCTGACGGCGGGCACCCCGGAGGGCCCGAAGCTGACGGACCGGGCCCGCCTACGCCCCGAGTCCGTGTGACCCAGACCCTGGCCACCGCGCCCCGAAAGGGGCGCGGGGCTGTGTCCTTCCGCCGCTCCGCGCTCTCAGGCGCCCAGCAGGGCCTTGCGGCGGAGCAGCGAGGCCAACGCGGAGGCGAACTCGACCGGGTCCACCGGAAGGGTCACCGCCGCGTCCGCACGGCTCCACGTGGCCAGCCAGGCGTCCTGAGGACGCCCGATGAGCACCAGCACGGGCGGGCAGTTGAAGATCTCGTCCTTGATCTGCCGGCAGACGCCCATGCCGCCCATCGGAACCGCCTCGCCGTCCAGCACACAGACGTCGATCCCGCCCTTGTCCAGCTCCGTCAGGACGGCGGCGGGCGTGGCGCACTCGACGAACTCGACCTGGGGGACGTCGGGGGCCGGTCTGCGGCCGGTCGCCAGCCGCACCTGCCCCCGGGTGTTGGAGTCGTCGCTGTAGACCAGCACCGTGGCGGTCGGCTGCATTGTTCCTCCACGCATCTAAGAAGCACGGCATTGCTCGGGAACTCCTGGTACCGATGGCGCGGATGCTACCCCCTCGAACACCCCGTCAACACCGGTTCGGACAGGGCTTCGATGGGCCATACGGGCTGGACACACCCCATCAACACCCCGAACGGCACCCCCGGGCGTGAGGGCGGGATAAGCGACCGACATAATGTCGGTCGTGGCGACAGCAACGACAGTAGAAACCGGGCACGCGCACCCGTCGGTCAATCGGCCGAACCTCACCAGCGTCGGAACCATCATCTGGCTGAGTTCCGAGCTGATGTTCTTCGCGGCCCTCTTCGCGATGTACTTCACCCTGCGATCGGTGACCGGGCCGGATCACTGGAAAGAGATGGCGAGCCATCTCAACATCCCGTTCTCGGCCTCCAACACCACGATCCTGGTGCTCTCCTCCCTGACCTGCCAGCTCGGCGTCTTCGCCGCCGAGCGCGGGGACGTGAAGAAGCTCCGGATGTGGTTCAGCGTCACGTTCGTGATGGGTGCGATCTTCATCGGTGGTCAGATCTTCGAGTACACCGAGCTGGTCAAGAAGGACGGCCTCTCGCTCTCCTCCGACCCGTACGGCTCGGTGTTCTACCTGACCACCGGCTTCCACGGCCTGCACGTGACGGGTGGCCTCATCGCCTTCCTGTTCGTCCTCGGTCGCACCTACGCGGCCAAGAGGTTCACTCACGAGCAGGCGACCGCCGCCATCGTCGTGTCCTACTACTGGCACTTCGTCGATGTCGTCTGGATCGGCCTCTTCGCCACGATCTACTTGATCAAGTAACCGGGCGGCGTCCGCGGCGAACCGATCGCACGCGACGAACCGATCCATTTCCAGAAGCATCGACGCAGAAGATCCTGACACCGGGGTAATCCGTGAAAAAGCTCTCCGCACGACGACGCCATCCGCTGGCGGCGGTCGTCGTCCTACTCCTCGCGCTGGCGGCCACCGGGGGGCTGTACGCCGCGTTCGCACCCGCGAGCAAGGCGCAGGCCGATACGACCGCCCAGTCCCTTGCCATCGACGAGGGCAAGAAGCTCTACTCCGTGGGCTGCGCCAGCTGCCACGGAACCGGCGGTCAGGGGTCCTCCGACGGGCCGAGCCTGGTGGGTGTGGGCGCCGCGGCGGTCGACTTCCAGGTCGGCACCGGCCGTATGCCGGCCCAGCAGCCGGGCGCTCAGATCCCGAAGAAGAAGGTCATCTACTCGCAGGCCGAGATCGACCAGCTCGCGGCGTACATCGCCTCGCTGGGCGCTGGTCCCACGGTGCCTACGAAGAGCCAGGTCAGCCCCGAGGGCGCGGACATCGCCAAGGGCGGCGAGCTCTTCCGTACGAACTGCGCGCAGTGCCACAACTTCACCGGCAAGGGCGGCGCGCTGACGCACGGCAAGTTCGCGCCGAGCCTTGAGGGTGTCGACCCCAAGCACATCTACGAGGCCATGCAGACCGGCCCGCAGAACATGCCGTCCTTCCCCGACACCACGCTGTCGGAGAAGAACAAGAAGGACATCATCGCGTACCTCAACGCGGTCAACGGTGACGACACCGAGAGCCCCGGCGGTCTGGAGCTGGGCGGCCTCGGGCCGGTCAGTGAAGGCCTCTTCGGCTGGATCTTCGGTCTTGGCGCCCTGGTCGCCGTCGCCGTCTGGGTCGCCGCTCGGACCGCAAAGGCCAAGAAGTCATGAGTAGCCAAGACATTCCAGAAGAGAACCTGCCCGCTGAGCAGGTCGACGAGCACGGTCACGGTGCGGTAGCCCTCGCGGACGAGACCAACCCGTTCGCGGACCCGGGCCTGCCGCCCCACGAGCCCCGCATCCAGGACATCGACGAGCGGGCCGCCAAGCGGTCCGAGCGCGTCGTCGCCATGCTGTTCACGTTGTCGATGCTGGCCACCGTCGGCTTCATCGCCTCGTACGTGGCGATCCCGAGGGACAAGTCGATCTTCGTCTTCCCGCTCGGGCACATCGGCGCGCTGAACTTCGCGCTGGGGATGACCCTCGGTGTGGCGCTGTTCGCGATCGGCGCGGGCGCGGTCCACTGGGCCCGCACCCTGATGTCCGACGTGGAGATCGCCGACCAGCGTCACCCGATCGAGGCGGAGCCCGAGGTCAAGGCCAAGGTCCTGGCCGACTTCAAGCAGGGCGCCAAGGAGTCCGCGATCGGCCGCCGCAAGCTGGTCCGCAACACGATGTTCGGCGCGCTGGCCCTGTTCCCGCTCTCCGGCGTCATGCTGCTGCGCGACCTGGGCCCGCTGCCCGGCACCAAGCTGCGCCACACGCTCTGGTCCAAGGGCAAGCTGCTCGTCAACATGAACACGAACGAGCCGCTGCGCGCCTCCGACGTCGCCGTCGGCTCGCTCACCTTCGCCAAGCCCGAGGGCCTGGAGGAGCACGACGAGGACTTCCAGCTCCAGATCGCCAAGGCGGCCCTGATGATCGTCCGGCTCCAGCCGGAGAACATCAAGGACAAGCGTGAGCTCGCGTGGTCGCACGAGGGCATCGTGGCGTACTCGAAGATCTGCACCCACGTCGGTTGCCCGATCTCCCTGTACGAGCAGCAGACGCACCACGTGCTCTGCCCTTGTCACCAGTCCACCTTCGACCTCTCCGACGGTGCCCGAGTGATCTTCGGCCCGGCCGGTCACGCCCTGCCGCAGCTGCGCATCGGTGTGAACGAACAGGGCTACCTCGAAGCGCTCGGCGACTTCGAAGAGCCCGTCGGTCCTGCCTTCTGGGAGCGCGGATGAGCACTACCACCACTTCCGACTCGCGCCCCTCGCGCGAGAAGGCCCCGGCCGGCGAGAAAGTCGCCGACTGGGCCGATGGACGGCTCGGGATCTACTCCCTGGCCAAGTCCAACATGCGCAAGATCTTCCCCGACCACTGGTCGTTCATGTTGGGTGAGATCTGCCTCTACAGCTTCATCATCATCATCCTCACGGGTGTGTACCTGACGCTGTTCTTCCACCCGTCGATGAACGAGGTCACGTACCACGGCAGCTACGTCCCCCTGCAGGGACAGCTGATGTCCGAGGCGTTCAACTCGACCATGCACATCTCCTTCGAGGTGCGCGGTGGTCTGCTGGTCCGGCAGATCCACCACTGGGCGGCGCTGGTCTTCCTCGCCGGCATGTTCGTGCACATGATGCGTGTGTTCTTCACGGGTGCGTTCCGCAAGCCGCGTGAGGTCAACTGGCTGTTCGGCTTCCTGCTGTTCGTCCTGGGCATGTTCACCGGCTTCACCGGTTACTCGCTCCCGGACGACCTGCTCTCCGGCACCGGTGTCCGCTTCATGGAGGGCGCGGTCCTGTCCGTGCCGGTCGTCGGCACGTACCTGGCGTTCTTCCTCTTCGGCGGCCAGTTCCCGGGCGGCGACTTCGTCGCGCGGTTCTACTCGGTCCACATCCTGCTGCTGCCGGGCATCATGCTCGGCCTGGTGGTCGGCCACCTGATCCTGGTCTTCTACCACAAGCACACGCAGTTCGCGGGCCCCGGAAAGACGAACAACAACGTCGTCGGCATGCCGCTGCTGCCGGTCTACATGGCCAAGGCCGGAGGCTTCTTCTTCCTGGTCTTCGGTGTCATCGCGGCCATCGCGGCGATCGCCTCGATCAACCCGATCTGGACCATGGGCCCCTACCGTCCGGACATGGTGTCCACGGGCGCCCAGCCCGACTGGTACATGGGCTTCTCCGAGGGCCTGATCCGTGTCATGCCGGGCTGGGAGATCAACGTCTGGGGTCACACGCTCGTGCTGGGCGTGTTCATTCCGCTGGTGATCTTCCCGCTGGTCCTGGTCGCGATCGCGGTCTACCCGTTCATCGAGTCCTGGGTCACCGGCGACAAGCGCGAGCACCACATCCTGGACCGCCCGCGCAACGTCCCGACCCGGACCGCGTTCGGCGCCGCCTGGATCAGCTGGTACTTCGTCCTGCTCGTCGGTGGTGGCAACGACATCTGGGCCACGCACTTCCACCTGTCGATCAACTCGATCACCTGGTTCGTGCGCATCGGCTTCTTCGTCGTGCCGGTCATCGTGTTCGTCATCACCAAGCGGGTCTGCCTCGGCCTCCAGCGCCGAGACAAGGACAAGGTGCTGCACGGCCGCGAGTCGGGCATCATCAAGCGCCTGCCGCACGGTGAGTTCATCGAGGTGCACGAGCCGCTCAGCCAGGAGGCCCTGCACACGCTCACCGCGCACGAGCAGTACCAGCCCGCCGCGATCGGCGCGACGGTCGACGAGAACGGTGTCGAGCGCAAGGTGAAGGGCTCGGAGAGGCTGCGCTCCAAGCTCAGCGAGGGCTTCTACGGGGAGGAAAGCCAGATCCCGAAGCCCACGGTCGAGGAGTACAAGGAGATCACGAGCGGCCACGGCCACCACTGATCCTCCGACCGGTTGACCGGTCTTCACTGATCGCCACGGCGAGAGCCTCCGTCCATTGCCTGGACGGGGGCTCTTTGCCGTCTCCGGGCCTGGATAGGGTGTTCCCATCTACACAAGGCGTCCCTTTGCCGGGACGACGGACCCAGGAGCGGCTTATGAGCGCTGTGAACCCCGCTGGAGGCAACACCGCGGCGGGCCGTTCCTGGCCCGTGGTGCTGAACGGCCTGCTCGAGGGCCGCGACCAGAGCGCGGACGACACGGCCTGGGCGATGGACCGGATCATGAGCGGCGAGGCGACGGACGCGCAGATCGCAGGGTTCGCGGTGGCGCTGCGGGCCAAGGGCGAGACGGTCGAGGAGATCTCCGGTCTCGTCCGGACGATGTACGAGCACGCCAATGTGATCGAGGTGCCGGGGGACACGGTCGACATCGTCGGTACGGGCGGTGACGGCGCGAAGACGGTGAACATCTCCACGATGTCGTCGATCGTCGTCGCCGGGACCGGCGCCAAGGTCGTCAAGCACGGCAACCGGGCCGCGTCCTCCGCGTCCGGCGCCTCGGACGTCCTGGAGAAGCTCGGCGTCAATCTGGACCTGACGACGAAGCGGGTGGCCGAGGTCGCGGAGGAGGCCGGGATCACCTTCTGCTTCGCGGTGAAGTTCCACCCGGCGCTGCGTCATGTCGCGGCGGCGCGGGGGCAGTTGGGGATCCGGACCACGTTCAACGTGCTGGGTCCGCTGACGAACCCGGCGCGGGTGAAGGCACAGGCCGTCGGAGTCGCGGACCTGCGCATGGCGCCGATCGTGGCGGGCGTGTTCGCCGAGCGCGGCAACTCCTCGCTCGTCTTCCGCGGCGACGACGGCCTGGACGAGCTGACCACCACCGCGACGTCCCGGGTCTGGATCGTCCGTGACGGCAAGGTCACCGAGGAGCGGTTCGACCCGCGTGACGTCGGCCTCGAACTCGTCCCCGTGGAGGCCCTGCGCGGCGCCGACGCGTCCTACAACGCGGACGTCGCCCGTCGCCTGCTCAACGGCGAGACGGGGCCCGTACGGGACGCCGTGCTGCTGAACTCCGCGGCGGCCCTCGTCGCCCTGTCCCCGACCGACGCACCGCTCGCTGACCAGCTCCGCGCCGGGATGGCGAAGGCGGCGGAGGCGATCGACTCGGGGGCGGCGAAGCGGACGCTGGAACGCTGGGTGGCTGCGAGCCAGTCGTAGCTCGGTTGTTCGTCTGCGGGCCGGTGGGGGTTGTTCGCGCAGTTCCCCGCGCCCCTTCAGGGGGCGCGGGGAACTGCGCGATCTTTTGGGGGTCCGGGGGCGGAGCCCCCGGGTAGTGGCGCTGCCTCCCACTCGGCGTCCCGGTATGCGGACGCCGGGTTGCGGGTGGAAGATCTTGTGGCAGGATGCCGTATCAGGTCATGAGCGACAGCCATCAGGCCCCGGCCGGCTGTCCGGCAACCCTCCGTCCGTGGCGGGGTGCCCCGGGTGAAGACCAGGCCGTAGGCAGCGAGGTCTGCGGCAAGCGCGGACCCCTCGAGAATCCCAGGGGTCCTGGTCGTTCGAGGGAGCCTTCTGTGAGCAAGCGAATGCGATAGGGCGTAGAGCCCCGCCTCCGCACACCCCTTTTGCCTTTCCTCCCTGCGCCGAGCCGTGCAGCCGCACGCCCGTACCCCCGTGCACCCGGCCCGCGCAGCGATTCCGCCTGCCTCTCACAGGAGCTCGCCATGTCTGTCTCCACCGCTGCCGCCGACCAGGCTGTTTGTGCCCCTCTGCCCGTTCTGGGGCGAGATGTCACCGTCCCGCTCGTGACCGGCGGTGAGGTCACCTACGCCGCGCTCGACTACGCCGCCAGCGCCCCCGCCCTCCAGCGGGTGTGGGACGACGTCGCCGCGTACGCCCCGTACTACGGCAGCGTGCACCGCGGCGCCGGGTACCTCTCCCAGCTGTCCACCGACCTCTTCGAGAACGCCCGCAGGACCGTCGCGGAGTTCCTCGACTGCCGGGGCGACGACCAGGTCGTCTTCACCCGCTCCACGACCGACTCCCTCAACCTGCTCGCCGCCACCCTCCCGGCCGGCTGCCAGGTGTTCGTCTTCGAGACGGAACACCACGCCTCGCTGCTGCCGTGGAAGGACGCCCAGGTCACCTACCTCAACGCGCCCCGCACCCCGCAGGAGGCCGTCACGGCCCTGGAGCGGGCCCTCGTCGCCCGCGATCCCCACGGCCCGGCCCTCGTCTGCGTCACCGGCGCCTCGAACGTCACCGGCGAGCTGTGGCCGGTGCGCGAGCTGGCCGCCGCCGCGCACGCGCACGGTGCCCGGATCGTCCTGGACGCCGCCCAGCTCGCCCCCCACCACCCGGTGTCCGTGCGGGACCTCGACGTGGACTGGGTCGCCTTCTCCGGGCACAAGCTGTACGCGCCGTTCGGCTCCGGCGTGCTCGCGGGCCGCGCCGACTGGCTGCGCGAGGCCGAGCCGTATCTCGCGGGCGGCGGCGCCAGTCGCAAGGTCACGCGGCGGGTGGACGGCGGCGTGGACGTGGAGTGGCACGAGAGCGCGGCCCGGCACGAGGCCGGTTCGCCGAACGTGATCGGCGCCTACTCCATCGCCTCCGCCTGCAAGGCGCTGACCGAGGCCGGTTTCGACACGCTCGTCGCCCGCGAGGAGCAGCTGATCGGGGCCGTCCGCGCCGGTCTGGCCGAGGTGCCCGAGGTCCGCGTCCTGTCGCTCTTCGGCGACGACGCCCCGCGCGTCGGCGTCCTCTCGTTCGTCGTCGAGGGCTGGAACAGCTCGCACTTCGCGGCCGCGCTGTCCGCCGAGTACGGGATCGGGGTGCGCGACGGTCTCTTCTGCGCCCACCCGCTGGTGCGGACGCTGCTCGGCAGCGATCCGCAGACGCAGGGGGAGTGCGGGGCGCCCGAGGCGGCGCCCGGGGAGAAGTCCCTCAACGCGATCCGCGTCAGCTTCGGGGCCGGTACGCCCGACGAGCATGTGGAGCGGTTCGTGCGCGCGGTGAAGGAACTGGTGCGGGACGGGGCGAAGTGGAACTACCGCACGGAGGACGGCCGCTGCGTCCCGGCGGTCTGAGACCGGCTTGGGGGTGCGTGGGGGCTCCGCCCCCACATCCCCGATAGGACGGCGCGGCTGTGCCTAGCTGTCGAGGCCGATGGCGAACGCCGCCTCCAGGTCGTGCTGGGAGTACGTGCGGAACGCGACGTGGGTGTCCGTCCCCTCGACGCCGGGGATCTTGCTGATCTTGCCGGGGATGACGTCGGCCAGGTCGTCGTGGGCCTTCACCCGGACCATGGCGATCAGGTCGTACGTACCGGTGACGGAGAAGACCTCGCTGACACTGTCCAGCGCGGCGATCGACTCGGCGATCTCGGGGATCCGGTCCACGCTGGTCTTGATGAGCACGATCGCGGTGATCACGGCTGGTTTTCTCCCTCGGGGGCTGCTGCTGGGGTTTTCACTCTAGTCGGCCGCCCGAACCGCACCCACGCGTAGACGAACCCCAGCGAGAAGCCCACCAGGTGGGCCAGATAGGCGACCCCGGGGCCCGAGGGGCTGCGGCCCGCCGCCAGCCATTGCAGGGTCACCCAGAAGGGCAGCACGACCCAGGCGGGGAAGCGCAGCGGCAGGAAGAAGAGGAACGGGAAGAGACTGGTCACCCGGGCCCGGGGGAACAGGTACAGGAACGCTCCGAGGACCGCGGAGATCGCCCCCGAGGCGCCGACCAGGGTCTGCTCGGAGCCGGAGTTGGCGATCGCGTAACCCAGCAGAGCGAGGTAGCCGCAGACCACGTAGAAGACGGCGAACTGGACGTGGCCCATGCGTTCCTCGGTCATCGCTCCGAAGACGTAGAAGAAGAGCATGTTGCCCAGGAGGTGGAGCCAGCTGCCATGGATGAACAGGGCCGTGGCCGGGGTGAGCCAGGCGCTCGGGGTCCCGTCGAAGAGCTCGGCGGGGATCACGCCCCAGCGCCGGAAGTAGGCCCGCTGGGCGACCACCAGCGCGTCCCCGGTGCCGAACGACGGATTGAGTCCCGAGGCGGGACCGATCAGGAAGATCAGGCAGCACAGGAAGATCAGCCCGTACGTCACCGGCGCGGACTGACCGCGCATCGTCCTGCCGACCGCCGTACCCCAGGTGCTGATCATGGGACAGAGCATGACGTAACCGCACCGATGCGCGCAGAATGCCTCGCCGCCATGGACGGCCGAGCGTCGAGTACCCGCCAGGCCGTAGGGTAACGAGCCACACGCGCCGGAGACCGGCGCTGGACGGACACTAGAAGGAAAGCGACTGCCACATGACGGTTCCCCTCCCGACCGCCGAGACTCGCTGGCGCTGCACGCTCTGCGGCAACCTCACGCGATTCGACGTGACCCGCTCGTCCAAGGTCGTCGAGTATGTGCACCTGGACCTGGCCGGTGAGCCGAACGTCGAGGAGCGCAAGGTGGTCAGTGAGACCATCGAGTCGGTGCGCTGCCGGTGGTGCAACGCGGTGGACCAGGTGGAACTGGTGGACAGGCCGGGTGCCGGCTCCTGAGGGAGCGGGCCCCGCACAGACATTGGGGTGACGGATGGTGGAGACCACAGGCGGGGAGCCGGACGACGGCGCCGCTGAGGTGCTCGACCGTCCGCTGCCCGACGGGGTGCGCCGGCGGGTCGTACAGATCGTGTCGGACAGCTTCGGCGGGTTGACCGTTGCCGAACTCCCCGCCCAATTGCGGCAGTATGCGCGGTTCGCCCCCAATCGGCGCGCGAAGTTCGCCGGCAACGCCATGGCCGCCGCGCTGGAGACCGATCCGCTGTTCCGGCAGCGTATCGCCGAGAAGCTCAGAGAGGCGCAGCCGGAGCTCGCCGGCGCTCTCGACTCGGGCGCGCCACCGCCGGCCGCGGATCCGCTGGACGTGGCGGCCGCGGCCTATGTGCTGCGCCCCACGGGCTGGGTGAAGCTGGTGACCGCCGCGGGCGAGGAGGCCCTGCGGGCGGACGCCGAGCGCGCGGACGAGGAGAGCCGGGCGGAGCTGGAGCGGCTGCGCGAGGAGCTCGCGCAGGCACGTGGTCAGACCAAGGCCGAAACCGAGCGGTTGCGCACGGAGTTGGAGTCCGCGAAGAGGGAAGCGGAATCGCTTCACCGCAAGTTGCGCGGCGCCCTCAGCGACGTCAAACGGGGCGAGGCCGCGCTGCGCAAGCTGCAGGGCGAGATGGACACCGCGCGGGCGGACGGGCAGGCCCAGGTGTCGGCCGCCGAGAGCGAGACCCGACGGCTCAAGGCGCGGCTCTCGGAGGCCGAGGCGGCCCTGGAGGCCACCCGCAAGGCGGCGCGCGAGGGGCGCAGCGTCGAGGACATGCGCGTACGGCTGTTGCTCGACACCGTGCTGGAGGCGACCCAGGGGCTGCGCCGGGAGCTCGCGCTGCCGCCCGTGTCCGTACGACCGGCGGAGACCGTGGACGCGGTCGAACCGGGGCGCATGACGCCCAAGGACATCGCGGCCCGGGCCCTGTCCGAAAATGATCCTGCGATCCTCGACCAGCTGCTCGCGCTGCCGCAGGCGCATCTGGTCGTCGACGGCTACAACGTCACCAAGACCGGCTATCCGCAGATGCCGCTGGAGAAGCAGCGGCTCAGACTGCTGGGGCAGCTCTCGCAGCTCGCCGCGCAGACCGGGGCCGAGGTGACGTGTGTCTTCGACGGGGCCGAGCTGGCGGCGCCCGTGCTGCTCGCGCCGCCGCGCGGGGTGCGGGTGCTGTTCTCCAAGGCGGGTGTCACGGCGGACGAGTTGATCCGCCAGCTGGTGCGCGCCGAGCCGCCCGGGCGGCCCGTCATCGTGGTCTCCACCGACCGTGAGGTGGCCGACGGGATCGCCAAGGCCGGCGCTCGCCCGGTGGCCTCCGTGGTGCTTCTCAAGCGCTTTTCGCGCGGCTGAAACAGGCGTCGGCGATCTGTGCCGTACGCCCCAAAGAGCCCGTACATCCCATCCGTAACATCCAGGCGTTGTGCCCGAATTGGCGAAACCTTCACGCAACGTAGCGTCAGCCCCACATCACTGCACGTGAGTTGAGTGCAAAGAATGCGCTGGGTGACTAAGAATTTTCAGGTTTGGATTTGAACTGATCACAGGAAGGTCACTAGGGTCTGGGCTCGAACCTCCACTCGGGTGATCACTCATTGGGAGTGACGGTGGGGGGACACCGCCCGTCGGCGTCTCGGCAGGCGGCTGAAGGAAGAAGGAGCTCGCCTTCGTGGCGTCCCACCGTCGACCCAAGCAGCCGAGCCGCACCCGTGTGACCGTGCTCACCACCGTCGCCGCCGCTGCCGTGGCCCTCAGCGCCAACGCCGCCAACGCCGCGCCCAGCGGGAAGCTGAGCAAGGACGAGGTCAAGAGCAAGGTCGACCAGCTCTACCAAGAGACTGAGCAGGCCACCGAGAAGCTCGACGGGGCCAAGGAGAAGCAGGACAAGCTGGAGAAGGAAATCAGCACCCTGCAGGACAACGTGGCCCGCGGACAGGACGAGCTCAACAAGCTGCGCGACGGCCTCGGCACGATGGCCAGCGCCCAGTACCGCACCGGCGGCATCGACCCCTCCGTGGCGCTCTTCCTCTCCTCGAACCCGAACGACTACCTGGACAAGGCGTCCGCGATGGACCAGCTGAGCAGTCAGCAGGTCGAGGCGCTGAAGAAGGTCCAGGAGAAGCAGCGTTCGCTCGCCCAGCAGCGGCAGGAAGCCTCCGCGAAGCTCAAGGACCTCGCCGACACCCGTACGGAACTGGCCAAGCAGAAGAAGACGGTCCAGACCAAGCTCGCCGCGGCGCAGAAGCTCCTCAACTCCCTGACGGCCAAGGAGAAGGCGGCTCTCGACGCGCAGCAGTCCCGCGCCACCCGCGCCAGCGAGCGCACCGTTCTCGGTAACCCCGGTACACCCGCGTCCGGGCGCGCCGGTGCCGCGTTCTCCGCCGGACAGACCAAGATAGGCACGCCCTACCAATACGGCGCCGTCGGCCCCAGCTACTTCGACTGCTCCGGCTTTACCTCCTGGTCCTACGCCCAGGCCGGTGTCTCCATCCCGCGCACCTCGGAGTCGCAGGCGACCATCGGCACCCGCATCTACTCGCAGAGCGATCTGCAGGTCGGCGACCTGGTCTTCTTCTTCGGCGACCTGCACCATGTCGGCCTCTACGCGGGCAACGGCCAGGTGCTGCACGCCCCGCGCACCGGAACCGTCGTGCGCTACGAGTCGATGAGCACCATCGGTGGAGCGTTCCAGTTCGGCGTCCGGGTCTGATCCGGCTCCCCGAACCCTCCGAGATCCTTTCGAGGCCCCCTCGCCCTAACGCCCGAACGGGCGAATCGCGGTAACTCCCGCTGACCCCACGCCCCGTCGGTGACCTGCGTCTCCGGCGGGGCGTCGCGTTGTGCGCCCCCGGAGGTTTTTGGCCGGTGCGTAGTCGCACGGCTACTGTCTGGCGCGTTTCCCCCAACTCCGGGGGATCGTCAGCGGAAGGGAGAGCGGCTACTCGTGGGGTCCCATCGCCGCCGTCCACCGTCCGGGTTCGACCGGGGCGTCAGCGCCGCGGGCATCGCCGGCATCGCCGTGACCGTGATGTCCGTCGCGGCCGCCGCCCTCGGGGCCGTACCGGCCGCCGCAGCACCGAAGGACGACACCCGGGCCGAGGTGGACCGCCTGTACATCCAGGCGGAGAAGGCAACCGAGGCGTTCAACAAGGCCGACGAGCGCACGGGAGTCCTGCGCGAAGAGGTGAGCAAGGCACAGGACCGCATCGCCCGGCAGCAGGAGCGCATCAACACCATGCGGGACGCGCTCGGTTCGCTCGCCGGGGCCCAGTACCGCGCGGGCGGCCTCGACCCCTCCCTGGCGCTGCTCTTCTCCGACAGCCCCGCCGAGTACCTCGACAAGGCCGCCGCGCTCGACCGGATCAACGCCCACCAGGCGGGCGAACTCAAGGACCTCCAGCTCGCCATGCGCGACCTCGCCCAGGAGCGCGAGGAGGCGACCGCCGAACTCGCCGAGCTGGAGAAGAGCACCAAGGCCGTCGCCCAGCACAAGCGGACCGTCGAAAAGAAGCTCGCCAAGGCGCGCATACTGCTCAACTCGCTGCCGTCCGCCGAGCGCGCCGCCTACGACCGGGCCTCCCGCTCCGGACGCTCCGACCTGCCCGAACCCGGCGGGGTCACGC
>LRTP01001147.1 GCA_001550305.1 Streptomyces diastatochromogenes
CGAGCCCACCGGCCCCGCGCTGCGCCGCACCCTGCGGACCGGACTGCCCATGTCCGCCGACTTCACCGTGCGTCAGGGCGGGGCGCTGGTCCTGGTCGCGATCGTGGCCCGGCTCGGGGTGACGGCCGTGGCCGCGTACTCCATCGCGTACAAGGTCATGTACGTCGCGACCATGGCCTTCTACGCGGTGCGGCAGGCCGCCTCGATCCACACCGCGCACACCCGGGGCACCGGCCGGGACGAGCGGGGCGCGATCGGGCGGCAGGCGGTGATCGTCTCCGGGGCGGTGGGCCTGGTGGCAGCCGTCCTGCTCGGCGCGTTCGCCCCCTGGATCACGCGGGCCTTCGGAGCCGGGGGCGCGGTCGCCCACGACGGTGTGCTGTTCCTGCGCTGCGTCGGCCCGTACCTGCTGCTGATGGCCTGCTTCATCGCGCTGGGCGGGGTCTTCGAGGGGAGCGGGGGAGCCCCGTTGTTGCTGCGGGTGACAGTGCTCGGCACCGCGGTCCAGCTGCCCCTGGCGTACGCGCTGTCGGGGCTCGGACTGCCCGGGATCTGCCTGGCGCTGGCGCTGTCCATGGCGGTGCAGTGCACGGCCGTCGGACTGCTTCTCGCCCGCGCCCGCCGCCGTCAGGAGGAGCTCAGGCGCTCCTTGCTGCGGGTGGCCTGAGCGGGCAGGGTCGGGGCCGGGTCGGACACCGTGCTCCACCACAGTTCGAGGGCGGCGAGCAGGGCCGCGACCACCAGCAGGCCGTTGCGCAGGAAGAGCAGGGTGATGCCCAGCCGGTCGCTGCCCACGACGTGCGAGAACCAGATCGGGAACTCCAGGACGGTCACGAAGCACGCGGCCAGCACCAGGGCGACCGGCAGGGTCATCCGGCTGCCCCGGAAGCACAGGCAGACCGCGCCGATCCCGACCAGCCACACCATGTACTGCGGGCTGATGACCCGGCTGGTGGCCGTGAACATCAGCACCGCCACGAACGCGGCGTCGGCGAGCGTGTGCGGCCGGAAGCGCTGGACGCGCAGCCGCCACAGCAGCAGCCACGCGAAGGCGATCGCGGTGAGCGCCAGGGCCAGCCGGCTCACCACGCCGACGTACGGGCCGAGGAACTCCACCGAGCCGTAGTTGAGCAGCACCTGACCGTCCCAGCCGAAGTGCCGGCCCACGTGGAAGACGAGGGAGCCCAGCGACTCCACCTCGGTGCCCCGGTCGCGCTGGAAGGTCAGGAAGGAGAAGGCGCCGGGCATCGACAGCCCGAACAGCACCGCGATCCCGCCCGCGGTCACCGCCGCCGCGGCCCACGCGCGCCGCTTCACGGCCCCCAGGAGCAGGAGCGCCGGCCACACCTTCACCAGCGCCCCGAAGCCCACGAGAGCGCCCATCACCCGGGGATGGCGGGCTCCCGCGAGGAGCGCCGCGACCGCCACGGCCGTCACCATCACGTCGTAGCGGGCGTAGACGGTCGGTCCGAGCAGCGGGACGCCGATCACCCATACCCAGGCGCCGCGCAGCGTCTTGCCGGGGCGCCGGCCGGCGTAGTGGAGCAGCGCGTACACCACCACGTCGGCGACGAAGGCCAGCAGGAAGAAGGCGTGCGCGTAGTCGAGGAAGGGCAGCAGTCCGGGGGAGAGGATCGCGAGCGCGGCGGCCGGCGGGTACTGCCAGGTCACGTCGTCGAGCGGGAAGGTGCCGGTGCGCAGGATCTCGTACCAGCCCTGGTAGATCACCGAGACGTCACTCGTGACGTCCGGTCCCGGGAAGACGAACACCTTGAAGACGAAGAGCAGGAGCAGAAGCCTGGTCAGGCCCCAGGTTCCCAGCAACGCGTACGGAAACCCCGCCCCCCGTGTGCCCTTCATGCTCACCTGGCCCTCGTTCGTCGGCTGTCTGTGCGGTGGTGACGTGGTGCGGTGGTGCGGAAACATGATGGCGTGCGGGGCTGTGCGAGGCCCGTGAAGCGCGGCCGTACGGAGCTGTGACCACCGGTGGAATACAGCTTCGCCGCTGTGGACCGCTCGCGTGGGGATTCGAAGGTTTCGGTAGTGTCGAGCGCGATGCACAAGACCTTGATCGTGACCAACGACTTCCCGCCCCGCCCCGGCGGCATCCAGGCGTTCCTGCACAACATGGCGCTACGACTGGACCCGGAGCGGTTCGTAGTCTACGCATCCACGTGGAAGCGGAGTCGGGAGGGCGTCGAGGCGACGGCCGCCTTCGACGCCGAGCAGCCCTTCACCGTCGTCCGGGACCGTACGACGATGCTGCTGCCCACACCGGGTGCCACCCGGCGCGCCGTCGGGCTGCTGCGTGAGCACGGCTGTACGTCGGTGTGGTTCGGGGCGGCGGCCCCGCTCGGCCTGATGGCGCCCGCGCTGCGCAGGGCGGGCGCCGAGC
>LRTP01001148.1 GCA_001550305.1 Streptomyces diastatochromogenes
GGGCGGGCGCCGAGCGCCTGGTGGCCACCACGCACGGCCACGAGGCGGGCTGGGCCCAGCTGCCCGCCGCACGGCAGCTGCTGCGCCGGATCGGCGAGTCCACGGACACGATCACCTACCTCGGCGAGTACACGCGCTCGCGCATCGCCTCCGCGCTGACGCCCGAGGCCGCCTCCCGCATGGTGCAGCTGCCTCCGGGGGTCGACGAGAAGACCTTCCACCCCGGTTCGGGCGGCGACGCGGTCCGCGCCCGCCTCGGCCTCACCGACCGCCCGGTGGTGGTCTGTGTCTCGCGTCTGGTCCCGCGCAAGGGCCAGGACACGCTGATCCTCGCCATGCCCCGCATCCTCGCCAAGGAGCCGGAGGCGGTGCTGCTGATCGTCGGCGGCGGGCCGTACGAGCAGGACCTGCGCAAGCTGGCGTACGACACCGGGGTCGCCGCCTCGGTCCGCTTCACCGGCGCGGTCCCCTGGTCGGAGCTGCCGGCCCACTACGGCGCGGGCGACGTCTTCGCGATGCCCTGCCGCACCCGCCGGGGCGGCCTCGACGTCGAGGGCCTGGGCATCGTCTACCTGGAGGCCTCCGCGACGGGCCTGCCGGTCGTCGCGGGCGACTCGGGCGGCGCCCCCGACGCGGTCCTCGACGGCGAAACGGGCTGGGTCGTCCGAGGCGACTGCCCGGACGACTCCGCCGACCGCATCATCACCCTTCTCGCCGACCCCGAACTCCGCCGCCACATGGGCGAACGGGGACGGGAATGGGTGGAGCGGAAATGGCGCTGGGACCTGCTGGCGGAGAGCCTGAAAGAGTTGCTCTAGGTGCGCGACCGGTCACAAGCGACCCGCATTCTCCCCACTCATCGCGGCGCCCCCTGAAATCCCGGCAAAAACCCTAGGCGGAAGCAAATAATCCGCCGATGCTGCGCTCATGACAGAAAAACTGACTCATCATCAGATGAGTAACCGTCAACTGACAAACCGTCACTTGACGAGACGCCAGATCCTGGGCATGGTCGCCCTCCAGACGGCCGCCGCCGCCGGCCTCACCCGCGTAGGCCTCCAGTCCGCCCACGCGGCAGAGCCCGCCGCGGTCGACACCGCGCCCGCCATCGTCATCGGATCGGGTTACGGCGCCGCCGTGGCCGCCCTCCGCCTCGGCCAGGCCGGCATCCGCACCCTCGTCATAGAGATGGGCAAGCTCTGGAACACCGCCGGTTCCGACGGCAAGGTCTTCTGTTCCACCGCCGCCCCCGACGAGCGCTCGATGTGGTTCCGCACCCGTACCGAGGCCCCGCTCGCCACCTTCCTGTGGCTGGACGTCGTCAACAAGGACATCGGCCTCTACCCGGGAGTCCTGGACCGGGTCCACTACGACAACATGTCGGTCTACGTCGGCCGAGGCGTCGGCGGCGGCTCACTGGTCAACGGCGGAATGGCCGTCACGCCCCTCCAGTCCTACTTCTCCGAGCAGTTCCCCACGGTCGACGCCACCGAGATGTACAACACCTACTTCCCGCGCGCCCGCACCATGCTCGGCGTCAACACGGTCGACCCCACCTGGTTCGAGTCCACGGAGTGGTACCAGTTCACCCGCACCTCCCGTAAGGCCGCCGCCAACGCCGGCCTGAAGACGACCTTCGTCCCGAACGTCTACGACTTCACCTACATGCAGCGCGAGGCGGCCGGCACCGCCACCAAGTCCGCACTCGCGGCCGAGGTCATCTACGGCAACAACTACGGCAAGAAGAGCCTCGACAAGACCTACCTCGCGGCGGCGCTCGGCACCGGCAACGTCACCATCCACACCCTGGAGAAGGTCCGGGCGATCAGCAGGGCCATGGACGGCACGTACACCCTGACCGCCGACCGGATCGACATCACCGGCGCGGTCGTGGAGACCAAGCAGTACAGCTGCACGTACCTCTTCCTGGGCGGCGGCAGCCTCGGCACCACCGAACTCCTCGTCCGGGCCCGGGAGACGGGCACCCTGCCGGCCCTGGACGCGAGCGTCGGCACCGGCTGGGGCACGAACGGCAACGTGATGACGGGCCGCGCCAACCACATCTGGGACACGGTCGGGGCGAACCAGTCGACGATGCCGGTCATGGGCATCGACGACTGGGCCAACACCGCCAACCCCGTCTTCGCCGAAATCGCCCCGATACCCACCGGGTTGGAGACCTGGATCAGCCTCTACCTCGCGATCACCAAGAACCCGGAGCGCGCGTCCTTCACGTACGACGCGGCGACGGACTCCGCCAGGCTCGGCTGGACCGCCGCCCAGAGCGCGGTCTCCGTGAGCATGGCCAAGAAGCTCTTCGACCGGATCAACTCGGCCAACGCGACGATCTACCGCTACGACCTCTTCGGCAACAACAAGACCTTCGCCGACGACTTCTGCTACCACCCGCTGGGCGGCTGCGTGCTGGGCAAGGCCACGGACAACTACGGCCGCGTCAAGGGGTACCCGCACCTGTACGTCACCGACGGCTCGCTCGTGCCGGGCTCGATCGGGGTGAACCCGTTCGTCACGATCACCGCGCTCGCGGAACGCGGAATGGCGCGGATCCTCGCCGAGGACACCGCGCCATGAGAACCGCTCGGTCGGGCCGTCAGCCCCGGTAGATGGCCTCGATCTCGTCCGCGTAGTCCTTCGCCACCACGTTGCGCTTGAGCTTCAGGGACGGCGTGAGGTGGCCCGACTCCTCCGAGAACTGGGAGGACAGAATGCGGAACTTCCGCACCGATTCCGCCTTCGACACCGCGGCGTTGCCGTCGTCGACCGCGTCCTGGATCGCAGCGATCAGATCCGGGTCCTCGCGCAGCGACGCCGCGGTGGAACCCGCCGGCTTGCCGTGCTCCTCGGCCCAGCGGCCCAGGAACTCCTCGTCGACGGTGACCAGCGCGCCGATGAACGGGCGCCCGTCGCCGACCACCATGCACTCCGCGACCAGCGCGTGCGCGCGGATCCGGTCCTCGATCACGGCCGGGGCGACGTTCTTGCCGCCCGCGGTGACGATGATCTCCTTCTTGCGGCCGGTGATCCGGAGGTAGCCGTCCTCGTCGAGGGTGCCGATGTCACCCGTGTGGAACCAGCCGTCCGCGAGCGCCTCGGCGGTCGCGGCCTCGTTGTTCCAGTACCCCTTGAACAGGTGCTCGCCGTGCAGCAGCACCTCGCCGTCGTCGGCGATGCGGATCACGGAGCCGGGCAGCGGCTGGCCGACCGTACCGATCTTCGTACGGTCCCAGGGGTTGAAGGCGGTGGCCGCGCAGGACTCCGTCAGGCCGTAGCCCTCCAGGACCGTGAAGCCGATGCCGCGGAAGAAGTGGCCCAGCCGCTCGCCGAGCGGGGCGCCGCCGGAGATCGCGTACTCACCGCGACCGCCCAGCACCGCGCGCAGCTTGCTGTAGACGAGCTTGTCGAACGTCTTGTACTTGATCTTCAGGCCGAGCGACGGGCCGGAGGGGGTGTCCAGGGCGCGGCTGTAGGCGATCGCCGTGTCCGCCGCCTTGTCGAAGATCTTGCCCTTGCCGTCCGCCTGCGCCTTGGCGCGCGCCGAGTTGTAGACCTTCTCGAAGACACGCGGCACACCGAGGATCAGCGTCGGCCGGAACGCGGCCAGCTCGTCGGTGAGGTTCTTGATGTCCGGGACGCAGCCCAGCTTGATCGGCGCCATCATCGGCGCGACCTGCACCAGCCGTCCGAAGACGTGCGCGAGCGGCAGGAAGAGGAGGACGGAGCACTCGCCCGTACGGAACAGCGGGCGCAGCCGCTCCACGATGTTGCCGCACTCCGCGAAGAAGGCGCGGTGGGTGAGGACACAGCCCTTGGGACGGCCGGTCGTACCGCTCGTGTAGACGATGGTCGCCGGGTCGTCCGCCTTGGCGAGCGAGCTGCGCTCCTCGACGGTGGCGTCGCTGACGTCCTTGCCCGCGCGCCCCAGTTCCTCCACCCCGCCGGCCTCGATCTGCCAGACGTGCTTGAGGGCGGGCAGCCGGTCGCGCACCGACTCCACGGAGGCCGCGTGCGTGTCCAGCTCGACGATGCAGGCACTCGCGCCCGAGTCGCCGAGTATCCACTGCACCTGCTCGGCCGAGCTGGTCTCGTACACCGGCACGGTGATCGCGCCCGCGCTCCAGATCGCGAAGTCGAGCAGTGTCCACTCGTAGCGGGTACGGGACATCAGGGCGACCCGGTCGCCGGGCTGTACGCCCGAGGCGATCAGGCCCTTGGCCGCGGACCGCACCTCGGCGAGGAAGGTGGTGGCGGTGACGTCCGTCCACGTGCCGCCCACCTTGCGGGCGATGACGGCGACGTCGGGATGCTGCGCGGCGTTTCTGCGGACGATGTCGGTCAGATTTCCGTCCGCAGGGACCTCGTACAAAGCCGGAAGGCTGAACTCGCGCAAGACTGCTGCTCCTCATAGGGCGCCGACGCCACGACGGTGTGTGATGCGACGGAGCGGTCCAAGGCTCGGGCAGGTACCCAGGAACATCATTGTTGAAATCCTGAGTACGACTGGACTGCCCGGACGTTACCCACCGGTACGGCTTTTTCGATAGGGGGTCCCGCCGAGATGTTCCCTGCGTCACACAGGCCGGTGCGTCGCACCCGATGGCGTTCCTTCACGCACAGTAGTCCACGCTCTTCTTGCCATGCCAGTAACCGCAGGTCCGACCGCCTCTATTCACGTTTGCCGCACACGCCTACGCTTGATCGCCATGGCACCCACACCAGGCGGTAACCGCAGGACGCGCATTCATGTGGTCAGTGACGTGCACGGCAACGCGCGCGACCTGGCCCGGGCCGGCGACGGCGCGGACGCCCTGCTCTGCCTCGGTGACCTGGTGCTCTTCCTCGACTACGCCGACCACGCGCGCGGCATCTTCCCCGACCTCTTCGGCACCGAGAACGCCGACCGCATCGTCGAGCTGCGCACCGCCCGCCGCTTCGCCGAGGCACGGGAGTTCGGGCGGCGGCTGTGGGACGAGATCGGGATGGACCATTCCGTGGCCATCGAGAAGGCGGTGCGCAAGCAGTACGCCGAGCTGTTCGCCGCGTTCCCGACACCGACGTACGCGACCTACGGCAATGTCGACATGCCCCCGTTGTGGGCGGAGTACGCCGGACCCGGCACGACGGTCCTCGACGGTGAGCGGGTGGAGATCGGCGGCCGGGTCTTCGGCTTCGTCGGCGGGGGGCTGCGCAGCCCCATGCGGACGCCCTACGAGATCGACGACGAGGAGTACGCGGCGAAGATCGAGGCGGTCGGCGAGGTCGACGTGCTGTGCACGCACATCCCGCCGGACGTACCGGAGCTGGTCTACGACACGGTGGCGCGCCGCTTCGAACGCGGCTCCCGTGCCCTGCTGGACGCGATCCGCCGCATCCGTCCCCGTTACTCCCTCTTCGGCCATGTCCACCAGCCGCTCGCGCGCCGGATGCGGATCGGGACGACCGAGTGCGTGAACGTCGGCCATTTCGCGGCGTCGGGCCGCCCGTGGGTCCTGGAGTGGTGAACACCAGGTGGGGTGGCGATGCTTCGGCGGGCGCGCGGTAGCCTTCACGCTGCACACACGTGCGTACCACCCTCCCTCACCGGACCGCATCTGGAGGAGCCACCGCGATGGCGGAACACACCAGCTCGAGCATCACGATCGAGGCGGCACCGGCTGATGTCATGGCGGTCATCGCCGACTTCGCCCGCTACCCGGACTGGACGGGAGAGGTGAAGGAGGCGGAGGTACTCGCCACGGACGGGCAGGGCCGCGCCGAGCAGGTACGCCTCGTCATGGACGCCGGCGCGATCAAGGACGACCAGACCCTGGGGTACACCTGGACCGGCGACCACGAGGTCTCCTGGACCCTGGTCAAGTCCCAGATGCTCCGCTCCCTGGACGGCTCGTACATCCTCAAGCCCGCGGGCGCCGGCGCCACCGAGGTCACCTACCGGCTCACGGTCGACGTCAAGATCCCCATGCTGGGCATGATCAAGCGCAAGGCCGAGAAGGTCATCATCGACCGGGCGCTGGCGGGTCTGAAGAAGCGAGTGGAGTCGGGCGAGGCGGGCTGACCCCGCTCCGCGGGGCGCCCCTGAAGTCGGGGCTTCGCCCCGGATCCCGTCGGGCCGAGGTGTCCTGTCCGCGGGTCGGTGGGGGCTGGTCGCGCAGTTCCCCGCGCCCCTGACGGGGCGCGCCCGCGTTTCAGCCC
>LRTP01000115.1 GCA_001550305.1 Streptomyces diastatochromogenes
CCTCCAGGTCGTGGAAGAAGGCGCTGCCCGCCGCCTGCATGGATTCCAGGTAGGGATGCAGACGCATCAGCCGCGACCGGCCAGCCTGACCGTCCGGCTTATCGGCGTAGAGGTACGGGAACCGCGGCTCCAGGGTTCTGCTCGGCGGCGCATCCACCGGATCGACATCGCTCCCGCCGTCCGGCAATGCCTCAACCGAGTCGGCACCCTCTACAACAAGGTCCGCCGGTTCTTCAGCCCGGCCATCCTCACCACCCTCGTCCAGCCCCGGTTCCGGCCGGAGCGGGTCCGTCGGCTCGAGGGCATTCATCACCGCACCGGACTGCCCCGCGGTGGTCGGCGGCGCGGGGTCGTTCCATTCGCGTAGCTTCCAGAGCTCTTGGGGCGGCGTCAGGTCACCGGGGAGGGGATGGGCCGTGATGGTGAGTTCAGCCGACGGTGCTGACGCGGAGGCTGTGAGGCGCGCCGGGAAACTGTAGCTGGGTCGGCCGAATGACCGGAAGAAATCCTCAGGGAGTTGCCGTGTCTCCAGGCCTGAAGTCAGGAAGACCGCCGGCTCCCGCAGGGGCGAATTGCGCAGTTGCGGCGCCAGGTCCAGCAGTTCCAGGTATTCCTCGTCCGGTATGGCAGCCCCGGACAACCGCGGCAGATGCAGCACCACCCTGTCAGCGGCATCGGTGTCGGTCCACAGGGCCAGGTAGCCACCCGCTTTCCAGCCGTCGGCCTTCCACGGCGAGTCGACGACGGCTCCGGCGACGTTCAGTGTGTCGAGTACCAGGCCGTGCGGCGCCGGAGTGCCGCTCCAGTTGTAGCCCAGGTAGTGGCCGTCCGGGCTGCGAAGGACAGACGCGTCCTCGAATGCGCCCTTTGTCGTCAAGTGGTAGGCAGCCAGCGCTGGTGGAAAACGGTAGCGCAGGCCCGCCGCCGCAGCCTGTGCCGCCAGCGTCACGAACTCCTCGTGCCTACCCTGATCCCAGGGCTCCGTGTCGGCCATGTGGAG
>LRTP01001149.1 GCA_001550305.1 Streptomyces diastatochromogenes
CGCCCGCGTTTCAGCCCGTCCGGCGTTTGAGGACGAGGCCGATCGGGGGGCCGGAGGCGGAGCCCCCAGGGACGGGCGGGGGCGGCGGGGGCGCTCGGCGCAGGTAGCGTTCATGCAATGCGCACCATCCTGATCACAGGCCAGGGCGGCACGGGCCGTACGACGGTCGCGGCGGCCACCGCGCTGAAGGCCGCCCGCGAGGGCACCCGCACCCTCCTGCTCACCGCCGACCGCACCGACACCCTCGGCACCGTCCTCGGCGTACCCACCGGCGCGGAACCCACCGACACCGCGCCCCGTCTCACCACCTGGCGCCCCGACGCGAACGCCCGCTTCCGTGCGGACCTCACCGCCTTCCAGGACCGCGCGACCACCGCCCTGGACCTGCTCGGCGCCGCCCGCCTGGACGCCGAGGAACTCACCCCCCTGCCCGGCGCCGAGGAACTCGCCCTGCTGCGCGCCCTGCGCGACGCGGCGACCTCGCAGACGTACGACCTGCTGGTCGTGGACCTCCCGCCGACCCCACAGGCACTCGCCCTCCTCGCCCTCCCGGAGGAGCTCCGCCGCTACCTGCGCCGACTGCTCCCGCCGGAGCGCCAGGCGGCCCGCGCCCTGCGCCCCGTCCTCGGCCGCCTCGCGGGCGTCCCGATGCCCGCCGAGTGGCTGTACGAGACGGCGGCACGCTGGGACATCGAGCTGGCTGCCGTCGCGGAGGACGTCGAGGACCGCGCCACGACCGTACGGCTGGTCGCCGAGCCGGGCCCGGCCGGCACCGACGCCGTGCACGCCGCCACCA
>LRTP01001150.1 GCA_001550305.1 Streptomyces diastatochromogenes
CCCTCGCCCTGCACGGGCTGCGCGTCGACGCGCTGGTCGCGAACCGGGTACTGCCCGCCGCGAGCGCGGACGCCTGGCTGGGCGCCCTCGCCGCCCAGCAGCGCAAGGCGCTCGACGAGTGGCAGGAGACGTACACCGTCCACGAGGTCCCGCACCTCGGCCGCGACCCGCGCGGCACCGACGACCTCGGCGCGCTCCCCGTGCCCGGCGTCAACCGGGCGCCCGTCCCGGTCGAGTGGCCC
This sequence comes from Streptomyces diastatochromogenes, assembly GCA_001550305.1. Lineage (GTDB taxonomy): Bacteria > Actinomycetota > Actinomycetes > Streptomycetales > Streptomycetaceae > Streptomyces > Streptomyces mirabilis_D. The sequence goes on from LRTP01001150.1 coordinate 243, forward strand.
GTTCTCGACCACCTCGCCGACGACGGCGTCCTCGTCTGGCACATCCCGCTGCCCGGCGCGATACGCGAGGAACTGGACCTGATCCGCCGGGGCGACGAACTCGTCGTCACCGTGGGCCAGTTCCGCAGGATCGTGCCGCTGCCGTCCGCGCTGCGCCGCTGCACCGTGGCAGGCGCCGCCCTGCGCGAGGGGGAACTCAGGGTGCGTTTCGCGCCGGACCCGGATCTGTGGCCCCGGACACGGTGAACGGCGTACCCCCGTTCGGGTACCGTCGAAAGGAAGAACCATAGGCAGGAGTCCGCCATGAGCGAAGAGCGCCCCACGTCCGACGCCGCTCAGGAGGCGAACGACGAAGCGCGCGCGAGCGACGCCGACGCCTGGGCGAAGGCGTGCGCCGAGGACCTCGCGGCGGAGAAGGCCCGCCGCCGCGCCCAGTACGGTCCGCCGCCCGGCTCGGCCGCAGAGGAACTGCGCAAGCTGGTCGACACGGTCGCCGACAAGCTGTCCGGACTGAACTCGCCACTGTTCGGCATGGTCGCCTCCGGCACCGCCCAGCAGATGGTCAACCAGGTCGTACAGCAGGCCAAGGCCGCCGTCGAGCCGGTCATAGAGCGCAACCCCGATGTCTTCGATCACCTCGCGGCCGCGGGCAACGAGCTGCTCGCCGCCTACCGCTCGGCCGTCGAGGCCCAGGAACGACGCTGGACGACCCGGGAGCGTGGCCCCCGCGACGAGGGGACCGGTCCGGGGGAGCGGATTGACTTGGACTAAAGGCTGCTCGGGTACGGTTGGCCGTAGCGGGGCTCGACCGAAACTGAGGGATTCATGGGACTCACCATCGGCGTCGATATCGGCGGCACGAAGATCGCGGCCGGTGTGGTCGACGAGGAAGGCAACATCCTCTCGACGCACAAGGTGCCGACCCCCACCACGCCGCAGGCCATTGTGGACGCCATCGCCGCCGCAGTGGAGGGCGCGCGCGCAGGTCACGACATCGTCGGCGTGGGCATCGGTGCCGCCGGATACGTGAACCGCCAGCGCTCGACCGTGTACTTCGCGCCCAACATCGACTGGCGGCAGGAGCCGCTCAAGGCCGAGGTCGAGGCGCGCGTGGGGCTGCCCGTCGTCGTCGAGAACGACGCGAACGCGGCGGCGTGGGGCGAGTACAAGTTCGGCGCGGGCAAGGGCCACCGGAACGTCATCTGCATCACCCTGGGCACGGGTCTGGGCGGCGGCATCATCATCGGCAACAAGCTGCGCCGCGGGCACTTCGGTGTGGCCGCCGAGTTCGGCCACATCCGCATGGTGCCGGACGGTCTGCTGTGCGGCTGCGGCTCGCAGGGCTGCTGGGAGCAGTACGCCTCGGGGCGCGCCCTCGTCCGCTACGCCAAGCAGCGGGCCAACGCCACCCCCGAGAACGCGGAGATCCTGCTCGCGCTGGGCAACGGCACCCCCGACGGCATCGAGGGCAAGCACATCTCGGTGGCCGCACGCCAGGGCGACCCGGTGGCGGTCGACTCCTACCGCGAGCTGGCCCGCTGGGCCGGCGCCGGCCTCGCCGACCTGGCCTCGCTCTTCGACCCCTCCGCCTTCATCGTCGGCGGCGGCCTCTCGGACGAGGGCGAGCTGGTCCTCGACCCCATCCGCAAGTCGTACAAGCGCTGGCTCGTGGGCGGCAACTGGCGCCCGGTGGCCGAGGTGATCGCCGCCCAGCTCGGCAACGAAGCCGGCCTCGTGGGCGCGGCGGACCTGGCCAGGGAGCCCGACCCGATCATGTGACGCCGCGTGTGCGGTCGTAGGACCCCGCCCGCCGCGC
>LRTP01001151.1 GCA_001550305.1 Streptomyces diastatochromogenes
CAGGGGCGCGGCGGGCGGGGTCCTACAGGGGCGCGGGGCTGTGACATCTCGCGGCTCCGCCGCGTGGGCGCGACCAGCCCCCACCGGCCCGCAGCCGACAAACCACCCGAGGTGTTCCGCCGCCGCCGAGCAGCGCATCCACGTATGTTGATCCACATGGCGACGACCCCGCTGCCCGGCTCCCACACCGAACCCGACGGCTCCGCCGTCATCCGCGTCCTCAGCTACAACATCCGCTCGATGCGCGACGACACCACCGCCCTCGCCCGCGTCATCCACGCCTGCGCCCCCGACCTGGTCCTCGTCCAGGAAGCCCCCCGCTTCTTCCGCTGGCGCAAGAAGCTGGCCCGGCTCGCGGCCGCGTCCGGCCAGACGATCCTGTCCGGCGGCGCGACCGCCGCGGGCCCCGCGCTCCTCTGCTCGATGCGGGCCACCGTCGAACGCACCGAGGACGTCCTGCTGCCCCTCACCCCCGGCCTGCACCGCCGCGGCCTCGCCACCGCCGTCGTCCGCTTCGGCGCCGCCCGGCTCGGCGTGGTGAGCTGCCACCTCTCGCTCCAGAAGGACGAGCGGTACACGCAGAGCGGACTGCTCCTCGACCGCCTCGCAGCCCTCGGCACCCCGCACGCCCTCGCCGGCGGCGACCTGAACGAGCGCCCCGACGGCCCCACCTTCACCCGCCTCGCCGCCGACCTCCAGGACTGCTGGGCCACCGCCCCCTGGGGCACGGAGTACACCTCGACGCCCACCGACCCCCACCAGCGCATCGACGCGATCTTCGCCACCGGCGGCATCGAGGTCCTCGGCTGCGGGGTCCCGTACGGCCACCCCGGGGTCACGGAGACAGACCTGAGGGCGGCCACGGACCATCTGCCCGTGCTGGCCGCCCTCAGAGTGCCCGCCGCGTAACCGGCCGCGTCAGACCACCGCGCCCCGCCCGGGATCGTCCTCGTCCTCGTCGTCGGTCTTCATGCGCGCCACGAGGGTGGCGAAGCCGCCCAGGAAGCCGCCGATGCCGACCGTGGCGAGCCACCACGTCATGTCCCAGCCGAGCAGGACGGCCAGCAGGAGCACGATCGGGCCACCGACGACGGCGAGCCAGGCGAACTTGGCCGTGGTGTCCGCGGTGGGCAGCGGAGGCGGCTCCGGGGGGACGAAGTGGCCCTCGTCGTCCCCGTCGAAGTCGTCCTCGGAGGGCTCGGGCGCCTGGTAGTCGCGCGGACCGCCGACGCCGGGCGCGAAGGAGACGGAGCCGCCGAGGGGCTTCGCCGCGGCGGGCGGCTTCCCGGCCTCGTCGCCGGTCCCGTCCTTCTCGCTCGTCCCGACGGTCGCGCCGGTCCCGTTCTTCTTGCCCTTCTCGGGCCTCTCGGGTGTGTCCCCGCCGCCCGGGGCGTCGTTCGTCACCGGGTCGAGGAGCGCCAGGTCCTCGATCGACTTGAACGGCTTCGCGCCGGGCGGATCCGGCGGTTCCTCGCCGTACCCCGCCACGATCGCCTGCCACGCGGCGTCCTCGTCGAACGGCACCCCCTGCTCGTCACCGAGAGGCTCGCCGACGGGTACGCCCTTCTCGTCGGGCTCGCCGCGCTCCGCGTCGTGCTCAGCCACCAGTGGCCGTCCCTTCCTGCTGACCCACCTGGCCCGTGTCGGACCGCTTGCCGACACTGGGCGCGAGCCGGGCGATGAACGCGTAGCTCTCCTCGAAGATCCGGTCCGCGTCATGGTCCAACGTCGCCACGTGGTAGCTCTGTTCCAGCAGGATCTCCGTCACGTCGGTGGACGACACCCGGCTCAGGATCCGGGCCGAGTCGACGGGCGGCACCACATGGTCCTGAGGGCTGTGCAGCAGCAGCATCGGCTGGGTGACCTGGGGCAGTTCACCGTCGACCATCCGGTAGAAGTTCCGCATGGAGTGGGCGGCGTGCAGCGGCACCCGGTCGTATCCCACCTCCGCGACGCCCTCCTTGGCGATGTCGCTGGTGATGCCGCTCACCGTCCGGACGAGGTGGCGGAGCACCGGGAGGGCGTGGGCCGCCGCCCCGTGCACCTTGTTCGCCGGATTGACGACGACGATGCCGCTCACCTCGTCCCCGTGCTTCGCGGCGAGCCGCAGGGTCAGCGCGGCGCCCATGGACAGGCCGAAGACGAACACCTGGGCGCAGCGCTCCCGCAGGGTACGCAGCTCGCGGTCCACCTCCGCGTACCAGTCCTGCCAGCCCGTGAGCTGCATGTCCTCCCAGCGCGTGCCGTGCCCGGGCAGCAGGGGCAGCGCGACGGTCAGACCGCGCTCGGCGAGATACTCCGCCCAGGGGCGCAGCGACTGCGGGGAACCGGTGAAGCCGTGACAGAGAAGGACACCGACCTCTCCGCCCTCGTGGCGGAACGGCTCGGCTCCAGGAAGGACCGGCACTTCGGTCTCCTGTTCATCAGACGGGCGGAATGCGAGGCCTACTTCACCGTACGCGACGGCACTGACACCGACCAGGGTCGTCGAGGCCTTTGACAGTGCTCCGGGATAAGGTCTGACCGACGACACAGGAGGCATTCGGTTGATCTACGGCGCCATGAAGTTTTCCATCGGAGGGCCGCTGAAGCTTGCCTTCAGACCCTGGGTGGAAGGCCTCGAGAACATTCCCGCCGAGGGCCCCGCCATCCTGGCCAGCAATCATCTCTCGTTCTCGGACTCGTTCTTCCTGCCCGCGGTCCTCGACCGCAAGGTGACCTTCATCGCGAAGGCCGAGTACTTCACGACGCCCGGCGTCAAGGGCCGGATGACCGCCGCCTTCTTCAAGGGCGTCGGCCAGCTCCCGGTGGACCGCTCAGGCGCGCGCGGCGCGGGCGAGGCGGCGGTCAAGAGCGGCATCGACGTCATCGAGCGCGGTGAGCTGTTCGGCATCTACCCGGAGGGCACGCGCTCGCCCGACGGGCGGCTGTACCGCGGCAAGCCGGGCGGCCTCGCGCGCGTGGCGCTCGCCACCGGCGCCCCGGTCATCCCGGTCGCCATGATCGACACCGAGAAGATCCAGCCGCCTGGCAAGGTGATGCCCAAGCTGATGCGCCCGGGCATCCGCATCGGCAAGCCGCTCGACTTCAGCCGCTACAACGGCATGGAGCACGACCGCTTCGTGCTGCGCGCGGTGACCGACGAGGTCATGTACGAGATCATGAAGCTCTCCGGCCAGGAGTACGTCGACATCTACGCGACGGCCGCCAAGCGGCAGATCGCGGACGCGGCGAAGGCCGAGAAGCAGGCGCTCAAGGAAGCCGAACAGGCGCAGAAGGATGCCGCGAAGGCGGCCGAAGCCGAAACCGAAGAAGGACGGGCCGGCACCTAGACGCTTGCGTCGGGGGACGGTGGGGGTGGGGGACATGGCCAAGCGCGAGAGAGTCATGAGGATGTCGGTCGAGCAGCCGCTGTGGCGTGCGCTCACCGCCTACCGCGTGCTGACGATGCTGTACGCGATCGGGCTCTTCGCCACCGCGTTCCGCAAGTTCGCCCATCCCTGGGTGGCCATCGGGTACTACGCGGTCCTGTTCGTCTGGACGCTCGCCACCCTGCCCAGGGTGGCGAACGCGGCGAGCTGCACCAAGCGGTTCCTCGCCGTCGACCTGACCGTCGCGATCACCGGCATCATGCTCACGCCCGTCGCGGACACCCACCACCGCGTGGTGACCGGCGGCCCCACACTCCCGTCGATATGGACCGCGGGCTCCGTCCTGGCCTTCGCCATCAAGGGCGGCTGGCGCTGGGCGGCCTTCGCCTCGACGCTCGTGGCGGCCGCCAACCTCGTCGAGCGCGGCGCCCCCACCCGCGACACGGTCCACAACGTGATCCTGGTCTGGGTCGCCTCCATCGCCATCGGATACGTCGTCGAGGTCGCCCGCGCCTCCGAGCTCACCCTCGCCCGCGCACTGGAGATCGAGGCCGCGACCCGCGAGCGCGAGCGTCTCGCCCGTGACATCCACGACGGCGTCCTGCAGGTCCTCGCCATGGTGCAGCGACGGGCCTCCGCGCTCGGCGGCGAGGCCGCGGAGCTGGGCCGGATGGCCGGCGAGCAGGAGGTCGCGCTGCGCAGCCTGGTCTCGGGCGGCCTGGTGCCCGTCTCACGGGTGTCCGAGGACGCCGCGCTCGGCGCGGTCGTACGGGCCGTCGAGGAACCGGACGAGGACCAGGACTCCCGGGGCCCTGTCGACCTGCGCGCCCTGCTCGCCCCGTACGCGAGCGCGCGGGTGACCTTCTCCGAGCCGGGCGCCCCGGTTCCTCTTCCCCCGGGCGCGGCCCGGGAGTTGGCCGCCGCTGTCGGTGCCGCCCTGGACAATGTCCGCAAGCACGTCGGAGAGGACGCCCGGGCCTGGATCCTCGTCGAGGACGAGCCGGACGAGGTGATCGTGACCGTACGCGACGAGGGCCCGGGCATCCCGGCGGGGCGGCTCGCCCAGGCCGAGGGGGAGGGGCGGCTCGGTGTGGCCCTGTCGATCCGGGGCCGGCTGCGCGACCTCGGCGGCGCGGCCGAACTGATCTCGGTGCCCGGCCAGGGCACGGAGGTCGAGCTGAGGGTACCGAAGGTTTCCAGGGTTTCACGGGGGAAGGCGGAGCAGCGATGACGGAGGTCACCGACGTGGTGGGGCAGGGTCCGATCAAGGTCATGGTGGTGGACGACCACCCCATGTGGCGCGACGCGGTCGCCCGCGACCTGGACGCGTCCGGTTTCGCCGTGGTCGCCACCGCGGGCGACGGTGAGCAGGCGGTGCGCCGTGCCCGGGCCGCCGCGCCCGACGTCCTGGTGCTCGACCTGAACCTGCCCGCCAAGCCCGGCGTCCAGGTCTGCAAGGAACTGGTCGGCAGCAACCCGGCGCTGCGCGTCCTCGTCCTGTCGGCCAGCGGCGAGCACGCGGACGTCCTGGAGGCGGTGAAGTCCGGCGCCACCGGCTATCTGCTGAAGTCGGCGTCCACGGAGGAGCTGATCGACGCGGTGCGCCGTACGGCCGTCGGCGACCCGGTGTTCACGCCGGGCCTCGCGGGCCTGGTCCTCGGCGAGTACCGCCGGCTGGCCTCCGAGCCCGCCCCCGCCGCGGGCGCCGACGAGCCCAAGGCCCCGCAGCTCACCGACCGCGAGACCGAGGTGTTGCGCCTGGTGGCCAAGGGCCTGAGCTACAAGCAGATCGCCGAGCGCCTGGTCATCTCCCACCGCACGGTCCAGAACCATGTGCAGAACACCCTGGGCAAGCTCCAACTCCACAACCGGGTCGAGCTGGTGCGCTATGCCATAGAGCGCGGTCTCGACGAGGCGTAGACCCCGACGAGTGGGCGGCGTAAACCCTGGTTGACCCACCATCGAGTGAAGGCGAGTGATCAACACCCGCACATTTCACCGGAATTGCCCTTCCGCCCCATGCCGAAGTGACCTGGATCACTATTAGCGTGAGTCCCCTCAGGCAATCGCGGCGAAGGGACTTTTCCATGCGGGTCGGAGTACTGACCGGAGGCGGCGACTGCCCCGGACTCAACGCCGTCATCCGGGGCATCGTCCGCAAGGGCGTACAGGAGTACGGATACGACTTCGTCGGCTTCCGGGACGGCTGGCGCGGACCTCTCGAGAACGACACCGTCCGGCTGGACATCCCCGCCGTGCGCGGCATCCTGCCGCGCGGCGGCACCATCCTCGGCTCCTCGCGGACGAACCCGCTCAAGCAGGAGAGCGGCATCCGCCGCATCAAGGAGAACCTCGCCAAGCAGGAGGTCGAGGCGCTCATCGCGATCGGCGGCGAGGACACGCTCGGGGTCGCCGCGCGCCTCACCGACGAGTACGGCGTGCCCGTCGTCGGCGTACCGAAGACCATCGACAACGACCTGTCCGCCACCGACTACACCTTCGGCTTCGACACCGCCGTCGGCATCGCCACCGAGGCGATCGACCGCCTGCACACCACCGCCGAGTCGCACATGCGCGTCCTCGTCTGCGAGGTGATGGGCCGTCACGCGGGCTGGATCGCCATCCACTCGGGCCTGGCCGGCGGCGCCAACGTCATCCTCATCCCCGAACAGCGCTTCGACGTCGACCAGGTGTGCGCCTACGTGACCTCGCGCTTCAAGGCCTCGTACGCGCCGATCGTGGTCGTCGCCGAGGGCGCGATGCCCAAGGACGGCCAGATGGTCCTGAAGGACGAGTCCCTCGACTCCTTCGGCCATGTACGCCTCTCCGGGGTCGGCGAATGGCTGGCCAAGGAGATCGAGAAGCGCACCGGCAAGGAGGCCCGCACCACGGTCCTCGGGCACATCCAGCGCGGCGGCACCCCCAGTGCCTTCGACCGCTGGCTCGCCACCCGCTTCGGACTGCACGCCATCGAGGCCGTCCGCGACGGCGACTTCGGCAAGATGGTCGCCCTGCGCGGCACGGACATCGTCCGGGTCCCGATCGCGGAGGCCACGGCCAAGCTGAAGACGGTCGACCCGAAGCTGTACGAGGAGGTCGGGGTCTTCTTCGGCTGACGCGCCCCCTCCCCGCGATCCCGTCGGCCGCACGGGCCTCCCGACACCCGTGCGGCCGGCGTCTCGACCACGGCTGCCGACTACACGGAGGGCCGCCGCTCCGACAGCGTGCCGGCGCCCCGCAGCCGGCCGACCAACTCCCGCACGACGGCCGTCCCGTTCAGTGTCAGCACCGACTCCGGGTGGAACTGCACACCCGCGAACCCCGGCCCGCGCAGCGCGTGCACCTCACCGCTCTCGGCGCGGCTGACCTCGATGCCGTGGGCCGACAGCTCGGCCGCCGTCTCCTCGTCGCAGTGCGCCACGAAGCTGTTGTAGAAACCGACGGTCTCGGCCCGCCCGAAGAGATCGATCCCCGTCTGCGCGCCCTGGTACGGGACCTCCTTGCGTACGATCTCCAGGCCCAGCTCCGCCGCGATCAGCTCGTGCCCGAGACAGACGCCGAGCACGCCGTGCCCGTGCCCCCCGATCACCTCGGCGGTGAGCTCCCGCAGGAACCGCATCTTGGGATCGTCCAGGTCCGAGGGGTCGCCCGGGCCGGGGCCCAGGACCAACGGCCCCTCGTGCGCCCGCACCGCCTCCCGCAGCCCCGGCTCGTCGTAGCGCCGCACGGTCACCTCGAGCCCCGAGGACCGCAGCACATGCGCGAGCATCGCCGTGAAGGTGTCCTCGGCGTCCACGACCAGCGCATGGCCCTCCAACTCACGTGCCTGCTCCTGCATCCGCAGCCAGAACGGCGCGAGCGAGGCCCGCCGCCCGTCCAGCGCCGCCCGCACCCGCGGATCGTCGGCCAGCCTCGGCCGTACGCCCTTCACACGGGCCCCGGCCTCCACGACCCCCAGCGCCGCCAGCAACCCCGCCGCCTTCGCGTGCGTCTCGGCGACCTCGCCCGCCGGATCCGATCCCCGGACCAGGGTGGCGCCGACCGGCACCCGCAGCCGTCCGTCCGCGTCGATGTCGGCGGTCCGGATGAGGATGGGCGAGTCGAGGGTCTGGGCACCGCCCGCGTCGCGGCCGATGAGGGCCAGCGCCCCCGCGTAATAGCCCCGCCCGCCGACCTCGTGCCGCTCGATCACCCGGCACGCGTTCTGCACCGGCGACCCCGTGACGGTCGCCGCGAACATGGTCTCCTTCAGGACCTCGCGCACATCCAGCGAGGACCGGCCCCGCAGCTCGTACTCGGTGTGCGCGAGGTGGGCCATCTCCTTGAGCCGCGGGCCGATCACCACGCCGCCCATGTCTCCGACCGTGCACATCATCTTGAGCTCCTCGTCGACGACCATCGAGAGCTCCTCGATCTCCTTGCCGTCGGCGAGGAAGCCGAGCAGGTCGTCCGCGGAGGGTCCCTCGGCCGGATAGCGGTACGTGCCGCTGATCGGGTTCATCACGACGGTCCCGCCCGACATCCGCACGTGCACCTCGGGGCTCGCGCCCACCAGCGTGCGCTCCCCGGTGTGCACGACGAACGTCCAGTACGCGCCCCGCTCGCCGACCAGCAGCCGCCGGAACAGGGCCAGCGCGTCGGCCCGCCCGAACCCCGGGATCGCGCCCTCGTACGTACGCCGGATCACGAAGTTCGCGCCCTCGCCGCGCCCGATCTCCTCCTCCAGCACGCGTCCGACGATCCCGGCGTACTCCTCGTCGTCGACGTCGAAGCCCCCGCCCGTGACATGCACCTCGTGCGCCGGCAGCTCCGCCAGCGCCCGCTCCAGCGGCAGGACGTGCGTCTCCTCGGGGGTCAGCACCGTGAGCGGCGTGCCGTCGTCGCGGACGTCGAAGCCGCGCTCCCTGATCTGGCGGAAGGGGACGAGCGCGAGTCCCTCGTCGGGGAGGTCGGCGAGGCGGTCGCAGGTGCTGACCGGTCCGAGCAGCAGCTCGACGGTGTCGTGATCGTGACCGGGGGTGCGGCGCCGCAGCAGGGCGAACGGACGAGGATCGTCCAGCAGGTCGAGCAGGTGCATCGGTCCTGTTCCTTCACTCGGATTCTCGGATTCCCGAAAACTCGGAGAGGAACGGCCCGTGTCCGCAAACACCGAAGGCCGCCCCTCGGGCGGCCTTCGCGAAGTCTTGCGTACGCGCAGTCAGTGGGCCGCCGGATGAGCGGTCCACCACCAGTTCTGGGTCGAGTGCGCGAACATGCGCCGCACCTTACCCGACGTCAGGGGGCGGGCAACAGCGTGAACCGTCCGCGCCCTGCGTTCCTACTGCTCGGTCACCGGCCATGGATGGCATGGCCCAGGAAGCCCGACCGAGGAGACAACCATGTACGCAGCCCGTTCACCCCGGCCCCGCCGCGGCGGCGTCCGAACGCTCGCCGTGTGCGCCGCCGCCGCGGCCCT
>LRTP01001152.1 GCA_001550305.1 Streptomyces diastatochromogenes
GACCGCGGGCGCGCCCGCCGCGGCACCGCTGCCCGCAGACGCGACATCCTTCCGCGGCGAGGGCTTCGACGCCTGCACCGCGCCGGGCCAGACGGCGATGGACGCCTGGCGGGACGACTCCGACTACGGGGCCGTCGGCGTCTACATCGGCGGGGTCAACCGTGCCTGCGCCCAGAGCAGGCTCACCGCCGGCTGGCTGCGGACGCAGTACGCGAACGGCTGGCGGTTCTTCCCGCTGTACGTCGGCCGCCAGCCCACCTCCGACGGGGGCAGCTGCAAAGGCGGCTGCGAGGCGATCACCGACCCCGTGCCGCAGGGCACCGAGGCCGCCGACGACGCCGTCGAGCAGGCCACCGCGCTGGGCTTCCCCAAGGGCGCGGTGATCTACGACGACCTGGAGAACTACACCCCCGGCTCCACCGTCACCAGCCGGGTGCTGTCGTACCTCGACGCCTACACCAAGCGCCTGCACGCACTGGGCTACCGCTCCGGCGTCTACGGCAACACCTCGTCCCTGGTCACCGACCTGGTCGCCAACAAGAGCCGCGTCACCCTGCCCGACGTGCTCCACTTCGCCCGCTGGAACGGCAAGTCGACGACCACCGACCCGACGATCCCCGCGAACCTGTGGGCCGACCACCAGCGCATCCACCAGTACGCGGGCGACACGACCGAGACGCACGGCGGCGTGACGATCTCCATCGACCGCGACCGGCTCGACGTGGGCTAGCGCCCGGCCACCCGCCCGCTCCGGGCGGCCGCGGAGCCTGCCGTGCGGCCGCCCGGAGCGCGTCCCGATCGAGCGCGGTCCGTCTCACTTGATGGGCATGGGGATGGACGCCCGACACGACCCCGTAATGTTGTCAGAGTGACCGTGAACGCTAAGCCCAGCGCAAGCGCTGGCAACACCTGGCGAGACCTGCCCGCGGCGCAGCAGCCCGAGTACCCCGATGCCGAGGCTCTGCGCGATGTGATCGCGGACCTCGAGTCGTATCCGCCGCTCGTCTTCGCGGGCGAGTGCGACCAGCTGCGCGCCCGGATGGCGTCCGTCGCCAAGGGAGAGGCGTTCCTTCTCCAGGGTGGCGACTGCGCCGAGGCCTTCGACGCGGTGTCGGCCGACCACATCCGCAACAAGCTCAAGACCCTGCTCCAGATGGGCGCCGTGCTCACGTACGCCGCCTCGGTGCCGGTCGTGAAGGTCGGCCGCATCGCCGGCCAGTACTCCAAGCCGCGCTCCAAGGGGACCGAGACCCGCGACGGCGTGACCCTGCCGACGTACCGCGGTGACTCGGTCAACGGCTTCGACTTCGACGAGAAGGCCCGCATCCCGGACCCCGAGCGTCTGAAGCGGATGTACAACGCCTCCGCCTCCACGCTCAACCTGGTGCGCGCCTTCACCACCGGCGGCTACGCCGACCTGCGCCAGGTGCACGCCTGGAACCAGGACTTCGTGAAGTCCTCCCCGTCCGGGCAGCGCTACGAGCAGCTGGCGCGGGAGATCGACAACGCGATGAACTTCATGCGGGCCTGCGGGACCGACCCGGAGGAGTTCAAGACCGTCGAGTTCTACGCCTCCCACGAGGCGCTGCTCCTCGACTACGAAGCGGCGCTGACCAGGGTCGACTCGCGCACGGGTCAGCTGTACGACGTCTCGGGCCACATGGTGTGGATCGGCGAGCGCACCCGGCAGCTGGACGGCGCGCACATCGAGTTCGCCTCGCGGATCCGCAACCCGATCGGCATCAAGCTCGGCCCGACGACGACGGCCGAGGAGGCACTCCAGTACATCGACCGCCTCGACCCGGACCGCGAGCCGGGCCGGCTGACCTTCATCGTGCGGATGGGCGCCGACAAGGTCCGCGACAAGCTCCCCGAGCTGGTGGAGAAGGTCACGGCCTCGGGCGCGGTGGTGGCCTGGGTGACCGACCCGATGCACGGCAACACCTTCGAGGCGGCCTCCGGTCACAAGACCCGCCGCTTCGACGACGTGCTCGACGAGGTCAAGGGCTTCTTCGAGGTCCACAAGGGTCTGGGCACGCACCCGGGCGGCATCCACGTCGAGCTCACCGGTGACGACGTCACCGAGTGCGTGGGCGGCGGCGACGAGATCTTCGTCGACGACCTCCACCAGCGCTACGAGACGGCCTGCGACCCGCGTCTGAACCGCAGCCAGTCCCTCGACCTGGCCTTCCTGGTCGCGGAGATGTACAGGGACCAGTGACGGGTTCGCCTGTTACACCTGAGTGAAGTGGGGCGCGGATCACATAGGATCCGCGCCCCCTCCCACTTTTGCGGTTCCTGAGTGATGGGTAAGGTTAGGTTAGCCTCACCGATTAACGGGACGGCACCAGACATCAATCCCGCCGGGAGGTGAACCGCGTGTACGTATGCAGCTGCTTCGGGGTCACCGAACAGCAGGTCAAGCAGCACGCGGAGAACGGCGCCTGCACGCCCCGCCAGATAGCCTCCGCCTCCAAGGCGGGCACGGACTGCGGCTCCTGCGTCCGCAGCATCCAGGCGATCCTCGGCCGTGGCGCCTGCCCCCGCCGTGAGCTGGCCGAGAAGGGCAAGCCGGTACTGGCCGAGCTGTCCCCGGCGCAGAACCTGGAAGAAGCCGCCTAGCTTTCCGGCTGCTCGATCACCTGCGCGATGTAGAGCGCCTCGCCGAGCTTCTCCACCAGCTCCAGCTGGGTGTCCAGGTAGTCGATGTGGTGCTCCTCGTCCTCGAGGATCGACTCGAAGATGTTCGCGGACGTGATGTCGCCCTTGTTGCGCATCACCTCGATCCCGCGCTTGAGGCGGTCGATCGCCTCGACCTCCACCTGTCGGTCGGCCTGGAACATCTCGGTGACGGTCTGGCCCACCCGGACGTGGAAGAGCCGCTGGTAGTTCGGCAGGCCCTCCAGGAAGAGGATCCGGTCGGTGAGCACCTCCGCGTGCTTCATCTCGTCGAAGGACTCGTGGCGCGTGTACTTCGCGAGCTTCGTCCAGCCGAAGTTCTCCTGCATCTTCGCGTGCAGGAAGTACTGGTTGATCGCGGTCAGCTCACCGGTCAGCTGCTCGTTGAGGAATTCGATGACCTCGGGGTCGCCCTGCATCGCAGTGGCTCCTTCCAAGCGAGGGAGTGGGCAGATTGCGCCGCATCCTCGCATCGGCGTCCCGGGCCGTCCAGTAAGTGCACGCTTAGTACGAGTTGCCCGATTTCGTACTGGGCTGGTCATGTGCACTGTCCCGGGTCTGTCAGGATGGAGTCATGGGTCAGCCGGTGGGACGTGGAACGGGAGAAGCGGCACAGTCGGAGCTTCCGCCGGGGCAGCGACTGCAGCGCGGCTGGCCGGTCACGCACTACGGTCCCGTACCCAAGTTCCGTCCCGAACGCTGGGAGTTCAGGGTCTTCGGCGCCACCGCCGACGGTGAGAAGCACTGCTGGACCCACGAGGAGTTCACGGCCCTGCCGTACACCTCGATGGTGGCCGATCTGCACTGCGTCACGAAGTTCAGCATGATCGGGGCCGAATGGGGCGGTATCCCGGCGCGCACGATCCTGGAGATCGCCCCGCCCGCGCCCGCCGTCACCCACGTCATGGTCTGGGCGGAGTACGGCTTCAGCTCGAATCTGCGCCTCGACGACTTCGCCTCCGACCGCACGATCTTCGCCACCCACAAGGACGGCGAACTCCTCACCGCCGAGCACGGCTTCCCGCTCCGCCTCGTCGTCCCCCACCTCTACGCCTGGAAGGGCCCCAAGTGGGTGCGCGGCGTCGAGTACATGACGGCCGACCGCCGCGGCTTCTGGGAGGAGCGCGGCTACCACAACATCGGCGACCCCTGGCGCGAACAGCGCTACTCCTACCAGGAGGAGCCCGGGGACGGCCCCGAGCTCTGACCCGGCCCGCCTTTTCCGGCGGCGTCAGCCGTCCCTGAGTTTCTTCAGGCGCTCCACGTCCGCCGCGTGCCCCTCCTTCCCGCCCGGCGTCTCGATGATCAGGGGCACGCCCTCGGTGGCGGGGTGGGTCATCAGCGCGCGGAACGGGTCCTCGCCGATGTGACCGGAGCCGATGTTCTCGTGGCGGTCCTTGTGGGCGCCGACCACGTCCTTGGAGTCGTTGGCGTGGATCAGCTTGAGCCGGCCCGCGCCGACCGTGTCCACCAGCAGGTCGAGCGTCTGGTGCATGCCGCTCGGCCCGGTCAGGTCGTGCCCCGCCGCGTAGATGTGGCAGGTGTCGAGGCACACGCCCAGCTTCGGATGGGCGTCCAGCGCCTCGAAGTACGGCCCGAAGTCCCAGGTGCGCGAGCAGAGCGAGGCGCCCTGGCCCGCGGTCGACTCCAGGAGCAGACACGGGTCGTCGTCATGCGTCAGCTCGTCCAGCAGGGGCAGCAGATGCTCACGTACCTGCCTCAGGGCGACGGACCGCTCCCGGCCTCCCGTGGCGCTCCCCGTGTGCACGACCACGCCGAGCGCACCGATCTCCCGGCCCCGCCGCAGCGAGTGCCGCAGCGACTCCACGGACTTCTCGACCGTCGCCTCGGTGTGCGAGCCGAAGTTGATCAGGTAGGGGGCGTGGACGTACGCGGGTATCGACTCGGCGGCACAGGCCGCCCGGAACTCCTCGTCCTGGCGGGGACTGCCGACGGGCGTC
Organism: Streptomyces diastatochromogenes; assembly: GCA_001550305.1. Taxonomy (GTDB): domain Bacteria; phylum Actinomycetota; class Actinomycetes; order Streptomycetales; family Streptomycetaceae; genus Streptomyces; species Streptomyces mirabilis_D. The sequence goes on from LRTP01001152.1 coordinate 4,641, forward strand.
GCCCAGCCGCGCGGGTTGGCGACGAAGACCTGGACGGTCTCGGCGCCCATCTCGCGTGCGTAGGTCAGGCCGACGGAGCTGAGGCCGCCGGCCACGGGGACATGGCCGCCGACGGGGTTGCGGAGCTGCTTGCTGGTCACGCCCTTCAGGGTGTCACGCGCTCCCGGACAGCCCGTCGGCGGACCTCACTGCCGTGGCCTCAGCGCCGCTGTGGTTCAGCGGATCACGATGGAGATCGTCGACCCCTTGGGCGCGGTCTTGCCGCCCTCCACCGACTGGCTCTTGACGTGGTCCCCGAAGAGCCCGAGAAGCCCGCGGTCCTCGTTGACCTGGAAGCCGGCGTCCTCCAGCGTCTTCTTCGCGTCGTCCACGGTGGCGCCCACCACGTCCGGCACCGAGACCATCTCGGGGCCCTTGGAGACGGTCAGCGTGACGGTGTCGCCCCCGGCGACCTGGCTGCCCGCCTTCGGCGACTGCTGGGCGATCTGGCCCTGGTCGAACTCCGAGTTGACCTGCTGGGTGGCGATCTTCACCTTCAGGCCCGCCTGCTCCAGCTCCGAGGTGGCGTCCGCGACGGACGCGCCCGTGACGTCCGCGACCTCCACCGGGCTGCCCTTGCTGACGGTGAGGGCGATGGCCGAACCGGCGTGCCGCTCCGTGCCCGCGCCCGGATCCGAACTGATCACGAAGCCCTTGGGAACGTCCTGGCTGAACTCCCGGGTGACCATGCCCCCGGCGAGCCCGTCCCCCTTCAGGACCTCCCGCGCCTTGAACAGCGCGAGTCCCGTCAGGTCGGGCACCTTCACCGTCTCCGGCCCGTTGGAGATGGTCAGTGTCACGGAGTCGTTGTCCCGGATGCGGGCGCCGGGCGCCGGGTCGCTGCTGATCACAGTGCCGCGCTTCACGGTGTCGCTGTAGGCGTGCTTGATCTGCCCGACGTCGAGACCGGCATGCTCGATCCGCGTCCTGGCCTGCGCCTCGGTCTTCGCCAGCAGCAGCGGGACCTTGGTGAACTGGCCGGAATTGATGTACCAGACGCCCGCGCCGAGCCCGAGCACCAGCACGACCGCGGCGATGATCGCGAACATGCCACGCCGGGGCCGTGAGCCGCGCCGCGGGGGAGCGGGCGGTCCGGACTCGAACCGGCTGGTCTGCTCGAAGCGACTGGTCCGGTGCACCGGGTCGCCGACGTCGCCGCCGTCCTCGTGGCCCTCGTTCACCGGCAGCAGGCGGGGCACGGACAGCGAGCGCGGGATCACGCTCGTACGGTCGCCCGCGTTGTGGTGTCCCACGGCGAGCGCCTGCGGGGGTATGGCGTCGAGCTGCTCGGCGGTGAGACCGGCCCGCGCCTGGAGGACCTGGCCGAGCAGCGCCACCGCGTCGTGCGGGCGCACCTCGGGGTTGCGGGCGGTCGCCGCGGCGACCAGCTCGTCCAGGGCGTACGGCATTCCGGGCACGGCGGCCGAGGGCGGCGGCACATCCGCGTGCAGGTGCTGATAGAGCACCTGGGCGGGGGAGTCCCCGGAGTGCGGCTTGCCGCCGGTGAGCATCTCGTAGAGGACGACCCCGCAGGCGTAGACGTCGACGCGGGTGTCCGCGGTGCCGTGCTCGATCTGTTCGGGGGCGAGGTACGACACGGTGCCGAGGACGGACCCTGTCGTGTTCGTGACGGTGTCCACGGCCCGGACGAGGCCGAAGTCGGCCACCTTGACCCGCCCGTCGTCCCCTATCAGGACGTTCTCCGGCTTCATGTCGCGGTGCACGAACCCGGCGCGGTGCGCGGCGCCGAGCGCGGCGAGCACCGGCTCCAGGACGTCCAGGGCGGCCCGCGGCTGCAGCGCCCCCCGCTCGCGCAGCACGTCACGCAGGGTGCAGCCGGCGACGTACTCCATGGCCAGATAGACGTACGACCCGTCCGCGCCCTGGTCGAAGACCTGCACCACGTTGGGGTGCGCGAGCCGGGCCACCGACTTGGCCTCCCGGATGAACCGCTCGACGAACGAGCCGTCGGCGGCCAGCGTCGGGTGCATCACCTTGAGCGCGAGCACGCGGTCGAGGCGGGTGTCCAGGGCCCGGTAGACCGTGGCCATCCCGCCGACGGCGATCCGTGCGTCGACGCGGTAGCGGCCGTCGAGCACTTGCCCGACAAGCGGGTCCTGAAGGGTCGTATCCACGCAGGCGAGTCTACGAGCCGCCACTGTCACCCCCACCCTTCCGGCCAATTCCGGAGCGGGACTGCAGCCGACCTGTGACGGATCTCGCACGCCAGATCGATCCGGTCCACATGTCGTGCACAGGGAAGGCAAGGCAGCCTGCCCCGCCACCCCCCAGCCGCCAACGGCGCCCCGCCCCCACAGGCGACGCACACTTTCCAGCCGACTGGAAACGGGCGGTGCGCGGGCGGGAGAAAAAACACACCGGCGCCGGGCGCCTAGAAAGCAGGACGCTCAGGATCCAACCGCGCCAGCCCCTCCGCAGGAGACGACGCGGAGGCGAAGTGCCGCCGAGGAATCCGCCCCGCACGCCAGGCGAGCCGCCCGGCTTCCACCGCGTGCTTCATGCCCTCGGCCATCAGCACCGGCTCCTGCGCCCGGGTCACGGCCGACGCCAGCATGACGCCCGCACACCCCAGCTCCATCGCGAACGCCGCATCCGACGCCGTACCGGCCCCCGCGTCCAGAATCACCGGCACACGCGCGTGCTCCACGATCAGCTGGAAGTTGTGCGGGTTGCGGATGCCGAGACCGGACCCGATGGGCGACCCGAGCGGCATGACCGCCGCGCACCCCACGTCCTCCAGCTTCCGCGCGAGCACAGGATCGTCGTTGGTGTACGGCAGCACGGTGAACCCGTCGTCGACCAGCGTCTCGGCGGCGTCCAGCAACTCGATCGGATCCGGCAGCAGGGTCCGCTCGTCGGCGATGACCTCCAGCTTGATCAGCTCCGCACCGAGCGCCTCCCGCGCGAGCCGCGCGGTCAGCACGGCCTCGCCCGCGGTGAAACACCCCGCCGTGTTCGGCAGCACCCGGATGCCCAGCTTGTCGAGCACGGACAGCACCGAGCCGTGCGCCGAGGGATTCACCCGCCGCATCGCGACCGTCGTCAGCTCCGTGCCGGACGCCACGAGCGACCGCTCCAGGACGTCGAGGCTGGGCGCACCCCCCGTACCCATGATCAGCCGGGACGAGAAGGACGTACCTCCGAGGACAAACGGATCGTCGGCCATGGTTCAGCCTCCTTGGACTGCGGTGAGGACTTCGACGCGGTCTCCCTCGGAGAGGGCCGTGGACGACCACCGCGTGCGCGGGACGACGGTTTCGTTGAGCGCGGCGGCGACGCCGGAGGGCGCGACGGTGAGGGTGGCGACGAGCGTGTCGAGGGCCGTGTCGGCGGCGACGAGCCGTCGCTCTCCGTTGACGAAGATGTTCATACGGTCTGCTCCGTGAGTGCGGTGCTGAAGCGCCCGGGGGCGAAGGGGCGGGCCTCTTCCGGGAGCTCGCCGGTGGTCAGGACGTGCGCCATGGCGTCCCCGGTGACGGGCGTGAGCAGGACGCCGTTGCGGTAGTGCCCGGTGGCCAGCAGCAGCCCGTCGAGCGCGGTCGGGCCGAGCAGCGGCGCGTTGTCGGGCGACCCGGGCCGCAGGCCCGCGCGCGTCTCGGTGAGCGGCAGCTCGGTGATCCCGGGCACCAGCTCGTGGGCGTCGCGCAGCAGCTCGTAGACCCCGCCCGCGGTCACCGTCGTGTCCCAGCCCAGCTCCTCGCTGGTGGCGCCCACGACGAGCTCACCGTTCTCCCGCGGCACCAGATAGACCTGGCTGCCGCGCACCACGGCCCGCACGGTCCGGCTCAGGAACGGCGCGTACCGCTTCGGCACGGTCAGCCGCAGCACCTGACCCTTCACGGGCCGTACGGGCGGCAGTACGTCGGCGGGCACGCCCGGGAGCTTTCCGCTGAGGCTCCCCGCGGCGAGCACCACCTGCCCCGCCGCCAGCTGTTCGCCGCCCGTCGTGACGACCCCGGCGGCCCGGTCCCGTACGACGGTCAGGCGCTCCGCCCATGTCCGGTGGAACTCCACTCCGGCCCGATCGCACGCCGTGACCAGGGCCTTCGCGAGCCGGCGCGGGTCGATCTGGTGGTCGCCGTCGACCCGCAGCCCGCCGCGCACGCCCGGCGCGAGCATGGGCTCCAGTCGGCGGCACTCCCGGCCGCTGAGCCACTCCGATTCGAGCCCCGAGCGGTGTTGCAAGGCGTGCAGTTCGCGCAGGTGGGCCCGGTCGTCGGCATCCATGGCGACGGCCAGCGTGCCGCACCGGCGGTAGCCGAGGTCCTGGCCGCTCGCCTCGGTGAGTTCGGCGGCGAAGTCGGGATAGCGGCGTGCGGAGGCGAGGTTCAGGCCCAGCAGGGTCTGCTCGCCGTAGTGCAGCTCGGTGACGGCGGCGAGCATTCCGGCGGCCACCCGTGCCGCCCCGCCGCCCGGCTCGGGGTCCACGACCGCGACGGTGAACCCGCGCTGCGCGGCCCGCCAGGCGGTCACGAGACCGATGATCCCGCCCCCGATGACGAGGACGTCTGACACACGTGCGTCCGATGACGGCGCATCCGAGGAACGTGCAGGTGTACGCGTAGGCGACATGGGCGTCCAGCCCCTCCCTTCGCCGGCATGACCCGGATCAGGTTCGTACGGTCGGAGGCCGCCAGCCTCCCTCTCAGCCCGGTGCGTCCGGGCTCCCGCGAGTGCTTTACGTTGGCCACCCTAGCCCGCTGCCGTATGTCTCAGTAAGGGAGCCTCCGTCCATGGCCCGTACTCTCGACGGCCTGGTCCTCGCCCCGGTCGCCGACCAGGCCCCCGGGCAGGTCGGTACCCGCACCCGGTTCACCTACCACGAGAAGGACGGCGAGATCTGGGCCGAGTACGCGGGCGGGGACGTCGTACGCGGTCACCTCGTGGGAACGCGGGAGGGCGACCGCCTCGACTTCCGGTACGTACAGCTGAAGCACGACGGCAGCACCTCGTCGGGCCACTGCGTGTCCGTGGTCGTGGAGCTGCCCGACGGACGGTTGCGCCTGGAGGAGACCTGGGAGTGGGAGTCCCAGGACGGGAGCGGTACGAGCGTTGTGGAACAGGTCACTGCGCACGTCCCCTGACTGACGGATTGTCAGTTGTCTATGGTGATCAGGTGAGCGAGCAGACGCGGGCACAGGTGCGGGCGCAGGGGCGTACGGCACGGCGGGTCGTCATCGTGGGCGCGGGCATGGCCGGCGTACAGACGGCGGTCGCCCTGCGGGAACAGGGTTTCACCGGGGATGTGACGCTGATCGGCGCCGAGCCGCACCAGCCCTACGACCGGCCACCCCTGTCCAAGGCGGTGCTGCTCGGCAAGGCCGAGGGCTCCGCCTTCGACATCGACTTCGAGGCGCTGGACATCGAACTGCGGCTCGGCTGCGAGGCCCTGGGCCTGCGCCCCGCGGACCACGAGCTGGACACCGAGGCGGGACCGGTGCCCTACGACGTCCTGGTCCTCGCGACCGGCGCGGAACCGATCCAGCTGCCGGGCTCGGAGGGCGTTCCCGGCGTCCATCTGCTGCGGACCCTGGACGACGCCGAGCGGCTGCGCCCCGTGCTCGCCCAGCAGCACGACATCGTGGTCGTCGGGGCGGGCTGGATCGGTGCGGAGTTCGCGACGGCGGCACGTGAGGCCGGGTGCGCGGTCACGGTCGTCGAGGCCGCCGTCCG
>LRTP01001153.1 GCA_001550305.1 Streptomyces diastatochromogenes
GGCACCGGCGCGCGCCCCGCCACCGCCTGGCTGGCCGGCTCCGGCATCGAGCTCGGCGCCCACCGCGAAGTGGTCGCCGACAGTCACCTGCGCGCCTCCGTGCCGGACGTCTACGCGGTCGGCGACTGCGCCTCCTTCCCGTCGGGCCGCTACGAGGAGCGCCTCCTCGTCCACCACTGGGACAACGCCCTCCAGGCGCCGCGCACGGTCGCGGCGAACATCATCGGCGAGGCCCCGGTGGCGTACGACCCCGTCCCGTACTTCTGGTCCGAGCAGTTCGGCCGCTTCGTCCAGTACGTCGGCCATCACGCCCCCGCCGATACGACCATCTGGCGGGGCGATCCGTCGGGCGCGGCCTGGACAGTGTGCTGGCTCCGCGAGAGCCGCCTCGTCGCCCTGCTGGCCGTGGGGCGTCCCCGTGACCTGGCCCAGGGCCGCCGCCTGATCGAGGCGGGCATGCCCATGAACCCGGACATCCTGGCCGACCCGTCCCGCCCCCTGAAGGACGCCACGGCTTGACCGCCCGGTTTCCGTCGCCCGGACGGCGGTCCGGGGGGCGCTCGGGTACCGAGTGTCAGTCCGGGATGGCAGGCTTGTCCCGTGACCGAGATTGACGCAAAGATCGATGCTCTCGTCCCCGCCTGGCTCACCCTCCCCGACATCGCCGAACAGCTCGGCGTCGAGGTGACCCGCGTCCGGCAGTTGGTCAAGGAGGGCCAGCTGATCGCCGTACGCCGTGGTGAGAACCGCGCGCTGCACGTCCCCGCCGCCTTCATCGACGGGAACGAGCAGAAGGTCGTCAAGGGCCTGACCGGCACCTTGACGCTCCTGCGGGACGACGGCTTCTCCGACGAAGAGATGCTCGAGTGGCTCTTCACCCCCGACCCGAGCCTGCCCGGCACCCCCGCGCAGGCTCTGAGCGAGAATCGCGGCACGGAGGTGAAGCGCCGCGCCCAGGCGCTCGCCGTCTGATTCGACCGACCCTCCGGCGTACGGACCACGGCCGGCCCCGGACCACCCCGGCCGCCGCGGTCCGTACGCACCGCACCACGTCCGTAGGGTGCGTACGACATCCGTACGCACCGCACCACGGGGGACACACGCATGCCCGAGAACGCCGCCCGCACCCGCCTCGCCGACGCCCGCGTCTACCTCTGCACGGACGCCCGCAAGCGTCAGGGCGACCTCGCCGACTTCCTGGACGCGGTCCTGACCGGCGGCGTCGACATCGTGCAGCTGCGCGACAAGGGCATGGAGGCCGCCGAGGAACTGGACCACCTCCAGGTCTTCGCGGACGCCTGCGCCCGCCACGGCAAGCTCCTCGCGGTCAACGACCGGGCGGACGTCGCCCACGCCATCGGCGCCGACGTACTCCACCTGGGCCAGGGCGACCTCCCGGTCCCCGCCGCCCGCGCGATCCTCGGCGACGAGGTCCTGATCGGCCGCTCCACGCACGCCGAGTCCGAGGCCGCGGCCGCCGCGGTCCAGGACGGCGTGGACTACTTCTGCACCGGCCCCTGCTGGCCCACCCCCACCAAGCCCGGCCGCCACGCCCCGGGCCTCGGCCTGGTCCGTCACACGGCCTCCCTCGTCACCGACCGCCCCTGGTTCGCCATCGGCGGCATCGACCTCGGCAACCTCGACGAGGTCCTGGAGGCGGGCGCCCGCCGCGTCGTCGTCGTGCGGGCGATCACCGAGGCGGCGGATCCCGGCGCGGCGGCGGGAGAGTTCGCGAAGCGGCTGCGTCAGGTGTGAGTGGCGGCCGCGTCAGGCACAGGCCGTGCCTCCGGGCGCGTCGATGGTCCGATCAACGATCGGACCGGTTGTCCCGACAGGTGTCCGAGGGGTGGACAAGAAGTCGACAAATCGGACAATTGGCGTCGGTTCGGTTGGGAGACCGCCGCCCCCTGACTAACCTGCCGGTATGGCCCTCGGATCTGCTTCCACCAGGACTGATCGCGCACGCACCGTGCGTGACATGCTCGGCACCGGCAAGGCGACGTACTCCTTCGAGTTCTCCGCGCCGAAAACCCCCAAGGGCGAGCGGAACCTGTGGAACGCGCTGCGCCGCGTCGAGGCCGTCGCCCCCGACTTCGTCTCCGTCACCTACGGTGCCGGTGGCTCCACCCGCGCGGGTACGGTCAAGGAGACCGAGCAGATCGTCGCCGACACGACGCTCACCCCGGTCGCCCACCTCACCGCGGTCAACCACTCCATCGCCGAACTGCGCAACATCATCGGCCAGTACGCCGACGCCGGCATCCGGAACATGCTCGCGGTCCGCGGAGACCCGCCCGGCGACCCGATGGGCGAGTGGGTCCCGCACCCCCAGGGTCTGACCTACGCCTCCGAACTCGTCCGTCTCATCAAGGAGTCCGGCGACTTCTGTGTCGGCGTCGCCGCCTTCCCCGAGATGCACCCCCGCTCCGCGGACTGGGACGTGGACGTCGCGCACTTCGTCGACAAGTGCCGGGCCGGCGCGGACTACGCCATCACCCAGATGTTCTTCCAGCCCGAGTCGTATCTGCGCCTGCGTGACCGGGTGGTGGCGGCCGGCTGTACGACACCGGTCATCCCGGAGGTCATGCCGGTGACGAGTGTGAAGATGCTGGAACGACTTCCGAAGCTCAGCAACGCTTCGTTCCCGGACGTCCTGAAAGAGCGGATCCTCACAGCCAAAGACGATCCGGCGGCTGTACGCTCCATTGGGATCGAGTTCGCGACGGAGTTCTGCGCGAGGCTGCTGGACGAGGGAGTCCCCGGACTTCACTTCATCACGCTCAACAACTCCACGGCGACGCTGGAAATCTACGAGAATCTGGGCCTGCACCACCCGCAGCAGGCCTAGACCGGTCGCACCCACGTACGACACACTGCGTAGCGGCCACTGGGAGAGGGGCGTACATGGGCTGGACGGTCCTCTATATCGCGTTCGGCATCGTCGCGCTGTGGCTGCTCGGCGAGGTCCTGCTGCAGTACAAGGCGCGGTTGCGCTGGCGCCTGCTCGCGTTCGTGGGCTTCCTCGGTGTCGTCTTCGGCGTGCTGATTCCCTCCGTGATCGTCATCGGGCTCGGCGCGGCGGCCTTCGCGGTCGGCCAGACGTACGTCACCCTGTCGTTCCGCCGCGGTTTCGCGGAGGGCTGGGCCGTGGGCAACCGGCAGGGTGCCGAGAGCGGCGCCGGCAAGGGCCTCGGCAAGAGCAAGCGACGCCGCGGTGAGGACCACCAGGACCCGGCGCTGGAGGCCTCCGACCTCGAAACGGCCGAGGGGGCCGAGGCCAGGGCCGAAGGACTGGCCCGAGACGCGGCGTATCCCCAGGGCGACGACTTCACCCGCGAGGACGACGTGTTCTCGCCCGCGCACTCCGACCGGTTCATGCCGCCCGGTTCCGGCGACCTGACGGCCGCCGAGGCCGCCGCCGTGTACGAGCCCCAGCCCCTGCCCGACGACACCGGCTCCTACGGCGTCTACAGCGACACCGCCTACGCGGCCGCCGCCACCGACCAGTCCTACGCCGCCGCGGCCCAGTCCCAGGACCAGCAGGCCTACGCCTACGACGGCTACGCGACCGGGTACGACCAGCAGCAGTACGGCTACGACAACGGCCAGCAGCAGTACGCCGCCTACTCCGACCCGTACATCGGCACGCAGTCCTACAACGGCGCCTCGTACGACACGACCTACGGCGGCGGCGACCAGCAGTACACGCAGCAGCAGCAGGGCTACGGCCAGGACCAGTACGCCACCGGCGGCTACGGCGGCGAGACCCCGGCCGGCGGCGTCTGGGTCCCGCAGCAGCGCAACACCGACGACCCCTACGGCGGCGAACTCCCGCCGGAGCAGCCCTACCCGTACCAGGGCAACGGCAACGCCAACGGCGCCGGGTACGACGAGCAGTACCGGTACTGAAGGCCGCCCTCCCCGGGCGGCCTCCGGCGCGCCGGTGCGCTCACTGAGAGCCCCGGAACTGCGGTCCCTCCACGATCAGTCCGGACACCAGGGCGCCCGACATGCCCGCGTGCGGGAGGCCGCCGCCCGGGTGGGCCCAGCCCCCGACCACGAACAGCCCCGGCATACGGGTGGTGTTCGACGCGTGCAGCAGCCGTCCGTCCGCCGCGGCGAGCGCCGGGGCGGGGACGGCGCCGCCGCCCGCGCCCGTCTCTTCCGCGAAGTCGGCAGGAGTGCGGGCCTCGTGCCACAGCAGACGGTCGCGCAGGCCCGGTATCGCGCGCTCGGCGACACCGAGCACCCCCTCCACGTCCGCCTCGGACACCGACAGGCCCGACGGGACCGTGACGCTCAGCGTGACCGCCTCGTGCTCCGCGTCCGGCGCGAGGGCGGGGTCGTCCGGGCGCGACACCGTCACGGTGGGCGAGGAGGAGAACCCCGGACGCTCACCGAAGAGCCGGTCCAACTCCTCCGTACGGTCCGCCGCGTGCACCACCGTCCGGTGTGCCACCCCCTCGGGGCGCCCTCCGCGCAGCGCCAGCAGCACGGTCAGCCTGCTCGGTGCCCCGCGCTGCGGCGCGACCTCGTCACCGCCCCGTAGCGCCGTTCCGGGGGCCAGGGCGTCGAGCGCTCCGGGCGCGACACCGGCGACCACGAAGTCGGCGTCCGCGACCTCGCCGTCGGCCAGCTCCACACCCGTGGCCCGGCCGTCCTTCTCGACGATCCGCGCGACCGGGGCCTCGAAGCGGAACTCCACCCTGCGGGCCACGCACCGCTCGTACACCGCGCGCGCCAACTCCCGTATGCCGCCGCGCACATACCAGGTGCCGAAGGCGTGCTCCATGTACGGCAGTACGGCCGCGCTCGCCGGGGTGACGCGCGGATCGAGCCCGTGGGCGAGGGCGTGGCTCTCCAGCAGGGCCGTGAGGCGCGGGTCGCGCAACTCCCACGCGCCGACCTCGGCGAGGGTCGTGGCGCGGCGGGTGCGCAGCAGCTTCTTGTGCGGCACCGAGGGGTAGGGCTCGCGCTCGGCGAGCACCGACCAGTTCGGCCACAGCGGCTCCTCCAGGAGCGGCCTGCGGGTGCGGTCCCAGGCCTCGCGTGCCCGCACCAGGAAGTCGCCCCACCGTGCGCCCGCGCCCGCCCCGAGGGCCTCGTCGAGGGCGGTGACGACGCCCGCGCGCGAGGCGTTCGGCAGACCGACCTCCGTGCCCTCGGCGAAGACATGGCGCGAGGACGGGTCCACCTGGACCAGCTCGACGCACGCCTCCAGAGGCTCCTTGCCCGTCTTGACGAACAGATCGCGGTAGACCGCGGGCAGCGGGAGCAGCCCCGGGCCCGTGTCGAACACGAAGCCGTCGCGCTCGAAGCGGCGCACCGCCCCGCCGTACGTCGCCGCGCGCTCGTACACCACCACCCGGTGGCCCGCGACGGCCAGCCGGGCGGCGGCCGCCATCGCGCCCATCCCGGCGCCGATCACCGCAATCCGTCCCATGCCAGCGACTTTATCGGCCGCCACCGACAACCCGGCCCGCGGTCTCAGTCGGGTGGCTGTCCCACCCGCTCGGCCAGGCGTCTCTCCTCCCGGCGCTGGGCCCTGCGGCGCAGGAACCGGCGGATCCGTGAGATCAGGAAGAAGAGCGCCAGCAGTCCCGCGAGCAGCAGCACGCCCGCGATGATCGCCGCGGCCTCGGGGTGGAACATCGCGAACGTCAGGATTCCGGCGACCCCGAGATCCTCGGCGGTGCTCATGACGAGGTTGCTGAACGGCTCCGGCGAGGTGTTGATCGCCATCCGCGTCCCGGCCTTGACCGTGTGGCTCGCCAACGCCGTCGAACCGCCGATCGCGCCCGCCGCCAGATCGGAGAGCGAACCGCTCTGCCCGGCGAGCAGGGCCCCGACCCACGCCCCCGCCGCCGGGCGGATCACGGTGTGCACCGAGTCCCACACCGAGTCCACGTACGGGATCTTGTCGGCGACCGCCTCGCACAGGAAGAGAACGCCCGCTGTGATCAGGATCTCAGGGCGCTGAAGGGACTCCGGGACGTCGTCGCTCAGACCGGTCGCTCCGAAGATGCCGAGGAGCAGCACCACCGCGTACGCGTTGATGCCACTGGCCCAGCCGCTGGTGAAGACCAGGGGGAGTACGGACACGGACGCGATCGTAACCAGTGGACGACGGTCCGTCCTGGGCATGAGTGCGTACGACTGAGTATCCGTACCTAGTGAGTGAGATGAGTACGCGCGCGGATGGGGCCCGACCTGCGCGAAAGAGAGAGTGGAGGCACGGAAGGGGGCGCGGCTCCGGTACCGCCGACACGGGGCGGCGGAACGGTCCTCGCGCCCTTGGCCGCTCCTTCCGCCGACTCTGTCGGCGGGAGCGAGGCACGGGGGAACCCGGGGGACGACCGAACGGGGGCCCAACGGGGAGTACGGGGGATACGGGGAAGTACGGCGAAGCGCCGGTTCGAGGTGGCCCGCGGGGGACGCGGCCACCTCGGACCGGCGCTTCGCCGTGCCCCGTTTCCGTACCGAGCCCGGTCAGCTCACCGGTTGCCGCTCACGCGGCCCTGGAGCAGCCGCGACAGCGCCGCGTGGACGTCGTCCAGGGAACGCTCCGGCTGGAAGGCCTGCCAGTCCAGGGCGGCCACCAGGACCATCCCGACCAGCGCGGCGGCCGTCAGCGGAATGTCGATCTCGTCGCTGAGCTCGCCGTTCGCCACCCCTGCGCGCAGCACGCCCTCGACGACCGCGACCGCCTCCTGCCGGACCACCATGAGCGTGGACTGCCAGGCCCGGTTGGTGCGCCACAGCTCGGCCACGTAGAGCTGGGTGAAGGCCGGGTAGCGGTTGATGAAGGCGAGCCCGGCCCTGATCATCGCGTCCAGTGCGTCGACCTTGGTGCCGCCGTCCCGCTCGGTGCGCTCCGCGGCCTCCCGCAGGGAGGCGGTGAGGAGTCCCACGCCGTGCCGCAGCAACTCCTCGAAGAGGACGGACTTGCTCGCGAAGTTGTAGTAGACCGTGCCTTTCGCGACCCCGGCCCGCTCGGCGATCTCGTCCACGGTGGTGGCGGAGAACCCCTGTTCCGCGATGAGGGTGACCGCCGCCTCGTAGAGCTTCTGCCGGGTCGCCTCGCGACGGCCGCCACCTGCCGTGGTGCTGCTGCTTTCCATGGCCCTGATTGTCACAGGCTCAGCTCGGGGTGCAGACGGTCGAGGGTCCACACCTGCTTGTGGTGTGCCGACAGGGCGGTGAGCGCGAGCGCGCCCGCGGTGAACGCCGTGAGGACGGCGCACGCCTGCCAGACCGGTCCGAGACCGCCACCCGTGATGAGCCTGCGGAGGGCCTCGACGACGTAACTCATCGGCAAGAAGGGGTGGATCGCGTTGAAGAAGCCCGGACTGGTCTGGACGGGGTACGTGCCGCCCGCCGAGGTCAGCTGGAGCATCAGGAGGGCGAGGACGAGAATCCGGCCCGCCGCTCCGAAGCGTGCGTTCAGCCACTGCACGAGCGCCGCGAAGCACGCCGTCACCAGGCACAGGAAGCCGACCGTCCCGGCCGCCCGCACCATCTCCAGGCCGATCGCCCAGTGCAGCACGGACATCAGGGCCGCCGTCTGGAGCACGCCCAGGGCGGCCACCGGCAGCCAGCCCGCCAGCGCGATGCGCCAGGCCGAGGCACCCACGGCGAGCGCGCGCCGGTTCAGCGGCTGGATCAGCATGTACGCCACCATCGCGCCCACCCACAGGGACAGCGGGATGAAGTACGGGGCGAAGCCGGTGCCGTAGTTGGGCGCCTTGTGCAGGTCCTTGGAGGCGAGCTTCACCGGGTCGGCCATGACCTGGGTGCGCACGTCGCGGTCCTGCCGGTCGTAGTCGGGGATCTGCCCGGCGCCGTCGTGCAGCCCGCCGGCGAGCTGCCCCGAGCCGCCGACGAGCTTGTACATGCCCTCGTCGAGGGTGCTCGCGCCCGTCTTCAGCTCGCCGACACCCGTGTCGAGGTCCGCCGCGCCGGTCTTGGCCGTGCCGAGCCCCGTGCGCAGCTTCTTGGCCCCCGCGGCGACCTTCTCGGCGCCCTCGTTCAGCTTGTTGACCTTGGAGACGGCGTCGGTGAGGTCTTCGGAGAGGTGCGGCGAGCGGTCGGCGAGGGCCTGGGCCTGCTTCTGCAGGGTGCCCAGGTTCTTGTCGAGCCGGTCGAGATCGCCGTTCTGGTCGCCGATGAGCGTGTTGACGTCGTCGGCGACCGCGGCCACGTCCGCGGCCGCCTGTCGGGCCTTCTTCAGGTCGGGGCACGCGGCGTCGGGCAACGGCAGGGTCTCGCAGCGTGCCCTGTAGACGGCGCTCAGCGCGTCGGACGCCGTATGGGCGCCCTTGGCGGCGGCCGGGGCCGTCTTCACCAGTGTGTCCAGGTTGTGGCGGATCCCCGCGGCGGAGTCGGCGACGAGCCGGGCCGTGTCGCCGATCGACTTCTCGTTGTCCTTCAGGAAGGGGCCCACCTTGTCCGCGACCCCGTTGACCTTGTCGGCCAGCGCCCCCGTGCCGTCGGCGACCTGCCGCGAGCCGTCCGCCAGATCGCCGGCGCCCCTGTCGAGCTTCCGCAGGCCCCCGGAGAGCTTGCCACTGCCCTCCTTGGCGTCCTTCAGGCCGTCGGCGAGGTCCTCGGAGCCCTTCCGGGCCCTGGTGATGCCACCGCTGAGTTTGTCGGCCCCCTTGGCGGCCTTCTCGGTCGCCCCGTGGATGTCCGAGAACGAGATGAAGATCTTGTCCAGGAACGACCGGGAGGCCTTCGTGGACGCCGCCGTGCGCACCTCGCCGAACACCGTCCGTGAGATCTGCCCGACGATGTAGTTGTTCGCGTCGTTCGTACGCACCTGGAGGGCGCCCGTCTCCGGAGCCTGTCCGGAGCTGGAGGCGATCCTCCGGCTGAAGTCGGGCGGCATGGTCAGCGACAGGTAGTACGTGCCGTCCTCGACACCCCGGCGGGCCTCGGCCGCGCTCACCTCGTGCCACTCGAAGGTGTCGCTGTCGCGCAGCCCCTTGGTGATGTCCTCGCCCGCCGAGAGCTTCTTGCCCGCGACGCTCGCCCCCTTGTCGTCGTTCACGAGCGCCACGGGAATGCGGTCAAGGCGGCCGTAGGGGTCCCAGAACGACCACAGGTAGAGGGCGCCGTACAACAACGGCAGCAACAGGAGCGCGGCCAGCGCGGCACGCGGGAGTTTGCCCCGGCCGAAGCGCCTGAGCTCAAGAACGGCCAGTCTCGGCGAGCGCATCGGCCGTCTCCTTGTCGTCGGTCTCGCTGGTGTGGTCGGTCGGGCGGGTGGACACGCGGACGGCTCCGTCGGGAGCCTCGCCGCACACCGCCACGACCGTGGTGCCCGACTGGGCGATCGACTTCAACAGGGCCCAGACCTCGGCCCGTTCGGCATCCGACAACTTGAGGTCGGTGTCGTCGACGCCGAGCAGCCCCGGGCGGCCGACGAGGGCCAACGCGACGGACAGCCGCAGGGCTTCGAGCCGCTCCAGGTCGCGTACGGCGGTTCGGGAGCCCTTGGGCAGGGCCTCCCGGTCCAGCCCGGCGGCGGCCAGCGCGGAGTCGATCCGCAGCTTCCCCTCGGCCGCCCGCTCGGCTCGCGGACGCAGCGGCCCGCGCAGGGAGTCCTTCAGGGACCCCCCGAACCGCCGCTGCAGCAGGGCCCGTTCGAGCAGGTGCTCCCCGACGGTCAGGGCGGGGTCCAGGTCGGTGACACCCGGGACGTGGGCCAGCGCGCTCGCGCGACGCACCGCGGCCATCTGCCGCGGCAGCGTGGCCCCGCCCACGGTGGCCGTCCCCTCGGTGGACCGCATCCGGCCCGTGAGCGCGAGCAGCAGGCACGTACGGCCCGAGCCGGACGGCCCCGCGACCGCGATCAGCGAGCCGGGCCCCGCATCGAGGCCGACCCCGCGGAACGCCCAGCCGCGAGGGCCCTCGAGTCCGAAGTCGCTGGCCGTGACACCGAGTCCGCGCGGACCGTCCACAGCGTCCCCATCCCCTGAACATTTTTGAACTGACTGGTCAGTGCAAAAACTAACCCGAACCTTCGATCGAAGCAAAGGCCCAGGTCAGAACGGATTGTCAGTGGCATACCTCACGATGGGCACATACGGCCACAGTGCCGTCACACAGACGACAGGAGGTTCGTCATGGCCACCTCTTCCGCAGCAGCCGCCCACCGGCGCCGCGCCACCGGCCCTGCCCCCTCACTGACCGGCCCGGCGAGCGACGTGCACCCCGTGCTCCGCCGGGCCACGGCCCCGCCCGCCGCCCTCGACCTGCTCGCCCAGGCCCGCGCCGGTCTTGACGAGGCGACCGCCCTGGAAACACCCAACGAGCGCTACGCGACGGCGCACTTGGCGGCCCTGCGCACCGCCGCCGCCGTCCTCGCCGCCCGGGGCCGCCCGGAGCCCACACCCCGACGCCGCGCCCGCATCCGGAGCGCCTGGGAAGTGCTCCCCGAGATCGCGCCCGAACTCACCGAGTGGAGCGCCCTGTTCGCCTCCGGAGCCGACCGGCGCGCCCGCGCCGAGGCGGGTATCCGGGGCGCGGCCGGCACCCGCGACGCCGACGACCTGATACGGGACGTGGCGATGTTCCTGCGCCTCGTCGAGCGGATGCTGGTGCTGCAACCCGTACTGCCCCAGCCCCGTCGCAACGGAGAGGAGGAGGGCGACGGAGACGGGGAGGGCAGGGAGCGCAGGGCGGACAGGGAGGTCCCGGACGCGAGCTGACCCCGCGATCCGACGCCTGATCCAATGCCTGATCCGACGCGTGATCCGCCGGGTGAGACGGAGGGTCGGGTACGACGGCGGAGGCAATAGGGTGGAGGCGCCTGAAGCCTCCTGCCGGGAGGCCCCCCGATCGCTCCGCCGCGCAAGAGGCGGTGCCGCTCCGAGGAGTCAACTGCCGTGCCGGACCCGACGCGCCCTCGCGCTTCTCTCCGTACCGCCGTGGTCTGGGAGGTCCTCAAGGATGCTCTCGATCGCCGGGTCAAGGCCACTGGGCGGGAGTCGCTGGACGTCCTCGACACCGGAGGCGGCAGCGGCAACTTCGCGGTGCCCGTGGCCCGCCTCGGCCACCGTGTCACTGTCGTCGACCCCAGCCCGAACGCGCTGTTCGCGCTGGAGCGCCGGGCCGCCGAGGCCGGGGTCGCCGACCGTGTCAAGGGTGTCCAGGGCGACGCCCACGGCCTCTTCGACGTCGTCGAGCGCGGTGGCTACGACGTCGTGCTGTGCCACGGGGTCCTGGAGTACGTGGACGACCCCGCCGACGGCGTGCGCAACGTGGTGGACGCGCTGCGCCCCGAGGGCGTTCTCAGCCTCCTCGCGGCGGGCCTGGGCGGCGCCGTGCTCGCCCGCGCCCTCGCCGGCCACTTCAAGGAGGCCAAGCAGGCGCTCGACGACCCGGACGGACGCTGGGGCGAGGGCGATCCCGTACCCCACCGTTTCACCGCCGACCAGCTCACCGCGCTCGTCGAGGGCGCGGGTCTGCACGTCGGCGCCGTGCACGGCGTACGGGTCTTCGCGGACCTGGTCCCCGGCGTCCTCGTGGACACCGAGCCGGGTGCCGTGGAAGCCCTTCTGAAGCTCGAGGCGGCGGCCGCCGAACTCCCCGCGTTCCACTCCGTGGCCACGCAGCTTCATGTGCTCGGTGAGGCACAGGGGGCCGACGAGGGTTGAGTCGCCTCCCATGTTGCGCCCCTGATCAGGGGCGGGGCGGCAGATGGAGTACGCCACAGGCCACCCGATCGGGCGCTCGGCGCCGTATGATCGAGGGAGACCGTCCGGCATGACGGGCCGGTTGCTGGGGAATGCACGCCTCAGTGAATCGGGGTGCCATGGCGGGTTCCGGTTGGCGAATTGGCGCAGAGGGGCGGGTTTCACGGGGGCGATTCCCTGCCTATCCTGAAGGGGACCCCCGGTCGCCCCGGCGACTGCACGATGAGGAGGACGCCGTGCCGCTCTCGGAGCACGAGCAGCGAATGCTCGAGCAGATGGAGCGAGCGCTGTACGCCGAAGATCCCAAGTTCGCGACAGCGCTTGAGGGAAGCGGGCTGCGTACGTACACCCGGCGACGGGTCTACCAGGCGGTCGCGGGCTTTCTGGTGGGTATCGCGCTCCTCATGGCCGGAATGGTCTCGAAGCAGATCTGGGTCAGCGTGGTGGGTTTTCTCGTCATGCTGGGCTGTGCGGTGCTCGCCGTCACCGGTTGGCGCAAGGCTCCCAAGCCGGGTGAGCAGCCGGCCGCGCCCGGCGCACCCGCCACGCGCCACCAGGGCCGACAGCGCCGCTCCATGATGGACCGCATCGAACAACGCTGGCAGCGACGCCGAGACGAGCAGGGGCAGTAGCCCCGCGGGGTCAGTAGCCCTGCGGGCGCCCGCAGTCGAGGACAACGCGTGAGGGGGTGTCCCCACCCGGGCCGGGTGGGGACACCCCCTCAGTCGTACCCCGACAGGGCGTCTTGCCCGCGCCGACGGTGAAGCGCCGATGTGAGGCGCCTGCGTGAAGCACCGGTGTGTCGCCGACGGGAACCGAACCTTCGCCGGTGGGACGCCGGCCGGTACCGGCGGGTCGCCACCGGCGGCCTCCGTCCCGGTCGCGCACCCACCACATGTGGCCCGTGTCCCCGGCCGGGGACACGGGCCACATGGTTCAACGCGACGTCAGCTGTTCTGCCCCGAAGGGCGTCGCAGCAGGGACTCTCTGCGCGCCGCCAGCCGGGCCGACAGAGCCGCCCAGTAGGCCGACGCCGACCAGGCCACCCGGACGGCTGAGCGGGGCGCGAGCAGGGCGCG
>LRTP01001154.1 GCA_001550305.1 Streptomyces diastatochromogenes
CCGGGCGCCGAGGGCGTCCGTGACACGACGGGCGTCCTCCGCGAGCCCCGCCGTCAGCCGGGGGTGCGGGGCGTACAGCACCTGCTCGACCGCCGCGGCCAGCCGGTGCACCGCCTCCGAGGCCTCGGCTTCGAGGAGCCCGAGTCGCACGATCCGCGCCGCGGCCTTCCGTGGTGTCTGGGACTCGTCCGGCACGATTCCGTGGTCCCACGCCGTATCGGTCACCTCCAGCCACGTCGCCAGCGTGTACGCGGGCGCGTCCGCCTCACCGCGGCCGTGCGCACCGAGCCGCACGGACCGGAGCCGCATCCGCCACAGCATCGGCAGCAGCGGTACGACCAGCAGCAGGAGCCCGGCCAGTGTGTACCCCAGGATCTGGAACCACGGAGTGCCGTCGTCCTTCGAGCCGACCGTGGCCAGCGCGGACTGGCTCGGGCACGCATCGAGCTTCTTCTGCTCGGCCAGGCAGTTGCTGCTGGCCGAGGGAGCGGTGGACGGCGCCGCGGACGTCGACGTGGACGGCTTGGGCACCGTCGGCGAGTCCGACCCTGGTGTGTTCGTCTGGGTGTACGCCGGCACCGAGCCCCGGTTCGGGGTCGGTTCGAAGCGGGTCCAGCCCACCCCTTCGAAGTACAGCTCGGGCCAGGCGTGCGCGTCCCGCAGCCCCACCGACATCGAACCGTCGGACTGCGGGGAGCCGGGCGTGAAGCCCACCGCGACCCGCGCCGGAATCCCCAGGGTGCGGGCCATCGAGGCCATCGCGAAGGAGAAGTGGACGCAGAAGCCCTGCTTGTCCTTCAGGAAGCGCGCGATCGCGGCCGAGCCGCTGCCCACCTGCACCCGGGTGTTGTAGGTGAACCCGCCGTTCACCGCGAAGTAGTCCTGGAGTTTGACCGCCTGCTCGTAGTGGTTCGTCGAGCCCGCGGTGACCTTGCGCGCCGTGTCGGCCACCACCGCGGGCAGCGACGACGGCACCTTGGTGAACTCGCGCTTCAGAGCCTTCGACGGCTCCGGCGCGTTCGCCAGCTGCGCCGCGGTCGGCTGCACGATCAGGCTCGTCACCTCGTACTGCACGCCGCGCGTGTTCTGACCGTGGTCACCGACGAGCGTGCGCCCGACCGGCTCGTACCGCCAACTGCCGCTGATGTTCACCTTGCTGACCGGGTACGGCATGGGCAGCCAGTCCTGCGCGTACCAGTCGGCCGCCGAGATGCGGGTCTGGATCTCGCTGCGCTGGACATCGGCCCCGAGGCCGATCGGCGTCGGGAACGTGTCCGGCACGTCCTGGATGCGTCGCTGGGCCGGCTTCCACGCCGTGCCGTCGAAGTCGTCCAGGGACACGATCCGCAGATACATGTCCTGGGTGTCTTCGGTGTTGGTGCGGTAGGACATGACCTGGCGGTCCTCGTCCACGTTCAGGCTGTCGCGGAGCGAGACCAACGGGTTCACCGCGGAGATGGTGCCGCCCCCGGAACCCGATCCGACGCCCGCCCCCGCGCGGCCCAGCAGACCGCCGTCGAGGGCGGGCAGGGCGAGCGGCACCGCCAGGGCGACGCCCAGCGCG
>LRTP01001155.1 GCA_001550305.1 Streptomyces diastatochromogenes
ACCAGCGCGACCACGCCGATGCGCCGTCCCGTGCGGACCGGTGCGACCGTGCCCGAGGGGGCGTCCAGTCCCTGCGAGCGGGGCGCGCCGCCGAAGACCCGGCCCCACTGGGAGAGCCGGTCGCGGCCCTCCGCCAGGAGCAGCATCAGATAGCCCGTGGCCGCGAGCAGGAACCACAGCCAGGCCCAGCCGCCGCCCGACAGTCCCGCGGCGACCGAGTACAGCGCGAGCAGGGGGAGTCCGGCGGGGGCCGCGCTGCGGAACGTCACCGCGAGCGTGTCCACCGCGAGCCCGATCACCAGGACACCGCCGATCAGCATCAGGCGGATGCCGTCGGACAGCGGCGCCGGGATCGCGTACCGCCCGACGTCGTCCGTGCCCGCCTGGAGCAGATCGCCGAGGTGCCGGAACGCCTCCGGTCCCGGGACGAAGCCGAGGAGCGCCTGCTGCTGGGCGAAGACCAGCGTCAGCAGCATCAGCGTCACCAGCGCCTGCGCCGCCACCGTCAGCGGCCGGGCCAGCGGAACCCGCCGGGTCAGGGCGCCCACACCGGACTGCAGGGCCAGCAGGAACACCGCCTGGAGGAACCATGTCGCCGGCTTGACCAGCGGCAGCAGCGCGCACGCCGCCATCAGTGTGGCCGCCGCCGAATACAGCGTCAGCCGAGCCCGCCCGCTCATGATCGTCCACCCCCGGCCGTACTCCCCGTCGAGGCGGCACCCGTGCGCTGCCGGTCCGCCTGCCGCCACAGATCGGCGAGTTCCGCCCCCCGTGGCACCGTCACGGCGGTCCAGCCCGCCTCGCGCAGCATGCGCAGTCGATCCTCGCTTCTGCCCAACGGGCCGGGGACGTCGGTCGGTTCCCGCACCCAGGTCTCGCTGTCCAGCAGGAAGGCGACGGCCCCGCCGCTGCGCTGGCGCATCTTGGCGAGCACCGTCGCCTGCTCCTCGTCGAGGTCGCCGAGAAAGGCGATCAGCAGCCCTTCGTTGCCTCCACGCAGGACGTCGTAGGCCCGGGAGAGCCCGGCGCCGTCCGAGTGGTCGATGACCGCGAGCGTGTCCATCATGAGTCCGGCCGCGTCCGCCGACTCCTGGCTCGCGCCCGCGAAGCCGTCGGCGCCCTCGCCGGGCACCGAGTTGCCGTCGTCCGTCAGCAGCCGCACCGAGAAGCCCCGCTCGAGCATGTGCACCAGCGTCGACGCCGTGCCCGACACCGCCCACTCGAAGGCGGAGTCCGGGCCGGCGCCCTCGTAGGCGATGCCCCGGGTGTCGAGCAGCACCGTGCAGCGTGAGCGCTGCGGCTGTTCCTCGCGACGGACCATCAGTTCGCCGTAGCGCGCGGTCAGGCGCCAGTGCACCCGGCGCAGGTCGTCGCCGTAGCGGTAGCCGCGCGGGATGATGTCGTCCTCGCCGGCCAGCGCCAGCGAGCGCTGGCGCCCGTCGCCGTACCCCTTCGCCTCACCGGTCAGCCGCACCGGCGGCAGCGGTTCCACGCGCGGGATGACCGTCAGGGTGTCGTACGTCGAGAAGGAACGGGTCAGTTCGCACATCCCGAACGGGTCCGTCAGACGCAGTTGCAGCGGACCCAGCGGATAGCGGCCGCGCAGATCGGAGCGGACCCGGTAGGACACCTCGCGCCGGCCGCCCGCCTCCACCCGGTCCAGGACGAACCGGGGCCGCGGGCCGAGCACGTACGGCACCCGGTCCTGGAGCATCAGCAGGCCGGTGGGCAGCCGCGAGACGTTGTCCATCCGCAGATGGACGCGGGCCTCGGAACCGGCCGGTACCCGCCCGGGGGAGAGCCTGCGGCTGCCCGCGACCCGGTAGCGCGTGCGGTACAGCACGGTCGCGCAGACCAGCGGCAGGACCGCGAGGAGCAGGCCGACCCGGAGCAGATCGCTCTGCCCCAGGACGTACGCGCAGATCGCGGCCGCGATGCCGGCGGCCAGGAAGGAGCGTCCACGGGTGGTGAGACCGGTGAGCGCGGTGCGCAGCCCGCCCTTGTCCTCCTCGGCGTCGCCGGTCCCCCCGGGCGTCATCACAGCCTCCGGGGCGGCTGCTGGCCGAACGCGGGCGCGCCGCGGCCCATCGTGAAGCCCGGCTGCTGCTGGGGTGCCGCGGGAACGGCGGTGTGCTGAAGGATCTCCTGGACGACCTGCTCGGCCGTACGACGGTTCAACTGCGCCTGGGCCGTGGGGAGCAGACGGTGGGCCAGGACCGCCACGGCGAGTGCCTGGATGTCGTCCGGCAGCGCGTACTCCCGGCCGCTGAGCGCCGCGGAGGCCTTCGCCGCGCGCAGCAGATGCAGCGTGGCACGCGGCGAGGCGCCGAGTCTCAGGTCGGGGTGGGTGCGCGTGGCGGCGACGAGATCCACCGCGTACCGCCGGACCGTCTCCGCGACGTGGACCGTGCGGACCGCGTCGATCAGTTTCACGATCTCGTGGGCGTGCGCCACCGGCTGGAGGTCGTCGAGCGGAGAGATCCCGCCGTGGATGTCCAGCATCTGGAGCTCGGCTTCCGCACTGGGGTAGCCGATGGAGACGCGGGCCATGAAGCGGTCGCGCTGGGCCTCCGGCAGCGGGTAGGTGCCCTCCATCTCGACCGGGTTCTGCGTGGCCACCACCATGAAGGGACTGGGCAGTTCGTAGGTCTGCCCGTCGATGGTGACCTGGCGCTCCTCCATCGACTCCAGGAGCGCGGACTGCGTCTTGGGGGAGGCGCGGTTGATCTCGTCGCCGATCACGATCTGCGCGAAGATCGCACCCGGTTTGAACTCGAAGTCCCGGCGCTGCTGGTCCCAGATGGACACACCCGTGATGTCCGAGGGCAGCAGGTCGGGCGTGAACTGGATACGCCGCACCGAGCAGTCGATGGACCGTGCCAATGCCTTGGCCAGCATGGTCTTGCCGACGCCGGGGACATCCTCGATCAGAAGATGTCCCTCGGCGAGCAGCACGGTCAGCGAAAGCCGTACGACCTCAGGCTTGCCTTCGATCACTCCTTCCACCGAACTGCGGACACGCTCCACAGTGGCGGTCAGATCCGTAAGGCTCGCTCGATCGTCATAGGTCGTCACCCGGCCCTCCTCGGCCCGTTCTCGGGCCGACGCCCTGTGCGGACCGGCCCACCCCGAAACACGGACACCACGCGCGAGTGGTTCCGCGTGACGCCACAACCGCATTCTTGTTGCCGTTACCGGTTCGTGTCACTCGCCTGTGGATAACTGGCTGCGATATGTCAGGTCTTGCGACCCTTTGGGCGCCGGTGGGTCGGGGTTTTTTCGTGAAGTGAGGGTCCCACGAGGGCCCCAGGAAGTTTTACGAGGGGCCCGGTGGGAGCGTTCAGGCGGGGTCGATCTCGCGCAGCAGACCCGTCGTCACGTCGAAGACGAAGCCGCGCACGTCGTCCGTGTGCAGGAGGAACGGTGAGGTGCGTACGCGCTGCATCGACTGCCGGACGTCCTGTTCGACGTCCCGGAAAGCTTCGACCGCCCAGGCGGGGCGCTGGCCGACCTCCATCTCCAGGTCGTGCCGGAACTCCTCGGTGAGGGACTCCAGGCCGCAGCCGGTGTGGTGGATGAGAACGACGCTGCGGGTGCCGAGCGCCCGCTGGCTGATGGTGAGGGAGCGGATCACGTCGTCGGTGACGACGCCGCCGGCGTTGCGGATGGTGTGGCAGTCGCCCAGCTCCAGGCCGAGGGCGGCGTGCAGGTCGAGCCGGGCGTCCATGCACGCGACCACCGCGACGTGCAGCACGGGGCGCGCGTCCATCCCGGGATCGGTGAACGCGCCGGCGTACTGCTGGTTCGCCTCGACGAGACGGTCGGTCACGCCGCCGCTCGTGGTTATGGCGTCTTCGGGCTCTGTGGGTACGGATGCAGAAGTCGTCATAGCTATGACGTTACTGGTCAGGTACGAAGTAGTCCTGCTGTGAGAAGGGACAAAGAACGTCATCGTGTCTTGTTGTGAGGTAACCCACATGGGTGTTTAGAGATCGCCTGGACAGGTGATTTTTGCTGATTCACAGCTTTGATCGGGGGTTCGTGGAGGAGCGGTCCGCGACGCGCATGCCGGTTGATTGACCGCGAGACACCGTGGACTAAAGTGACGCGAAGCGGGAGACGAGGCTCTCCCTGCTGGACTGCTTTCCCCTGGAGACCCGGCGATTTTCCGGCGTCTCCCCCCGCGTGCGCGGCGCGTACGTACGGCTCGGCCTCCTCCCGCTCCCGGTCGGCTGACGCCACTCACCCGGCGCCAGCAGGCCTCCCCTTCTCGAGCGGGTGGGGACCCGGCGGTGCGTACGGCCGCGCCGGATCTGAGAGGGCCCCTTGAGTCAGAGTCGACACGTCCCGGTGATGCTCCAGCGGTGCCTGGACATGTTGGCCCCGGCCCTCACCGAGCCGGGCGCCGTGGTCGTCGACTGCACCCTGGGACTCGGCGGCCACAGCGAGGCGCTGCTGACCCGGTTCCCCGAGGCCCGTCTCGTCGCCCTCGACCGCGACAAGGAGGCACTGCGCCTCTCCGGAGAGCGGCTCGCCCCCTTCGGCGACCGTGCCACCCTTGTGCACGCGGTCTACGACGAACTGCCCGAGGTGCTCGACCGTCTCGGCATCCCCCGTGTCCAGGGCGTCCTGTTCGACCTGGGCGTCTCCTCCATGCAACTCGACGAGGCCGACCGCGGCTTCGCCTACGCCCAGGACGCCCCGCTCGACATGCGGATGGACCAGACGACCGGCATCAGCGCGGCCGAGGTGCTCAACACCTACCCGCCGGGCGAACTGGTGCGGATCCTGCGCGCCTACGGCGAGGAGAAGCAGGCCAAGCGGATCGTCTCCGCCGTCGTGCGCGAACGCGAGAAGGAACCCTTCAGCAACAGCGCGCGGCTCGTCGAGCTGATCCGCGACTCCCTGCCGCAGGCCGCCAAGCGCACCGGCGGCAACCCCGCCAAGCGCACCTTCCAGGCGCTGCGCATCGAGGTCAATGGGGAACTCAGCGTCCTGGAGCGGGCGATTCCCGCGGCCGTGAAGGCGCTCGCCGTCGGCGGCCGGATCGCCGTCCTGTCGTACCACTCGCTGGAGGACCGGCTGGTCAAGCAGGTGTTCGCGGCCGGTGCCGCCACCACCGCGCCGCCCGGTCTGCCGGTCGTGCCCGAGCGCTACCAGCCCCGGCTCAAGCTGCTCACCCGCGGTGCCGAACTTCCCACCGAGGAAGAGGTCGCCGAGAACCGGCGAGCGGCTCCCGCACGACTGCGCGGGGCTCAGCGCATCCGCGAGGACGCCGAGTGAGGCACCAGGAGGGGGAGACCGAGTGAGTAGGAAACCCGAACTCAGGGGGCGGGCCGCCCGGCTCGCCCGGCTTCTCCCCGCCGGCGGGGGCCAGGCCGCCCGCACCCCCTTCGTCCTGCTCGTCGTGCTCCTGCTCGGCGGTGGCCTGATCGGCCTCCTCGTGCTGAACTCCGCCCTGAGCGAGGGCTCGTTCCACCTGGCCGACCTGCAGCGGGACACCAAGAGCCTCACCGACGAGGAGCAGGCGCTGCAGCGGGACGTGGACACCTACTCCGCGCCCGACGCCCTCCAGCGCCGCGCCCGCGAGCTGGGAATGGTGCCCGGCGGCGACCCGGCCTTCCTCAACCCGGACGGCAGCGTCAAGGGCGTCCCCGGAACGGCCGCCCAGCAGTCCTCCGCACGCAACCCGGTGGTCCGTCCGCCCGAGGTCCTCGCCCTCACGCAGACCACGGCCCCGGCCGCCAGCGCCCCGTCGGCCGCCGTCCCCTCCGCGGGCACCGCCACACCGCGGACCCCGGCTCCGCAGACCTCGACCCCGCGGACCCCGACCCCGCGGACCCCCGCCCCCCCCCCGTCCGC
>LRTP01001156.1 GCA_001550305.1 Streptomyces diastatochromogenes
CGCCCCGGCCCGGCGGCCCGCAGGCCCTGCGGCTGGGCAGCCCGCGTCCCCGGCTGCGCATGATCAGCCTCGCCCTGACACTGGTGATGATCGCCTTCGTCGTACGCCTGCTCCAGGTGCAGGCCGTGGACGCCAACGCCTACGTCGCGAAGGCCGAGCAGAACCGCTACGTGGGCCGCACCCTGGCCGCCACCCGTGGCGGGATCACGGACCGCAACGGCGTGGAGCTCGCGACGAGTGTGGACGCGTACGACATCACGGCCGACCCCACGATGTTCACGCAGGACACGACGAAGGTGACGGACGCGCCCGAGCAGGCCGCGGCACTGCTCGGGCCGGTCCTCGGCCAGGACGTGGACACCGTCGCCAAGAAGCTCCGTACGAAGAACACCCGGTACACCCTGCTCGCGCACCGCCAGACCCCCCAGGTCTGGAAGCAGATCAAGGACCTGAGGAACACGCTCGCGGTCAAGGCGGAGACCGACAAGAGCACCGTCAACTTCCTCGCGGGCGTCGTCGCGGTCCCGGCCAGCAAGCGCGTGTATCCGAACGGCGATCTCGCCGCCGGGATACTTGGCTGGGTCAACGCCGACGGCAAGGGCGGCGGCGGAGTAGAGCAGAAGCTGAACAAGGAACTCTCGGGCAAGGACGGCAAGATCCGCTACGCCCAGTCCGGCGGCCGTCAGGTGCCGACCGTGGGGTCGACGGAGACCCCCGCGGTGGCGGGCTCCGACGTCGAGCTGACCATCAACCGTGACATCCAGTGGGCCGCGCAGAACGCCATCACCCAGCAGGTGAAGGCGTCCAGGGCGGACCGCGGGTACGTGATCGTGCAGGACGCCCGCAGCGGCGAGATCCTCGCCATGGCGAACTCGCCCGGCTTCGACCCCAACGACCTCACCCAGGCCAACGCGGCGGCCCTGGGCAACGCGGCCCTCCAGGACGCGTACGAACCCGGCTCCACCGCCAAGGTCATGTCGATGGCAGCCGTACTGGAGGAGAACGCCGCAACGCCCGCGACGCACGTGGTCGTGCCCAACCGGCTGCACCGCGGCGACCGCCTCTTCCAGGACGACATCGACCACGCGACCTGGAACCTGACGCTCAACGGCGTGCTCGCCAAGTCCAGCAACATCGGCACCATCCTGGCGACCGGCCAGCTCGGCAAGACGCAGAAGGAGGCGAACCAGGTCCTCTATTCGTATCTGCGCAAGTTCGGCATCGGCAGCTACACCGGGCTCGGCTTCCCCGGCGAGACGAAGGGCATCCTCGCGCCCGCCGACAAGTGGTCGACCTCCCAGCAGTACACGATTCCTTTCGGCCAGGGCATGTCGATCAACGCGATGCAGGCGGCCTCCGTCTACTCGACGATCGCCAACGGCGGTGTACGCGTCGAGCCGACGCTGGTGCGCGGCTCCAAGGGGCCCGACGGCCGGTTCACCCCGTCCGCCCAGCCCACGAAGACGAGGGTCGTGAGCGAGAAGACGGCCAAGACCCTCGCCCAGATGCTGGAGTCCGTCGTGGACGACGAGCAGGGCACCGGCGCCAAGGCGCGCATCCCCGGCTACCGGGTCGCGGGCAAGACGGGTACGGCCAACCGCGTGGATCCGGCCACCGGCAAGTACCACGGATACACCTCGTCGTTCGCCGGATTCGCCCCCGCCGACAAGCCCCGGATCACCGTCTACTGCGCGATCCAGAACGCGACCAAGGGCAGCTACTTCGGCGGCCAGATCTGCGGACCCATCTACAAGCAGGTCATGGAGTTCGCGCTCAAGACCCTCCAGGTCCCGCCCACCGGAGCGGGGGCCGCCAATCTGCCCGTGACCTTCACGCCGTGATCGATTCCGGCCATATTCCCTGATCAGGACTTGATCAGGGTCCGGCCAGGACCCGGACAAGACCGCACGCACAACGGACCAGGAACCAGCTCGTGACAACGATCACCCCGGATTCCGGGAACCACGGCTCGCCACGCCCCTCGCTTCGCTCCGGCGGGGGTGCGCCCGGTACGCTCACCGCCGTGCCACACGCTGATCAGTCCCAAACCACCCAGAAGGGCGTTCCTGTGACATATCCGGGGCCGCCGCGACCGGTCCAGAACTCCGCCACACCCCTCGCGGAGCTCGCCGATCAGCTGGGTGTCACCGCCCCGGCGTCGAGCGCGGAGGTCACGGGCATCACCCATGACTCCCGCGCGGTGCGCCCCGGAGACCTCTACGCCGCGCTTCCGGG
>LRTP01001157.1 GCA_001550305.1 Streptomyces diastatochromogenes
CGTGCTGACCGACCCGACCGGCGCCGAGCGCGCCGCCGCCACCGGGCTGCCGGTCCTCGTCGTCGACGACCCGCGCGGCCTGATGGGAGAGCTCGCGGCCACCATCTACGGCCACCCGGGGCGCGATCTGCTCCAGATCGGCATCACCGGCACCTCCGGCAAGACCACCACGGCCTATCTCGTCGAGGGCGGGCTGAAGACGCTCCGCTCCACCGGCCTGATCGGCACCGTGGAGATGCGCATCGGCGAGGAGCGCATCAAGTCGGAGCGCACCACCCCCGAAGCAACCGACCTCCAGGCGCTGTTCGCGGTGATGCGCGAGCGCGGCGTCGACGCGGTCGCGATGGAGGTCTCCAGCCACGCGCTGGTCCTCGGGCGGGTCGACGGCTGTGTCTTCGACATCGCCGTCTTCAACAACCTCAGCCCGGAACACATGGAGTTCCACTCCGACATGGAGGACTACTTCCGGGCCAAGGCGCAGCTGTTCACACCGCAACGCAGCAAACTCGGCGTCGTCAACTTCGACGACGAGTACGGGCGCAGGCTGGTCGAGGAGGCCACCGTCCCCGTCGTCACCTTCTCCGCCGAAGGACACCCGGACGCCGACTGGCGCGCCGAGGAGGTCGAGGTCGGCCCGATGGACTCGGCGTTCGTCGCGGTCGGCCCCAAGGGCGAGCGGATCACCGCCAAGTCGCCGCTCGCGGGCCCCTTCAACGTGGCGAACACCCTCGCCGCGATCGTCGCACTCGCCGTCGCCGGGATCGACCCGCAGACCGCCGCCGACGGCATCGCCGCCGTCCCGGGCGTGCCGGGCCGCCTGGAGCGCGTGGACGCGGGCCAGCCCTACCTCGCGGTCGTCGACTACGCCCACAAGACGGACGCCGTCGAATCGGTCCTGCGCGCGCTGCGCAAGGTCACCGAGGGCAGGCTGCACGTCGTGCTCGGCTGCGGCGGCGACCGTGACAAGACCAAGCGGATGCCGATGGGCGCCGCCGCGGCGCGGCTCGCCGACACCGCCGTACTGACATCGGACAATCCCCGCTCGGAGGACCCCCTCGCGATCCTCGCGACGATGCTCGCGGGCGCCGCCGAGGTGCCGGCGCACGAGCGTGGCGAGGTCCAGGTCTTCGAGGACCGGGCCGCCGCCATCGCCGCCGCCGTCGCCCTGGCGCGGCCCGGCGACACCGTGCTGGTCGCGGGCAAGGGCCACGAGCAGGGCCAGGACATCGCCGGGGTGGTGCGTCCCTTCGACGACCGCCAGGTGCTTCGCGAAGCTATCCAGAAGACCCAGGGATGAACTTGTGATCGCCCTCTCTCTCGCCGAGATCGCAGCAGTCGTCGGCGGGCAGACGTACGACATACCGGATCCGGCGGTACAGGTCACCGGACCGGTCGTCAGAGACTCCCGTGAAGTGGAGCCAGGCAGCCTCTTCGTCGCCTTCGTCGGCGAGCGCGTGGACGGCCACGACTTCGCCGAGGCCGTCGTCGCGGCGGGCGCGGTCGCCGTACTGGCCTCCCGGCCCGTCGGCGTGCCCGCGATCGTCGTCGCGGACGTGCAGGCGGCCCTGGGCGCCCTCGCGCGTCACGTCGTCGAACGCCTCGGCGCGACCCTCGTGGCCCTCACCGGCTCCGCGGGCAAGACCAGCACCAAGGACCTGATCGCCCAGGTCCTGCGGAGCAAGGCGCCGACCGTCTTCACGCCCGGCTCGCTCAACAACGAGATCGGGCTGCCGCTGACCGCGCTGAGCGCCACCGAGGAGACCAGGTTCCTCGTCCTGGAGATGGGCGCCCGCGGCATCGGCCACATCAGCCACCTCACGGACCTCACGCCACCGAGGATCGGCCTCGTCCTGAACGTCGGGACCGCCCACATCGGTGAGTTCGGCGGCCGCGAACAGATTGCACAGGCGAAGGGAGAGCTCGTCGAGAGCCTTCCGCCGTCGGAAGCGGGCGGTGTCGCCGTCCTCAACGCCGACGACCCCCTCGTACGCGCCATGGCGTCCCGGACGAAAGCGCGCGTGATCCTCTTCGGAGAGTCCGGCGAAGCGGACGTACGTGCCGAGAACGTCCGTCTCACGGACTCTGGACAGCCCGCATTCAGGCTTCACACACCCTCCGGGTGCAGCGATGTGACCATGCGCCTGTACGGTGAGCATCACGTGTCGAACGCGCTCGCCGCGGCCGCCGTCGCCCATGAGCTGGGCATGTCCGCAGACGAGATCGCCCTCGCGCTCTCCGAGGCGGGCTCCCTCTCCCGCTGGCGGATGGAGGTCACCGAGCGCCCGGACGGCGTGACGGTCGTCAACGACGCCTACAACGCGAACCCCGAGTCCATGCGAGCCGCCCTGCGCGCGCTCGCGGCAATGGGCAAAGCCTCACAGGCACAAGGGGGTCGGACGTGGGCGGTGCTCGGCCAGATGGCCGAGCTCGGGGACGAGGCGCTCGCCGAGCACGACGCGATCGGGCGGCTCGCCGTCCGACTCAACGTCAGCAAGCTCGTCGCGGTCGGGGGCAGGGAAGCTTCCTGGCTCCAACTGGGCGCATATAACGAGGGTTCGTGGGGTGAGGAGTCGGTGCACGTGTCCGACGCACAGGCGGCTGTCGACCTGTTGCGCAGCGAGTTGCGCCCGGGGGACGTCGTGCTCGTGAAGGCGTCCCGGTCGGTCGGGCTCGAACGGGTGGCGCAGGCGCTGCTCGACGGCGGTGCCGAGGGTGAGGTCGCGGCCCGATGATGAACCAGATCCTGTTCGCAGGAGTCATTGGTCTGTTCCTGACCCTGATCGGGACCCCGCTGCTGATCAAGCTGCTGGCCCGCAAGGGCTACGGGCAGTACATCCGCGACGACGGCCCGAAGGAGCACCACAGCAAGCGCGGTACTCCGACCATGGGTGGTATCGCCTTCATCCTGGCGACGATCATCGCGTACTTCCTGTCCAAGGTGATCACGGGCAAGCCGCCGACCTTCTCGGGTCTGCTGGTGCTCGGCCTGATGGCCGGCATGGGCCTGGTCGGCTTCCTGGACGACTACATCAAGATCGTCAAGCGGCGTTCGCTCGGTCTGCGGGCCAAGGCGAAGATGGCCGGTCAGCTGATCGTCGGCATCTCCTTCGCGGTCCTCGCGCTGCAGTTCGCGGACAACCACGGCAACACCCCGGCCTCCACCAGGCTCTCCTTCGTGGAGGACTTCGGCTGGACCATCGGCCCGGTGCTCTTCGTGGTCTGGGCCCTGTTCATGATTCTCGCCATGTCGAACGGCGTGAACCTGACCGACGGTCTGGACGGTCTCGCCACCGGCGCCGCGACCATGGTCTTCGGCGCGTACACCTTCATCGGCGTCTGGCAGTTCCAGGAGTCCTGCGCCAACGCGCAGACCCTGACCAACCCGGCCGCCTGCTACGAGGTACGAGATCCACTCGACCTCGCCGTCGTCGCCTCCGCCCTGATGGGAGCCTGCTTCGGCTTCCTGTGGTGGAACACCTCGCCCGCCAAGATCTTCATGGGTGACACCGGCTCGCTGGCCCTCGGCGGCGCGCTCGCCGGCCTCGCGATCTGCTCCCGCACGGAGCTGCTGGTCGCGCTCCTCGGCGGCCTCTTCGTCCTGATCACCATGTCGGTCGTCATCCAGGTCGGCTCCTTCCGGCTCACCGGCAGGCGCGTCTTCCGCATGGCACCACTCCAGCACCACTTCGAACTAAAGGGGTGGTCCGAAGTCCTTGTCGTGGTCCGCTTCTGGATCATCCAGGGCATGTGCGTCATTGTGGGTCTGGGCCTCTTCTACGCAGGATGGGCAGCCAAGAAGTGACCGACTGGCAGGGCAAGCACGTCACCGTCGCCGGGCTCGGCGTCTCCGGCATCCCGGCGGCCAAGGTGCTGCACGGTCTCGGCGCCGTCGTCACGGTCGTCAACGACGGCGACGACGAGCGCTCCCGGGCACAGGCCGCGGAGCTGGAGGCGCTCGGCATCACCGTGCGCCTCGGTGACGGCGCCACCCTGCCCGAGGGCACCGAGCTCATCGTCACCGCGCCCGGCTGGAAGCCGGACAAGCCGCTGTTCGCCGCGGCCGCCGCGGCGGGCGTCCCGGTCTGGGGCGACGTCGAACTGGCCTGGCGGCTGAGAGGTCCCGACGCGGCCCCCTGGCTGGCCGTCACCGGCACCAACGGCAAGACCACGACCGTGCAGATGCTCGCCTCGATCCTGAAGGCGGCCGGGCTGCGCACGGCCGCCGTCGGCAACATCGGGGTCTCGCTCCTCGACGCGGTCCTCGGCGAGGAGCGGTACGACGTCCTGGCGGTGGAGCTGTCGAGCTATCAGCTGCACTGGGCGCCGTCGCTGCGCGCGCACTCGGGCGCCGTGCTGAACCTGGCACCGGACCACCTCGACTGGCACGGCTCCATGGAGGCGTACGCCGCCGACAAGGGCCGTATCTACGAAGGCAATCGGGTCGCCTGCGTCTACAACCTCGCCGACAAGGCCACCGAGGACCTGGTGCGCGAGGCGGACGTCGAGGAGGGCTGCCGGGCGGTCGGCTTCACCCTCGGCACCCCCGGACCGTCCCAACTGGGCGTCGTGGAAGGCATCCTGGTCGACCGCGCCTTCGTCGAGAACCGGCAGAAGAACGCCCAGGAACTCGCCGAGGTCTCCGACGTCAAGCCGCCCGCCCCGCACAACATCGCCAACGCCCTTGCGGCGGCGGCCCTGGCCCGCGCCTTCGGGGTGCCCGCCGCGGCCGTACGCGACGGACTGCGGGCCTTCACGCCGGACGCCCACCGCATCGCGCACGTCGCCGACGTGGACGGCGTGGCGTACGTCGACGACTCCAAGGCGACCAACACGCATGCCGCGGAAGCCTCTTTGGCTGCCTACGAGTCGATCGTGTGGATCGCGGGCGGGCTCGCCAAGGGCGCGACCTTCGACGAGCTGGTCGCCAAGTCGGCCAAGCGACTTCGGGGCGTCGTGCTCATCGGCGCGGATCGGGCTCTGATCCGTGAAGCCCTTGTGCGACACGCGCCGGAAGTACCCGTCGTCGACCTCGACCGGACCGACACTGGGGCGATGCTCGCGGCGGTTCGGGAGGCGCGGGGGCTCGCCCGCAAGGGCGACACGGTGTTGCTGGCGCCCGCCTGTGCCTCCATGGACATGTTCGCCAACTACAACAAGCGCGGGGACGCGTTCGCGGAGGCGGTCCGCGCACTCGGCGCGAGCGCCTGACGGCGGGTCTCGGACGGTCCGGGCGCGCCCGGGACCCTTGGGAGGGACGCGTGACGCCATTGTGGGGACCCCCATCGCCCTGTGGGACGCCCTCCCGGGGCATGGCGGACGGAGCCGGTGATGGTCGGTAGCCGTACGGGCCGTCCCCCCGTCCAGCGTGCCCCACGGCGCCCCGCCGGACGCCCCCGTTCCCCACGCGACAACACCCTGCGCCTGCTCGTCCTGCGCGCCCGCAAGGCCTGGGACCGTCCGCTCACCGCGTACTATCTGATCTTCGGCAGCAGCCTGTTGATCACCGGGCTGGGCCTGGTGATGGTCTACTCGGCCTCGATGATCACGGCGCTGCAGCTGTCGCTGCCGGGATCGTTCTTCTTCCGCAAACAGTTCCTCGCGGCCTCGATTGGCACCGTGCTGCTTCTGATCGCCATGCGGATGCCGGTGAAGCTGCACCGGGCGCTGGCGTATCCGATCCTGGCCGGCGCGGTCTTCCTGATGATCCTCGTGCAGGTCCCGGGGATAGGGATGGCGGTCAACGGCAACCAGAACTGGATCTCCCTCGGCGGCTCGTTCCAGATCCAGCCCAGTGAGTTCGGCAAGCTCGCACTCGTGCTGTGGGGCGCCGACCTGCTCGCCCGCAAGCAGGACAAGGGGATGCTGGCGCAGTGGAAGCACATGCTGGTGCCGCTCGTCCCGGCCACCTTCCTGCTGCTCGGGCTGATCATGCTCGGCGGCGACATGGGTACGACGATCATCCTGACCGCGATCCTGTTCGGGCTGCTGTGGATGGCCGGGGCGCCCACGCGTCTGTTCGCCGGGGTGCTGAGTGTCGCCGTGGTGCTCGGCGCCATAGCCATCAAGACCAGCCCGCATCGCCTGAACCGGCTCGCCTGCATCGGCGCCACCGACCCCGGACCGAACGACATCTGCTGGCAGGGTGTGCACGGCATCTACGCGCTCGCCTCCGGCGGAATCTTCGGTTCCGGCCTCGGCGCCAGTGTGGAAAAATGGGGCCAACTCCCGGAAGCCCACACCGACTTCATCTTCGCCATCACCGGGGAGGAACTCGGCCTGGCGGGGACGCTGTCGGTGCTCGCCCTCTTCGCGGCTCTAGGCTATGCGGGTATCCGCGTGGCCGGACGCACGGAGGACCCCTTCGTGAGGTATGCCGCGGGAGGCGTGACCACCTGGATCACGGCCCAGGCCGTGATCAACGTCGGTGCGGTGCTCGGTCTGCTGCCGATCGCCGGAGTCCCGCTCCCGCTGTTCTCCTACGGAGGGTCCGCCCTGCTGCCGACCATGTTCGCCATCGGGCTGCTGATCGCCTTCGCACGCGACGAGCCCGCTGCGCGGGCGGCGCTTGCGATGCGGCAACCCCGCTTTGGTAGAAAGCGTGCTGCGGTGAGAGGCTCCGCGGGGGCCGCGGGGCCTCGGAGATGGAACACGATGCGACGGCGCGCCTCGGCGGCGCGTTCGTCCGGAGAGCGGTGAATTTCGGTGCATGTCGTACTCGCCGGCGGGGGGACCGCCGGCCACATCGAGCCCGCGCTCGCCCTCGCGGACGCCCTGCGCAGGCAGGACCCGACCGTGGGGATCACGGCCCTGGGCACGGAACGCGGACTTGAGACCCGGCTCGTACCGGAGCGGGGCTACGAACTCGCGCTGATCCCCGCCGTCCCGCTGCCCCGCAAGCCCACACCCGAGCTGATCACCGTCCCGGGGCGGCTGCGCGGCACGATCAAGGCGGCCGAGCAGGTCCTGGAGCGCACCAAGGCGGACGCGGTCGTCGGCTTCGGTGGCTATGTGGCGCTGCCCGCCTACCTCGCGGCCAAGCGCCTCGGCGTGCCGATCGTGATCCACGAGGCCAACGCCCGGCCGGGCCTCGCCAACAAGATCGGTTCCCGGTACGCGGCGCAGGTCGCCGTCTCGACCCCGGACAACAAGCTGCGCGGCGCCCGCTACATCGGCATCCCTCTGCGCCGCTCGATCGCCACCCTCGACCGGGCCGCCGTACGCCCCGAGGCGCGCGCCGCGTTCGGTCTCGACCCCTCGCTGCCGACCTTGCTGGTTTCCGGCGGCTCGCAGGGCGCACGGCGCCTCAACGAGGTCGTCCAGCAGGCGGCTCCCTACCTCCAGCAGGCCGGTATCCAGATCCTGCACGCGGTCGGCCCGAAGAACGAACTGCCGCAGGTCCACCAGATGCCGGGAATGCCCCCGTACATCCCGGTACCGTACGTGGACCGGATGGACCTCGCGTACGCCGCGGCCGACATGATGCTCTGCCGCGCGGGCGCGATGACCGTCGCCGAACTCTCTGCCGTCGGGCTGCCCGCCGCCTACGTTCCGCTGCCCATCGGTAACGGCGAGCAGCGGCTGAACGCCCAGCCGGTGGTCAAGGCCGGTGGCGGTCTCCTCGTCGACGACGCGGAGCTGACGCCTGCGTGGGTTCAGCAGAACGTGCTGCCCGTGCTCGCCGACCCGCACCGGCTGTACGAGATGTCCCGAGCCGCCAGCGAGTTCGGCCGCCGGGACGCCGACGACCTGCTCGTCGGCATGGTGTACGAGGCGATCGCCTCTCGCCACCGCTAGGACCGCATGAGGGAAGGCAGGGAGCGTGGCCGGACCGACGACCGCCGAGCGCGGTGAACGGCAGAAGTTGGAGTCCGGCTCGCCCCGCCTCAGGCGGCTGCGTCGCCTTCGTATGCTCATCATCCTTTTGGTCGCCCTGGTGTTGGCGACGGCGGCCGCGCTCTGGCTGCTGTACGGCTCGCCGTGGCTGCGGGTCGAGAAGGTGTCGGTCTCCGGGGTGCGGGTCCTGACGGACCGGCAAGTGCTCGACGCGGCCGACGTGTCGGTCGGATCGCCGCTGATTTCCATCGATACCGACGCCGTTGAGGCGCGATTGCGCCGCAAATTGCCCCGAATTGACTCGGTTGATGTCGTCCGATCCTGGCCGCGCGGAATCGGGCTGAAAGTGACCGAACGCACCCCGGTGCTCATTCTCAAAAACACCGGAAACGGCGGCAAGTACGTCGAAGTAGACGCCAAGGGTGTGCGTTTCGCGACGGTTTCGGTCGCCCCGAGGGGTGTGCCCACACTGGAATTGGCCGTGTCCGAGGCGGCCGTACTGCGCCGCTTCCCGGTCGACCGGCTGGTGCGCGAGGCGGTGGGGGTGGCGGGGGATATTCCGGCCGCGGTCCGTCGCGACACCCGGATCGTCAAGGTCCGTTCCTACGACTCGATCTCGCTGGAGTTGAGTGGCGGGCGCAGCGTCGAGTGGGGGAGCGTCGACAAGGGCCGCGCGAAGGCCAGGACGCTCACCGCTCTCATGAAAGCAGCTCCAGGGGCCCGGCATTTCGATGTGAGTGCCCCCATCGCCCCTGCATCATCGGGGAGTTGACGCACATCAGTGCAGGCCAGCACCCTGGTTGGGCAGCGCTACGGCTGATCACATAGGGTGAAAAGAAAAACGGGAGGTTCGGCGTGTTCGTTGAACGTGCGCCACTTGTCGACTTAGTGTCCTGTTCGGAAGAGTCCAAGGAACAGACACACTGGTAACCCTAAACTTCAGCGTTAGGGTTCGGGTCGGCGTTCGGACCGTCCCATTCGGCATCAGTCGTCGGATCGCGAGCGTGCGAGGCGACGACACGTAACTCGAGGCGAGAGGCCTTCGACGTGGCAGCACCGCAGAACTACCTCGCAGTCATCAAAGTCATCGGTGTCGGCGGCGGTGGTGTCAATGCCATCAACCGGATGATCGAGGTCGGTCTCAAGGGCGTCGAGTTCATCGCCATCAACACGGACGCGCAAGCTCTGTTGATGAGCGACGCCGACGTCAAGCTCGACGTCGGCCGCGAACTCACGCGCGGACTCGGCGCCGGAGCCAACCCGGCCGTCGGCCGCAAGGCGGCCGAGGATCACCGCGAGGAGATCGAGGAGGTCCTCAAGGGGGCCGACATGGTCTTCGTGACGGCCGGTGAAGGCGGCGGCACCGGCACCGGCGGCGCGCCCGTCGTGGCCAACATCGCCCGCTCGCTCGGCGCCCTCACCATCGGCGTGGTCACCCGCCCCTTCACCTTCGAAGGACGGCGTCGGGCCAACCAGGCCGAGGACGGCATCGCGGAACTCCGCGAAGAGGTCGACACCCTCATCGTCATCCCGAACGACCGGCTGCTGTCCATCTCGGACCGCCAGGTCTCCGTCCTCGACGCCTTCAAGTCGGCGGACCAGGTCCTGCTGTCCGGTGTTCAGGGCATCACCGACCTCATCACCACGCCCGGTCTGATCAACCTCGACTTCGCCGACGTGAAGTCCGTGATGTCCGAGGCGGGTTCCGCGCTCATGGGCATCGGCTCGGCCCGCGGCGACGACCGCGCCGTGGCGGCGGCCGAGATGGCGATCTCCTCGCCGCTCCTGGAAGCCTCCATCGACGGCGCGCGCGGCGTCCTGCTCTCCATCTCCGGCGGCTCCGACCTCGGCCTGTTCGAGATCAACGAGGCCGCCCAGCTGGTCAGCGAGGCCGCACACCCCGAGGCCAACATCATCTTCGGCGCGGTCATCGACGACGCGCTCGGCGACGAGGTGCGGGTCACCGTGATCGCCGCCGGCTTCGACGGCGGCCAGCCGCCGGCCAAGCGGGACAACATCCTCGGCTCCACCTCCGCCAAGCAGCGCGAGGAGCCCGCGCAGGTGCGGGCCGCCGAGAGCCGTCCGTCCTTCGGCTCGCTCGGCAGCGTCACGCCGAAGGAGGCCCCGGAGCCCACCCCGGAGCCGGTCAACGAGGTCCAGGTCGCTCCGCCGGTCCCGCCGTCCCGCGCCTACTCGGACAGCGCGGCCGAGGAGCTGGACGTGCCGGACTTCCTGAAGTGATAGGACATCGCTCCGAAACGAGCACCGTGAGCGGCGCGCACTTCGCCTTCACCGACCGGTGGGGCGGGGTGAGCGCCGTTCCGTACGAGGAGCTCAACCTCGGCGGAGCGGTCGGCGACGACCCCGACGCCGTACGGACCAATCGTGAACTGGCCGCCAAGTCGCTCGGACTGGACCCGGCCCTGGTCGTCTGGATGAACCAGGTGCACGGGCCGGACGTGGCGGTGGTCGACGGACCGTGGCTCTCCGCGGAGATCCCGTCCGTCGACGCGGTCGTGACCGCGCGGCGTGGGCTCGCCCTCGCCGTCCTCACCGCCGACTGCACGCCGGTCCTGCTGGCCGACCCGGTCGCCGGGATCGCGGGG
>LRTP01001158.1 GCA_001550305.1 Streptomyces diastatochromogenes
GCCGGGATCGCGGGGGCCGCCCACGCGGGACGGCCCGGCATGGTCGCCGGGGTCGTCCCCGCCGCCGTACGGGCCATGGTGGAACTCGGCGCCGAGCCCGAGCGGATCGTCGCCCGCACCGGACCCGCGGTCTGCGGCCGGTGCTACGAAGTGCCGGACGAGATGCGCGCCGAAGTCGCCGCCATCGAGCCGGCGGCGTACGCCGAGACCAGCTGGGGCACTCCCGCGGTCGATGTGACCGCCGGAGTGCACGCGCAGCTGGAACGGCTCGGGGTGTGCGACCGGGCGCAGTCGCCGGTGTGCACGCTGGAGTCGGACGACCACTTCTCGTACCGACGGGACCGCACGACCGGGCGGCTCGCGGGCTATGTCTGGCTGGACTGATGGGGCATGACGGAACGTAAGGCTCAACTCGCCGGAAATCTGGCGAAAGTGGAAGAGCGCATCACGGCGGCCTGTGTGGCCGCCGGGCGCAAGCGCGAAGAGGTGACCCTGATCGTGGTCACCAAGACCTACCCCGCCGCTGATGTGCGGATCCTGTCGGAACTCGGTGTGCGCAACGTCGCCGAGAACCGGGACCAGGACGCGGCGCCCAAGGCCGCGGCTTGCTCGGATCTGCCCCTCTCGTGGCATTTTGTCGGTCAGTTGCAGACCAACAAGGTGCGTTCTGTGGTCGGTTACGCGGATGTGGTGCAGTCCGTGGACCGTGCCCGGCTTGTCACGGCGCTGTCGAAGGAAGCGGTGCGGGTGGAGCGCGAGGTGGGCTGCCTCATCCAGGTCGCCCTGGACGCGCAGGAGAGCGGCCGGGGTGAGCGGGGAGGCGTCGGAGTCGGCGGAATCGAAGAGTTGGCCGACCTCGTCGCCGGGGCACCCGGGCTCCGGCTCGACGGACTGATGACCGTCGCACCGCTCACCGGGGCGTACGCCGGACGCCAACAGGCGGCGTTCGAGCGGCTGATGGATTTGTCGACTGCTATGCGCCGCACGCATCCGGCTGCGAACATGGTGTCTGCAGGGATGAGTGCGGACCTCGAGGAGGCCGTGGCGGCCGGAGCGACACATGTACGCGTCGGTACGGCGGTACTCGGAGTCCGACCCGGGCTCGGGTAACGTCGCCAAGAAGTCGGACCACAGCAGAAAATATGGTCATTACCGCCACTGGCGGGCATAACGACCTCGTGGATCGCGGGCACTTGGCAATTCGTCAGCCGATCCACCACAGAGCGGAGGACTCAGAGCATGGCCGGCGCGATGCGCAAGATGGCGGTCTACCTCGGCCTCGTGGAGGACGATGGGTACGACGGCAGGGGTTTCGACCCCGATGACGAGTTCGAGCCCGAGCTCGACCCGGAGCCCGAGCGTGACCGGCGGCGGCACGAGCCGCCCCACCAGTCGCATCAGGCACATCAGTCCCAACGGGACGAATCGGTACGAATGGTGCAGCCTCCGGCGCCTCGCGATCCGGTGCCGCATTCCGCTTCGCTCACTGCGGAATCCAGCCGTCCGGCGCGGATCGCGCCCGTGGCATCCATCACACAAGAACGCGCAAGCCTGGAGAAGAACGCACCGGTGATCATGCCCAAGGTCGTGTCGGAACGAGAGCCGTACCGGATCACCACACTTCACCCGCGGACCTACAACGAGGCCCGTACCATCGGGGAACACTTCCGTGAGGGCACCCCGGTGATCATGAATCTGACTGAGATGGATGACACAGATGCGAAGCGACTTGTCGACTTTGCGGCCGGTTTGGTGTTTGGTCTCCACGGCAGCATCGAGCGGGTGACGCAGAAGGTGTTCCTGTTGTCGCCTGCTAACGTCGATGTCACGGCGGAGGACAAGGCCCGCATCGCAGAGGGCGGGTTCTTCAACCAGAGCTGAGACGCAGGACCGGATCAAGGTACGGAAACAGGGGAGAGGGAAGCACGGATCATGAGCGTGGTCGGGCAGGTTCTCTACATCGCGCTGACGTGTTTCCTCGTCGTGTTGATTTTCCGGTTGGTCATGGACTACGTCTTCCAGTTCGCCCGCTCATGGCAACCCGGCAAGGCGATGGTGGTCGTTCTTGAGGCCACCTACACTGTTACCGATCCACCGCTCAAGCTTCTGCGGCGGTTCATTCCGCCGCTGCGTCTCGGGGGCGTGGCGCTCGACCTGTCCTTCTTCGTACTGATGATCATCGTCTACATCCTGATCTCCGTCGTGAGCCGGCTGTGAACGATACGGTCTTGCCGAATGCCGACGACTACGTTGAGGTGAAGAGATGCCGTTGACCCCCGAGGACGTGCGGAACAAGCAGTTCACGACCGTCCGCCTCCGAGAAGGCTATGACGAGGACGAGGTCGATGCCTTCCTCGACGAGGTCGAAGCCGAACTGACGCGACTGCTCCGCGAGAACGAGGACCTGCGCGCCAAACTGGCGGCGGCCACGCGCGCGGCTGCGCAGAACCAGCAGCAGGGCATGCGCAAGCCGCCCGAGCAGCAGGACCAGCAGGGCCCGCCGCAGGGCATGCGAGGTCCGGGCGCGCCCGTACCCGCCGGCATATCGGGCCCGCCGCAGCAGCAGATGGGTGGCCCCATGGGTGGGCCGCCCCAGCTGCCGAGCGGTGCGCCGCAGCTGCCCGCGGGCCCCAGTGCCCAGGGCGGCCAGCAGGGCCAGGGCCCCATGGGTCAGGGTCCGATGGGCCAGGGCCCCATGGGTCAGGGTCCGATGGGGCAGGGCCCCATGGGTCAGGGTCCGATGGGCCAGGGCCAGATGGGTCAGGGTCCGATGGGCCAGGGCCCCGGTCAGCAGATGCAGCAGCAGATGCCGGGCCAGATGCAGCAGCAGATGGGTGGCCCGATGGGCGGCCCCATGGGTGGACCCATGGGCGGTCACGGCCCGCAGATGCCGCAGCAGGGCCCCGGTGGCGACAGCGCCGCGCGTGTCCTCTCGCTGGCCCAGCAGACCGCCGACCAGGCGATCGCCGAGGCCCGCTCCGAGGCCAACAAGATCGTCGGCGAGGCCCGCAGCCGCGCCGAGGGTCTCGAGCGCGACGCCCGTGCCAAGGCCGACGCTCTGGAGCGGGACGCGCAGGAGAAGCACCGCGTCGC
Organism: Streptomyces diastatochromogenes; assembly: GCA_001550305.1. Taxonomy (GTDB): domain Bacteria; phylum Actinomycetota; class Actinomycetes; order Streptomycetales; family Streptomycetaceae; genus Streptomyces; species Streptomyces mirabilis_D. The sequence goes on from LRTP01001158.1 coordinate 3,094, forward strand.
GATGGGCTCCCTGGAGTCCGCCCGCGCCACGCTGGAGCGCAAGGTCGAGGACCTGCGTGGCTTCGAGCGCGAGTACCGTACGCGTCTGAAGTCCTACCTGGAGTCGCAGCTGCGCCAGCTGGAGACGCAGGCGGACGACTCGCTCGCCCCGCCGCGCACTCCGGCCACGGCCTCCCTGCCGTCGCCCTCCGCGCCCTCGATGGCTCCGGCCGGCGCGAGTGCGCCGTCGTACGGCGGTCAGGGCATGGGCGGTGCCCCGGCACCGGCGGCGCCCTCCTACGGCGGGCAGCAGCAGATGTCGCCGGCCATGACCCAGCCGATGGCTCCGGTACGGCCCCAGGGGCCGTCGCCGATGCAGCAGGCCCCCTCGCCGATGCGTGGGTTCCTCATCGACGAGGACGACAACTGACGGCCTTGAGTACGCCTTAGGCGTCGGCAGCGTTCAGGGCGGAGCCCCGGATCTTTCCGGGGCTCCGCCCTTTTGCCGTGTTGTTTCGGGCGGGGGAGTTTCGGGCGCGCGTGCGGTTCCTTTGGGGCATCTGTACGGGGTACGCAACGCCGAAGGCCGGGGCCCACCAAGATCTTTGGTGGGCCCCGGCCTTCGTTCTTCGGCTGCGGGTGGGTGGGGGTTGGTCGCGCCGTTCCCCGCGCCCCTGAGGCGGGGGCTGCGCCCCGCATCGGCCGGCCGCCCGAATTCGTTTGGCTGCGGGCTCGGTGGGGGCCGGGCGCGCAGTTCCCCGCGCCCCTGAAGGCCTTCAGCCCGTCCGGCGT
>LRTP01000116.1 GCA_001550305.1 Streptomyces diastatochromogenes
CGGCCCCCGACGAGCGCGAGACCGGCCGCCGTGCCGAGCCACAGACGTCCGTGATCGGCGGAGCGGCTGAGCCGTCGCAGCGCCGGATCCGCCCCGGGCACCCGTGCCCCGGCCACCCGCGTGAACAGCCGTCGGTCCCACTCGCCGAGAACGCTCATGTCCCACGGCTACGGCACTCGGCCCACCTTGGCATCCCCAGTCAATACACCATCCTCAATATTCACCCGTTCGAGTGAACAGGATCGTGTCCGTGCCGACCTGAGGATGTTTCCGGCCAGGCCGGGGTATCTAGCGAGACCACATGACCCTCGCAGATTCCGGGCTTCCCTCGGCCAACCCCTACGCCCACAGTTATCCGCGCGGTCCGTTCACCGTGGTCGAGGTGACGGGAGAGATCGACATCTCGACGGCGGAGGCGCTGGCCGAGCATCTGTCGGCGGCGACGGCTCGGGCCGAGCCGGACGTGCTGGTCGATCTGCGCCGGGTGGCCTTCTTCGACTGCTCGGGCCTGCGCGTACTGTGCCGCGCCGAGACGCGGGCGCGGGAGCGTGGCGGGCGGCTCCGCGTCGTCTCCGACGGGCCGCGCGTCCACCGCCTCCTGCGCGCCGCGCACCTGCTCAGCCGCTTTCCGCCGCTGGCCGACCTCCCGGAACCACCGGGATCGACGTACCCGCAGAACCGCCCGGCAGTTCCTCCTCCGTCCCGTCCGGAAAGCGGATCAGAACCCCGCCCCCGGTCGTGACCCGGGCGCTCGCACCGACGAGTTCGGGATCGCGGCCGAGGACCACCAGGGTGACGAGGAGATGGACCCCGCCGGGGTGAACGGGCAGCACGAGATGGGGAGTCGCCGAATGGACCCCATAGGCGTTGGCGTCCCTGGCCCGCGCGACCAGGCCGTTTCCCGACGCGTCCCAGCCGAGCAGTCCGACGACCGCGCTCGTCAGCCCGTCCGGGCGTCGCGCCCGCGCCCATCGCGGCCCCGTGCCCTCCGT
>LRTP01001159.1 GCA_001550305.1 Streptomyces diastatochromogenes
CCCGCGTCTTCAGCCCGTCCGGCGTTTGAGGACGAGGCCGTTCAGGCCGGTGGGGGCCGGGGCGTAGCCCCGCCCCCCCAGGGGCGCGGGGAACTGCGCGCCCGGCCCCGCCGCCGCCCGGGGCTACGCCTTGCGGAGACGGAAGGTGAGGGACAGTCCCTCGTCGGTGAACGGGGCGCCGTAGGTGTCGTCTGCCTCGCCCTGGGCGAAGTCGGTGGCGAGGACCTCGTCGGCGATCAGCGCGGCGTGCTCGTTCAGGGCGGCGATGACGGCCGGGTCGGTGGACGTCCAGCGCAGGGCGATCCGGTCGGCCACGTCGAGGCCGCTGTTCTTGCGCGCCTCCTGGATCAGCCGGATCGCGTCACGGGCGAGGCCCGCCTGCCGCAGCTCCTCGGTGATCTCCAGGTCCAGAGCGACGGTGGCACCCGAGTCGGACGCCACCGACCACCCCTCGCGCGGGGTCTCCGTGATGATGACCTCGTCCGCGGCCAGCGGCACCGTCTCGCCGTCGACCTCCACCGAGGCGGTGCCCTCGCGCAGGGCGAGGGAGAGGGCCGCCGCGTCCGTCTCGGCGATCACCTTGGCGACCGCCTGGACGCCCTTGCCGAAGCGCTTGCCCAGCGCGCGGAAGTTCGCCTTGGCCGTGGTGTCGACCAGCGAGCCGCCCACCTCGGAGAGGGAGGCGAGGGAGGTGACGTTCAGCTCTTCGGTGATCTGCGCGTGCAGCTCCCCGTCGAGGGACTCGAAGCCGATCGCCCCGACCAGCGCGCGGGACAGCGGCTGGCGCGTCTTGACGCCCGACTCCGCGCGCGTGGCGCGGCCCAGCTCCACGAGACGCCGGACGAGGACCATCTGCCTGGACAGCTCCGGGTCGATGGCGGACAGGTCCGCCTCCGGCCACGAGGACAGGTGTACGGACTCGGGGGCGCCCGGCGTCACGGGGACGATGAGGTCCTGCCAGACACGCTCGGTGATGAACGGGGTCAGCGGGGCCATCAGCCGCGTGACCGTCTCCACGACCTCGTGCAGGGTGCGCAGCGCGGCCTTGTCGCCCTGCCAGAAGCGGCGGCGGGAGCGGCGCACGTACCAGTTCGAGAGGTCGTCGACGAACGCGGAGAGGAGCTTTCCGGCGCGCTGGGTGTCGTACGCCTCCAGCGCCTGGGTGACCTGGTCGGTGAGCGCGTGCAGCTCGGACAGCAGCCAGCGGTCGAGGACCGGGCGGTCGGCCGGGGCCGGATCGGCCTCGGAGGGGGCCCAGTCGGAGGTGCGGGCGTACAGGGCCTGGAAGGCGACCGTGTTCCAGTAGGTCAGGAGCGTCTTGCGCACCACCTCCTGGATCGTGCCGTGACCGACGCGGCGGGCCGCCCAGGGGGAGCCGCCGGCCGCCATGAACCAGCGCACCGCGTCAGCGCCGTGCTGATCCATCAGCGGGATCGGCTGCAGGATGTTGCCCAGGTGCTTGGACATCTTGCGGCCGTCCTCGGCGAGGATGTGGCCCAGGCACACGACGTTCTCGTACGACGACTGGTCGAAGACGAGGGTGCCGACCGCCATGAGGGTGTAGAACCAGCCGCGGGTCTGGTCGATGGCCTCGGAGATGAACTGCGCCGGGTAGCGGCTCTCGAAGAGCTCCTTGTTCTTGTACGGGTAGCCCCACTGCGCGAACGGCATCGAGCCCGAGTCGTACCAGGCGTCGATGACCTCCGGCACGCGGGTCGCCGTCCGTCCGCAGCCGTCCTGCGGGCAGGCGAAGGTGACCTCGTCGATGAACGGGCGGTGCGGGTCCAGGTTCGACTGGTCGGTGCCCGTCAGCTCGGAGAGCTCGGCGCGGGAGCCGACACAGGTGAGATGGCCCTCCTCACAGCGCCACAGCGGGAGCGGGGTGCCCCAGTAGCGGCTGCGGGACAGCGCCCAGTCGACGTTGTTGTTCAGCCAGTCGCCGAAGCGGCCGTGCTTGACGGACTCCGGGAACCAGTTGGTCTTCTCGTTCTCCTGGAGGAGACGGTCCTTGATGGCGGTGGTGCGGATGTACCAGGACGGCTGCGCGTAGTAGAGGAGCGCGGTGTGGCAGCGCCAGCAGTGCGGGTAGCTGTGCTCGTAAGGGATGTGCTTGAAGAGCAGACCGCGCTGCTGGAGGTCCTCGGTGAGCTTTTCGTCCGCCTTCTTGAAGAAGACACCGCCGACGAGCGGAACGCTCTCCTCGAAGGTGCCGTTCGGGCGGACGGGGTTCACCACCGGCAGTCCGTACGCCCGGCAGACCTTGAGGTCGTCCTCGCCGAAGGCGGGGGACTGGTGGACCAGACCCGTACCGTCCTCGGTCGTCACGTACTCGGCGTTGACCACGTAGTGGGTTTCCACGTCCGTGGGGAACTCGACGAGCTCGAACGGACGTTGATACGTCCAGCGCTCCATCTCGGCGCCGGTGAAGGTCTCACCGGTGGTCTCCCAGCCCTCGCCGAGCGCCTTCTCGACGAGCGGCGCGGCGACGACGAACTTCTCCCCGCCAGATGGGCCGTTCGTCGCGACGACGTAGGTGACCTCGGGGTGCGCGGCGACCGCGGTGTTGGAGACCAGCGTCCACGGGGTCGTCGTCCACACCAGGAGCGAGGCCTGGCCGGCCAGCGGACCGGAGGTGAGCGGGAAACGGACGTACACGGACGGGTCGACGACCGTCTCGTAGCCCTGCGCCAGCTCGTGGTCCGACAGACCCGTCTCGTCGCGCGGGCACCACGGGGCCACGCGGTAGTCCTGGACCAGCAGACCCTTGTTGAAGATCTCCTTGAGCGACCACCACACGGACTCCACGTACTCGGGGTCCATCGTGCGGTACGCGTCGTCCAGGTCGACCCAGTAGCCCATGCGGTTCGTGAGCTCGGTGAACGCGTCGGTGTGACGGGTCACGGACTCGCGGCACTTGGCGTTGAACTCGGCGATGCCGTACGCCTCGATGTCCTGCTTGCCGGTGAAGCCGAGCTCCTTCTCCACCGCGAGCTCGACCGGGAGGCCGTGGCAGTCCCAGCCGGCCTTGCGGGCGACGTGATAGCCGCGCATGGTGCGAAAGCGCGGGAAGACGTCCTTGAAGACGCGCGCCTCGATGTGGTGGGCGCCCGGCATGCCGTTCGCGGTGGGCGGGCCCTCGTAGAACACCCACTCAGGGTGGCCCTCGGACTGCTCAAGGCTCTTGGCGAAGATCTTCTGCTCACGCCAGAAGTCGAGCACGGCGTGCTCGAGGGCGGGCAGGTCGACCTGGGCGGGCACCTGGCGGTACGTCGGCGTTGTCATCAGTGAGCTTCCTCCGGCGGACTTTCTGCCTTCCGTCCGGAGGGACGAGAGCCTGAGCAGCCATCTCCTGGATGCTGCGGACGCCGTGCGCGGCGCGCTCCCGCGGTACCACCCTCCTTGGCTCCCCAGTGCGTGCTGTGCACCAGTGAGCCCCCTCATTGGGGTCGCGATGCCGGTTCTACCGGCCGCTGCTCGCTCGCTGCGGCTTTCTTCCGGCGGCTCCGGGGTGATCTTCGCGTCGCGCTCGCCCCCGGGCTTCCACCGTCCCCGGGTCGCTCCTGGCCGCGTACGCCGCTACTCGTCCCCATCCACGCTTTTCGCTGCGCCCAGTGTACGGCGCCGCGCGGACAGCGGCCGACCGGTTTTCCGGGGTACGCCGTCGGGGGCGCCCGGGGTGGTGCCGCGGCCTGCTCGGTGACCCGAACGGCGAGGCATGGGCGTCCGGATCCTGGGACGCCGGACCTGGCGGATTACCCGGCGGGGAGCTGGGCACAACGCATGCAGGTTCCTCGCGAGGGACCCGCGGGGCGGACGAAACGTTGGTGCGCCCGGTTGCCGCGGACCAGAAGTCGATTTATCGTCCCAGCACGATTTGCGCGCAAAATCACAATATGTGAAGGAGCCGCGGCCATGGTGGCGAAGAAGACCGCCGTACAGCAGTCGGCGTCCGGCAGATCCACGGGTCCGGCGGTCAAGGACGTGGGTGGGAAGAAGAGCGCGTCGGTGGCACCCGTGGCGCACGCGGCCGATCCGGTGAACACCGCCACGAGGACCGCCACGAAACCGGACACCAAGACGGCCACGAAAGCCGCTGTCGGCAAGAAGGCGGCGGCCACCGGTAAAGCGGCCGCTACGAAGGGAGCCACCAAGAAGGCGGTCGCCAAGAAAGCGGTCGCCAAGAAATCCGTGGCCGAGAAATCCGTGGCCAAGGAAGCGGTCGCCCGGAAGGCGGTGGCCAAGAAAGCCGACGGGAAGAACGTGGCCAGGAAGAGCAGCGGCACGGCAAGGAAAAGCACCAGTACGGCGAAGAAGTCGGTCGCTTCCGCGGCCGAAGGCGCGGCCAAGGCCGCGAAGACGACGGGAGCCACGACGGTGGTTGCGAAGAAGACTCCTGGCACGGCCACGGCGGCGCAGAACCCCACCGCTGTCCCCAAGGCGCGGATCGCCGCGGTGGAGCCCGGCGAGCTCGCGGTACGCCCCGGTGAGGACCCCTGGACCCCGGAGGAGGTCGTGGAGGCGCGCGCCGAACTCCAGTCCGAGGCGCTGCGGCTGAGCACTGAGATCTCGTCGTCCGAAGAGTCGATCGCGGGCCTGATGCGCGACTCCGGCGACGGCGCGGGCGACGATCAGGCGGACACCGGCACGAAGAACATCACACGCGAGCACGAGATGGCCCTGGCGGCCAACGCGCGCGAGATGCTGGAGCAGACCGAGCGAGCGCTGGAGCGGCTCGACGCGGGCACCTACGGGCTCTGCGAGAACTGCGGCAATCCCATCGGCAAGGCGCGGATGCAGGCCTTCCCGCGAGCCACCCTGTGCGTCGAGTGCAAGCAGAAGCAGGAACGCCGCTACTGATTCGCGCGGGAGGGCTCCTGCGCACGTGGGCGCCGGGGGGTGTGCCGTACCCTCGTCCTCAGTCAGGCACCTAGGTCGAGGGACTCACTCACGTGGCAGAGGCGGAGCGCATCATCGGTACGCCGGATACCCCAGGAGCGGGGGGCGCCGAGCCGGAGCAGTCCGGCGTGGAAGGGACCGGGGCCCCGGCCGAGGAGCCCAGGGGCAGGCGCAGGATCGCCGTCCTGTTCACGGTCGCCGCCCTGGCGTACGCCCTCGACCTGGTCAGCAAGCTGATCGTGGTCGCGAAGCTGGAGCACCACGCGCCGATCCGGATCATCGGTGACTGGCTGAGGTTCGAGGCGATCCGCAACGCGGGAGCGGCCTTCGGCTTCGGCGAGGCGTTCACGATCATCTTCACGGTGATCGCCGCGGCCGTGATCGTGGTGATCGCGCGGCTCGCGCGCAAGCTCTACAGCCTGCCCTGGGCGATCGCGCTCGGTCTGCTGCTGGGCGGTGCGCTCGGCAACCTGACCGACCGGATCTTCCGCTCGCCCGGGATCTTCGAGGGCGCGGTCGTGGACTTCATCGCGCCCAAGCACTTCGCGGTCTTCAACCTGGCCGACTCGGCGATCGTCTGCGGCGGCATCCTGATCGTGCTGCTGTCCTTCCGCGGGCTCGACCCGGACGGCACGGTCCACAAGGACTGATAGGTCCATCAGGGCTGATCGGCCCGCATGGAGTGGCGTACGGGATCTCTGGACGGACGTGTGAAAGGACGTCTGGAGGCAGGTTCACGGGCACTGCTGTTCGGGTGATGGTCCGGCGGTGTCCGACCCGTCCGGCATACTCGACGGGTGAGCACCATTCCCGAGATCCGCAACCTGCCCGTGCCCGACGGCCTGGAGGGCGAGCGCGTCGACGCCGCCATCTCCCGCATGTTCGGCTTCTCCCGCACGAAGGCCGCCGAGCTCGCCGCGGCGGGGAAGGTCACGGTCGACGGCTCGGTGGTCGGAAAGTCCGAGCGGGTGCACGGCGGGGCCTGGCTCGAAGTGGAGATGCCGCAGGCTCCCGCCCCCGTGCAGATCGTCGCCGAGCCCGTCGAGGGCATGGAGATCGTGCACGACGACGACGACATCGTCGTGATCATCAAGCCGGTCGGTGTGGCCGCGCACCCGAGCCCCGGCTGGAGCGGTCCGACGGTGATCGGCGGCCTCGCGGCGGCCGGGTACCGGATCTCGACCTCGGGCGCCGCCGAGCGGCAGGGCATCGTGCACCGGCTGGACGTCGGTACCTCCGGTCTGATGGTCGTGGCCAAGTCGGAGCGCGCGTACACCTCACTGAAGCGGCAGTTCAAGGAACGCACGGTCGACAAGCGGTACCACGCGCTGGTCCAGGGGCACCCCGACCCGATGAGCGGCACCATCGACGCCCCCATCGGCCGGCACCCGAACCACGACTACAAGTGGGCGGTGACGGCCGAGGGCAAGCCGTCCGTCACGCACTACGACCTGATCGAGGCGTTCCGGGCGGCCAGCCTGCTCGACATCAAGCTGGAGACCGGCCGCACCCACCAGATCCGTGTCCACATGGCGGCCCACCGCCACCCCTGCGTGGGCGACCTGACCTACGGCGCGGACCCGACGATCGCCAAGCGCCTCGGCCTGACCCGGCAGTGGCTGCACGCGGTGCGCCTCGGCTTCGAGCACCCCGGGGACGGGCAGTGGGCGGAGTTCGAGAGCGACTACCCCGAGGACCTGCAGAAGGCGCTCGACAAGGTGCGTGAGGAGAGCTACGCGTGAGCGGCTCGGACGGGGCGCGGGACGGGTCCCACGTGGCGCGGGGCGACTCGTGCGTGATGCAGGGCGACTCGTACGTGGTGCGGGTGGCCGAGGACGCCGCGGACCGTGAGGCGTGCTTCGCGGTGCGCAAGGAGGTCTTCGTCGGCGAACAGGGCGTCCCCGAGGACATCGAGTACGACGCGTACGACGCCGGTGCCCTGCATGTGCTGGCGATCCGCGAGGACGGGGTGCCGCTGGGCACCGGGCGGCTCCTGTACGGCCCGGAGGCCGCCGCGAAGACCGACGGAGACCTGACGGTCGGCTCGCTCGGCCGGCTCGCCGTGACGAAGGCGGCGCGCGGGCTCGGCGTCGGCGTGGCCCTCGTACGGGCCATCGAGGACGCGGCACGCGTGCGTGGCCTCGCCGCGGTGGACCTGCACGCGCAGACACACGCGATGGGGTTCTACGAGCGGCTCGGGTACGTGGCGTACGGCGAGGAGTTCCTCGACGCCGGGATCGACCACCGGGCGATGCGCAAGGCTCTGTGAGACGGGGTTCGTCGCACGCGGGCTGCCGGGCGGGCATTGTCGTAGGCGCGTGGCACGCTTGAGGTCTGGCTCTTCCTTGATCGCCTAGACCTTGCCGGAGCGCTGACCGTGGATCAGTTGGCCCTGTTGTTCGTGCTGATGCTCGGGGCCGTGGTGAGCGTCCCGGTGGGGGACCGGTTCGGGCTCCCGGCGCCCGTCCTGATGACGCTCCTCGGGATGGTGCTGGCCGTGCTGGACTTCGTGCCCAACGTGGACGTCCCGCCGGACCTGATCCTGCCCCTGCTGCTGCCCCCACTGCTGTACGCCTCGGTGCGACGCACCTCGTGGAGACAGTTCACCGCCAACAAGCGGCCGATCTTCCTGCTCGCCGTGGCCCTGGTGTTCGTCACCACGGCGGCCGTGGCCTTCGTCGCCGGCGCCATCGTGCCGGGGCTGCCGATCGCCGCAGCCGTCGCCCTGGGCGCGCTGGTGGCGCCGCCCGACCCGGTCGCCGCGACGGCTGTCGCGGGGCAACTCGGGCTGCCCCGCCGACTGGTGTCGATCCTGGAGGGCGAGGGGCTCTTCAACGACGTGACGGCCATCGTGCTCTACCACGTCGCGATCGCCGCCGCCGTGAGCGGCACCTTCTCGCCGTGGCGGGCCGGGCTCGATCTCGTGCTGTCCGCCGTGGTCGCGGTCGCCATCGGGCTGGCGCTGGGATGGGCGGCGAACAAGCTGATGTCGCTGCTCGGTGACGCCACGCTGCAGATCGGGATGACGCTGCTGGTGCCCTTCGCGTCGTACGTCCTGGCGGAGGAGCTGCACGGGTCGGGGGTGCTCGCCGTGCTCACCACCGCGCTGTTCCTCGCGGAGTACGCCACCGATGCCGACGACGTCATGACGCGGCTCGCCGGGTACACGTTCTGGGACGTGGTGGACACGCTGGTCACCGGGGTCGCGTTCGGGCTGATCGGGCTCGAGCTGCACAACGCGATCAGGACGGCGTCGGGGCGGTGGGGCGAGATGCTGGGCTGGGCCGCCGCGGTCGTCGCCGTCGTGGTGTCCGTACGGCTGGCGTATCTGATGCCGGCGACGTGGCTGACGAAACGGCTGCACGCGAAACGGGACTACGACGAGGAGATTCCGACCTCGTGGCGGGAGACCGTGATCATGTGGTGGTCGGGGATGCGGGGGGTCGCGTCCGTGGCCCTCGCGCTGGCCATTCCGCTGAAGATGGACGACGGGTCGCCGTTTCCCGACCGGGACGAGATCATCTTCATCGCGTTCGGGGTGATCATGGCGACGCTGGTGCTCCAGGGGCTCACGCTGCCGTGGCTGGTGCGCAGGCTCGGGGTGCGGGCCGACGAGGATGTCGAGAAGGCGTTCGAGAAGGAGCTGGCGGTTCGGGCGGCGAAGGCGGCGAAGCGGAGGCTCAAGGAGATCGAGGAGGTGGAGGAGCTGCCGGAGGAGTTGTCCGAGCAGTTGATTCGGCGGGCCTTCGACATCGGGACGCGGATCAGTCCGGATCTGGGGGACGAGGAGCGGAGGGAGGCGCATGAGCAGCGGGCTCGACGGGTGAAGCGGTTGCGGCGGATTCAGGGGGAGATGTTGAGCGCTGCGCGGCATGAGGTGTTGTCGGCGCGGAGTGAGCCGGGGGCGGATCCGGAGATCGTGGACAGGGTGCTGCGGCACCTGGACGTACGTAGTTTGCGTTGAGGGGGTTCTCCCGCCCGCGCACCGCCCGTTTCCACCCCGCTGACAAGTGACGGTCGCTTGTGGGGTGATTCGCCGTCGGCGGCTGCGGGGGAGAGGCGTACGGATACTCTGCGCGGCCTGCGGCCTGCGGCCTGCGGCCTGCCGGCGGTGCGGAGGGTTCGGGCAGTGCGGTGGGTGCGGGCGGTGTCGGCGGTGCGGTGGGTGCGGGCAGTGCGGTGGGTGTGGGCGGTGTCGGTAGTGCGGAGGGTGCGGGCGGTGTGGGGCCCCGGGGTGGTCAGCCTCGGCCTGGGCCTGTGCGTGGGGGG
>LRTP01001160.1 GCA_001550305.1 Streptomyces diastatochromogenes
TCGGGGGTGTGGGGGGTCGTGGGGGCGGTTATCGCGCCGTCGGTGTCGTCGTGGTCCGGGCGGTGGGGGCGGCCGTTGGGCCAGCCCGCGGGCAGGATCGCCTCGGCCGTGTTGACGCGGGGGAGGGCGTAGGGGTGTACGTCGGTGAGCCAGCGGATCATGCGCTCGCGCACCGTGACCCGTACCGTCCAGATGTCGTCCGCGTCCTTCGCGGTCACCAGGGCGCGCACCTGCATGGTGTTGGGGGTGGAGTCGGTGACGGCGAGGCCGTAGTCGCGGCCGTCCCAGGCCGGGCACTCGCGCAGGATGTCGCGGAGCTGCTCGCGCATCGCCTCGACGGGTGCCGAGTGATCGACGTGGAAGAAGACGATGCCGGTCATCTGGGGAGTGCCGCGGGACCAGTTCTCGAAGGGCTTGGAAGTGAAGTACGAGACCGGCATCGTGATCCGGCGCTCGTCCCACGTGCGTACCGTCAGGAACGTCAGTGTGATCTCCTCGACGGTGCCCCACTCGCCGTCCACCACGACCGTGTCACCGAGGCGCACCATGTCGCCGAAGGCGATCTGCAGCCCGGCGAAGAGATTCGCCAGCGTGGACTGGGCGGCGACACCGGCGACGATGCCGAGGATGCCGGCCGAGGCCAGCAGCGAGGCACCTGCCGCGCGCATCGCGGGGAAGGTGAGCAGCATCGAGGCGACGGCCACCACGGCGACGATCGCGGACACCACCCGTTGGATCAGCGTCACTTGCGTGCGCACCCGGCGGACCCGCGCCGGGTCGCGGTGGGCGTTCGCATAGCGGGTGTAGGAGGTCTCGACGATCGCCGTCGCGATGCGGATCACGAGCCACGCGGCGGACCCGATGAGGATCAGGGTCAGGGTGCGGCCGACGCCGACCCGGTGTTCCACGAGCAACTTCGCCTGGTCGTACGAGCCGCGTAGCAGGGCGGCGAACAGCACGAGCTGGAAGGGGACCCGTGCGCGGCGCAGCAGGCCCCACAGGGAGGTCTCTTGGTGTCGGGCGTCGGCCTTGCGCAGGACGCGGTCCACGGCCCATCCGATGAGCAGCGTGAGCACGACCGAGCCACCGACGACGATCAGGGGACGCAGTACGTTCTCCATGCCTGAGACCGTAACCGGCTCGGGGCGGCCCTGAACATGTCGCCCTGGTCCCTGGGCCTCGATCCGGGGCTGTCAGTCCTGGCTGGCACCATGGGGCACATGAACATCATGCTCTTTCACTCGACCTACGGGCTCCGGCCCGCGGTGCGCGCGGCGGCCGACCGGCTGCGTGCCGCGGGGCACGAGGTGTGGACGCCGGACCTCTTCGAGGGCCGCACCTTCGAGACCGTGGAGGAGGGCATGGCCTTCAACGACGGGATCGGCAAGGAGGAGCTGCTCAGACGCGCCGTCCTGGCCGCCGCTCCCTACTCCGAGCGCGGCCTGGTGTACGCGGGGTTCTCGCTCGGCGCCTCCATCGCGCAGACCCTGGCGCTCGGCGACGAGAAGGCCCTTGGGCTGCTGCTCCTGCACGGCACGTCGGACATCGCCGAGAGCGCGTCGGTGGACGAGCTGCCGGTCCAGCTGCACGTCGCGGAGCCGGACCCGTTCGAGACGGACGACTGGCTGAGTGCTTGGTACCTGCAGATGCAGCGGGCGGGTGCGGACGTGGAGATCTACCGGTACGCGGGTGCCGGGCATCTTTACACCGACCCCGACCTGCCCGACTACGACGAGGAGGCCGCCGAGGCCACCTGGCGGGTGGCGCTCGGCTTCCTCGACTCGCTGTAGCGCTCCGCCGCACCGGGGCGACGGGCTTCCAACAGACGGGCCCGGGTCATCTGTTGGATGGACCCGGGCCCGTCTGTTCACCTTCGGTCAACTGCGACCACCGGCGTTGGGGAGCGTCGGAGAACCTAGCCCGGGAAGCACTCCTTGGGCGGGTGCACCTGCGACGGGAAGTGACCGGACCACACCCAGGACGTCGGCTGGGAGTCGTAGATCCTGAACCACCGCTCCCCCGAGGGGGTCTTGGTGGTCGAGCACTGGATCCGCAGGGTCGTGCCGCGCGGCTCCGTGCGGTACCTCGTCGACGAGGAGGTGGGCTGGGCGTATATGGGAGAGCTTTCCGCCGTGGTCAGGTTGACGAACGCCGGTGCCGCTGCCGCCGTGGCCTCCTGCGCCTCGGCGGAGGTGGCGGTGAGTCCGGCGAGGGCCAGGGCGGCGCCGAGCACTGCGGTCTTCGTCAGGACACTTTGGGGGGTGGCCATGTGACTCCAATCGTAATGAAACTGACGGGCCGTCAATGTGACGATCCGACAATGCGCCCGACGCTATCAAGATCTTCTCCACGCCCGGAATTGTTTTCTACACCGGGTCGTAGGTGCGCTCGACCTTCTGGGTGCCGGTGCGCGTGCGGTACGAACGAGCCCAGGACGAGGTCGCGTTGGCGTTCGTGCGGTCGGACAGGACGTAGTAGTCCATCTGCGCGCGGTCGGCGGTGATGTCCAGGACGCCGTAGCCGTGGCGGTCGGTGTCGACCCAGTGGACGTGCCGGTTGGCGATCTGGATGAGCGGCGCGGCGATCGCGGAGACCGTGCCCTCGGGGACCTTCACGATGTCGTCGAGGTTGTCGGAGGTCACCGAGGTGATCACGAACTCGGTGGCGGCCGAAGCGGACAGCGGGTACGTCCCGGCGTCCACCGGTACGTCGTTGGCCCAGGACATGTGGATGTCGCCGGTGAGGAACACCGTGTTGCCGATCGCGTTCGAGCGCAGATGGGCGAGGAGTTCACGGCGGTCGTCGGTGTAGCCGTCCCACTGGTCGGTGTTGACACCGATGCCGTCCTGCGGCAGGTCCAGCAGCTTGGCGAGCGGCTTGAGCAGGTCGGCGGTGAGCGAGCCGATGACGAACGGCGCGATCATCACCGAGTTGCCGACCAGCCGCCAGGTGGTGTCGGACGCCTTCAGTCCGGCCTTCAGCCAGTCGAGTTGGGCCCGGCCCGTGATCGTACGGTTCGGGTCGTCGACCGTGCCGCTGGCCGTGGACGCCTGCTGGGACCGGAAGGACCGCAGGTCGAGCAGGGAGAGGTCGGCGAGCTTGCCGAAGCGCAGCCGGCGGTAGGTGGTGCCCTCGATCGCCGGGCGTACCGGCATCCACTCGAAGTAGGCCTGCTTCGCGGCGGCCTGACGTGCCGTCCAGGTGCCCTCGGCGCCCTCGGTGTGGTTGACCGCGCCGCCGGACCAGGCGTTGTCGGCGAACTCGTGGTCGTCCCAGATCGCCACGACCGGCGCCTTGTGGTGCAGGGCCTGGAGGTCCGGGTCGGTCTTGTACTTGCCGTGCCGGGTGCGGTAGTCGGCGAGGGTGATGATCTCGTTCGCGGGGGAGTGCGGCCGCACGACCGTGCCGCGCGCCGCGTACTCGCCGGACTTGTACTCGTAGATGTAGTCCCCGAGATGCAGCCAGGCGTCCAGGTCGCCCCGGGCCGCGAGATGGCGGTACGACGAGAAGTAGCCCGCCTCCCAGTTGGCGCAGGTGACGACGCCGAAGCGCAGGCCCGCCACGGCGGCGTTGGCGGCCGGGGCGGTGCGGGTGCGGGCGACGGGCGAGTCGGTGCCGCCCGCGGAGAAGCGGAACCAGTAGTCCGTGGCCGGTTCCAGGCCGCGGATGTCCGCCTTCACGGTGTGGTCGGAGGCGGCCGTCGCGGTGAGGGAGCCCTTGGAGACGATCGTGGTGAACGCCTTGTCCTTGGCGACGGTCCAGCTGACTTCGGTGTCGGGGCCGAGGCCGGAGCCGGGTATCGCCGCGGAGGTGGGCGTCACCCGGGTCCACAGCAGGATGCCGTCCGGGAGCGGGTCGCCGGAGGCGACGCCGTGCAGGAAGGCGGGGGCGTCCGTGGCGGCGCGGGCCGGCAG
>LRTP01001161.1 GCA_001550305.1 Streptomyces diastatochromogenes
GTGGGCCAGCGGGGTGCCCACGCTGCCGCCGCACAGCACGTCGAAGCCGACCGAGCGCAGCGGGCCCGCGACGGGGCCGCCCGCCCTGCCGTAACAGACGTGCTGGCCCGTGGTGAACACGGTGTCGGCGGTCAGCTCCAGCGGAATGAGCAGGGCGGCGATCCGGCCGAAGCCGCGCTCGCGGCCCGCCAGCGCGTACGCGATGACGAAGACGGCCGCGGCGATCGCCGCCACGGTGCCCAGCGGCAGCGGGACCCGGGACAGCAGTACGTGCGACGCGGTGGAGAGCGTCACGACGACAGCCGTGAACAGAGCCGCGCGCACGGCTCTGAGCTGGGTCCCGGGTATGTCCATGGCGGAGCCGAGTGTCCCACGTGCTCCCGTAAGGGCCCCCTAAAGGGTTCCTATGTGTTACGGGAGCGTTGTGGGTCCGTCGTCCGGGGTCCCTACAGGCCCGGGATCCGGCCGTTGCGGAACAGGTCGACGAAGATCTGGTGGTCGGCACGCGCGCGTGCGCCGTAGCTGTGCGCGAAGTCCACGAGGAGGCCCGAGAAGCCGTCCTCGTCGGCGGCGATCGCCGCGTCGATGGCCCGCTCGGTGGAGAACGGGACCAGCTCCGAGTGGCCGCTCTCGTCGTCGGCCGCGGCGTGCATGGTGGCCGTGGCCCGGCCGAGGTCGGCGACGACCGAGGCGATCTCCTCCGGGTCGTCGATGTCGCCCCAGTCCAGGTCCACCGCGTACGGCGAGACCTCGGCGACCAGCTGGCCGGCGCCGTCCAGCTCGGTCCAGCCCAGCCACGGGTCGGCGTGCGCCTGCAGGGCGCGCTGGGAGATCACCGTGCGGTGGCCCTCGTGCTGGAAGTACTCGCGGATCGAGGAGTCCGTGATGTGCCGGGAGACGGCCGGGGTCTGGGCCTGCTTGATGTAGATCACGACATCGTTCTCCAGGGCGTCGCTGTTGCCCTCCAGAAGGATGTTGTACGAGGGCAGCCCGGCGGAGCCGATGCCGATGCCGCGGCGGCCGACGACGTCCTTCACCCGGTAGGAGTCCGGGCGGGCCAGGGAGGACTCGGGGAGCGTCTCCAGGTAGCCGTCGAAGGCCGCGAGCACCTTGTAGCGGGTGGCCGCGTCGAGCTCGATGGAGCCGCCGCCGGGCGCGAAGCGGCGCTCGAAGTCGCGGATCTCGGTCATCGAGTCGAGCAGCCCGAAGCGGGTCAGCGAGCGGGCGTCACGCAGCGCGTCCAGCAGCGGGCCCTCGGCCGTGTCCAGGGTGAAGGGCGGCACCTCGTCGCTCTTGGCGCCGGTGGCCAGGGCGTGGATGCGCTCGCGGTAGGCCGCCGCGTACACCGTGACCAGCTCGGTGATCTGGTCGTCACTGAGCGCCTTCGCGTACCCGATGAGGGCCACGGAGGCGGCGAATCGCTTGAGGTCCCAGGTGAAGGGGCCGACGTACGCCTCGTCGAAGTCGTTCACGTTGAAGATCAGGCGGCCGTTGGCGTCCATGTACGTGCCGAAGTTCTCGGCGTGCAGGTCGCCGTGGATCCACACGCGGGAGGTGCGCTCGTCCAGGTACGGTCCGCCGCGCCTGGGCCCGAACCCGATCTCCGCGGTGAGGTCGTGGTAGAAGAGGCCCGCCGTGCCCCGGTAGAACGCGAAGGCGGAGGCCGCCATCTTGCGGAACTTGACGCGGAACGCGGCCGGGTCGGCGGCCAGGAGCTCGCCGAAGGCGGTGTCGAAGACGGCGAGGATCTGCTCGCCGCGTTGCTCGGCGCTGAGCTGCGGGACCGACATCGCTGGGTGCCTCCTGGTGCAGGTGGTGCTTGACATGGGGGAAGGACGTGTCCGTCCGCCGGGACGGTTGCTTCCGTCCTGTCCCAACGGACGACGGTACGCGGGAGTGCCCGCGCGCCGGGGACGAACGGTACGCGCGCGTGCCCCGCGCCCCGGATGAAGGTACGGGTGATCGGCCCGCCCGTCACCCGACCACCGCCCCTCATTGAGGCGCTTCGCGCCCAGTGTTTCGTCTCCAGTGTCAGTGGCGCGTCATAGACTTCGACGCTGTCCCCCCAGACTGTCCGCAGCCTGTCGACGATTGTTCTCCTTGGAGGCCGAAGCCGTGTCAAAGCCGCCGTTCACGCACCTGCACGTCCACACCCAGTACTCGCTGCTGGACGGTGCCGCGCGGCTCAAGGACATGTTCGACGCCTGCAATGAGATGGGCATGACGCACATCGCCATGAGTGACCATGGCAACCTTCACGGGGCCTACGACTTCTTCCACACGGCGAAGAAGGCGGGCGTCACACCGATCATCGGCATCGAGGCGTACGTCGCCCCGGAGTCCCGGCGCAACAAGCGCAAGATCCAGTGGGGCCAGCCGCACCAGAAGCGCGACGACGTGTCCGGTTCGGGTGGTTACACGCACAAGACGATCTGGGCGGCGAACCGGACCGGCCTGCACAACCTCTTCAAGCTCTCCTCGGACGCGTACGCCGAGGGCTGGCTCCAGAAGTGGCCCCGGATGGACAAGGAGACCATCTCCCAGTGGTCCGAGGGGCTCATCGCCTCCACCGGCTGCCCCTCCGGCGAGCTCCAGACCCGCCTGCGCCTCGGCCAGTACGACGAGGCACTGAAGTCGGCCGCCGAGTACCAGGACATCTTCGGCAAGGACCGCTACTTCCTGGAGCTGATGGACCACGGCATCGAGATCGAGCGCCGGGTCCGTGACGGACTCCTGGAGATCGGCAAGAAGCTCGGCATCCCGCCCCTGGTGACGAACGACTCGCACTACACGTACGCGCACGAGGCGACCGCGCACGACGCCCTGCTGTGCATCCAGACCGGCAAGAACCTCTCCGACCCGGACCGCTTCCGTTTCGACGGCACCGGCTACTACCTGAAGTCCACGGACGAGATGTACGCCGTCGACTCCTCGGACGCCTGGCAGCAGGGCTGCGCCAACACCCTCCTGGTGGCCGAGCAGATCGACACCGCCGGCATGTTCGAGGCGAAGAACCTCATGCCGAAGTTCGACATCCCCGAGGGCTACACCGAGGTCACCTGGTTCCAGGAGGAGGTGCGCCTCGGCATGGAGCGCCGCTTCCCCGGCGGCGTCCCCGAGGACCGCCAAAAGCAGGCCGAGTACGAGATGGACGTCATCATCCAGATGGGGTTCCCGGGGTACTTCCTCGTCGTCGCCGACTTCATCATGTGGGCCAAGAAGCAGGGCATCGCCGTGGGCCCGGGACGTGGCTCGGCGGCCGGTTCGATCGTCGCGTACGCCATGGGCATCACCGACCTCGACCCGATCCCGCACGGTCTGATCTTCGAGCGGTTCCTGAACCCCGAGCGCGTCTCCATGCCCGACGTCGACATCGACTTCGACGAGCGCAGGCGCGTCGAGGTGATCAGGTACGTGACCGAGAAATACGGCGCCGACAAGGTCGCCATGATCGGCACCTACGGAAAGATCAAGGCGAAGAACGCCATCAAGGACTCCGCGCGCGTCCTGGGCTACCCGTACGCCATGGGCGACCGCCTCACCAAGGCGATGCCCGCCGACGTCCTCGGCAAGGGCATCGACCTCAGCGGCATCACCGACTCCTCGCACCCGCGCTACAGCGAGGCCGGCGAGATCCGCGCGATGTACGAGAACGAGCCGGACGTGAAGAAGGTCATCGACACCGCCAAGGGCGTCGAGGGCCTGGTCCGGCAGATGGGCGTGCACGCCGCCGGCGTGATCATGTCCAGCGAGCCCATCGTCGACCACGCCCCGGTCTGGGTGCGGCACACCGACGGGGTGACCATCACACAGTGGGACTACCCGCAGTGCGAGTCGCTCGGCCTGCTGAAGATGGACTTCCTCGGCCTGCGCAACCTGACGATCATGGACGACGCCGTCAAGATGGTGAAGTCCAACAAGGGCGTCGACCTCGACCTGCTGGCCCTCCCGCTCGACGATCCGAAGACCTTCGAACTGCTCCAGCGCGGCGAGACCCTCGGAGTCTTCCAGTTCGACGGCGGCCCCATGCGCTCGCTGCTGCGCCTGATGAAGCCCGACAACTTCGAAGACATCTCCGCCGTCTCGGCGCTCTACCGTCCCGGCCCGATGGGCATGGACTCCCACACGAACTACGCGCTCCGCAAGAACGGCCTGCAGGAGATCACGCCGATCCACAAGGAGCTGGAGGAGCCCCTCCAGGAGGTCCTGGCGGTCACCTACGGCCTGATCGTGTACCAGGAGCAGGTGCAGAAGGCCGCCCAGATCATCGCCGGGTACTCGCTCGGTGAGGCCGACATCCTGCGCCGCGTGATGGGCAAGAAGAAGCCCGACGAGCTGGCGAAGAACTTCGTCCTCTTCCAGGAGGGTGCCCAGAAGAAGGGCTACAGCGCCGAGGCGATCCAGGCCCTGTGGGACGTGCTGGTGCCCTTCGCCGGCTACGCCTTCAACAAGGCCCACTCGGCCGCGTACGGACTGGTCTCGTACTGGACCGCCTACCTGAAGGCGAACTACCCCGCCGAGTACATGGCGGGCCTGCTCACCTCGGTCAAGGACGACAAGGACAAGTCCGCGATCTATCTGAACGAGTGCCGGCGCATGGGCATCAAGGTGCTGCCGCCCAACGTCAACGAGTCGGAGCAGAACTTCGCCGCCCAGGGCGACGACGTGATCCTCTTCGGCCTCTCCGCCGTCCGCAACGTCGGCACGAACGTCGTCGAGTCGATCATCAAGAGCCGCAAGGCCAAGGGGAAGTACGCCTCCTTCCCGGACTACCTCGACAAGGTCGAGGCCGTCGCCTGCAACAAGCGCACCACGGAATCGCTGATCAAGGCGGGCGCGTTCGACACCATGGGGCACACCCGCAAGGGCCTCACCGCGCAGTTCGAGCCGATGATCGACAACGTGGTGCAGGTCAAGCGCAAGGAGGCCGAGGGCCAGTTCGACCTCTTCGGCGGCATGGGCGACGAGGACACCAGCGAGCCCGGCTTCGGACTCGACGTCGAGTTCACCACCGACGAGTGGGACAAGGCCTATCTGCTCGCCCAGGAGCGGGAGATGCTCGGTCTGTACGTCTCCGACCACCCGCTCTTCGGCCTGGAGCACGTGCTGTCCGACAAGGCCGACGCGGGCATCTCCCAGCTCACCGGAGGTGAGCACGCGGACGGCGCGGTCGTCACCATCGGCGGCATCATCTCGGGCCTCCAGCGCAAGATGACCAAGCAGGGCAACGCCTGGGCGATCGCCACGGTGGAGGACCTGGCCGGTTCCATCGAGTGCATGTTCTTCCCGGCGACGTACCAGCTGGTGTCGACCCAACTCGTCGAGGACGCGGTCGTCTTCGTCAAGGGTCGCCTCGACAAGCGCGAGGACGTGCCGCGGCTGGTCGCGATGGAGCTTCAGGTCCCCGACCTGTCGAACGCGGGCACCAACGCGCCCGTGATCCTCACGATCCCGGCGCTGAAGGTCACCCCGCCGATGGTGAGCCGCCTCGGCGAGATCCTCAGCCACCACAAGGGCGAGAGCGAGGTGCGCATCAGGCTCCAGGGCCCGCGCAAGACCACCGTGCTGCGGCTCGACCGGCACCGGGTGAAGCCGGATCCGGCGCTGTTCGGCGACTTGAAGGTGCTGCTGGGCCCGTCCTGCCTCGCGGGCTGACGGGATCGGCCGACAGGATCAGATGAGGTACGCGAGGGGCGCATCCGTTTCCGGGTGCGCCCCTCGGTGTGTGCCTGGGCTTCAACAGCCCTTACGCATGGCCTCAGTTGTGGCCGAAGCGCTTCTGGTGCTTGCGGGCGACGTCCGCGGGGCTGCCCTGGGCCTGCGACATCGGCGTGTGAGCCTCCGTCGAGGACCGCTGCGCCTGCTCCTGCGCACGCTCGGCCTGCGAGGAGCGGTCCTGCTGGCCGCCCTGCTTGCGGTTCTTGTTCTTGGCCATGGTGATTGCCTCCTGTGGGGCCCTAGGGGTCAGGGCCGGATCCAGATTCACATTCACATAGCCTGACAAGCAGTGCATTTCGGAGAATTACCGTGCGTAATAAGCCCTGTCGGAGCGTTATCCCCCGATTCGCCACGCCGAAGATCGAGTTCGGGCCGTTAACCTCCGCGCCGTCGGGCAGACTCGAAGGAAGCCCGAAGCAAACCTCCCGGAACCGGAAAGAGGGTGGACCGCGTGGACCGCTGCATCGTCCTGGTGGACGCCGGGTATCTGCTCGGGGCTGCTGCCAGTCTCCTCGCCGGGGAGCCTTCGCGATCCCGGATCACCGTCGACCACGCCGCCCTCATCCAGGGCCTGCGCGAGCGCGCCGAGTCCGACACGGAGCGGCCCCTGCTGCGCATCTACTGGTTCGACGGCGCCCCCGACCGCGTACCGCAACCGGAGCACCGCCGGCTGCGCGTGATGCCACGCGTCACGGTGCGCCTCGGCGCCCTGACCCGCAGCGACGGGCGGTGGGCGCAGAAGGGCGTCGACGCCGCCATGCACGCCGAGCTGACCGAGCTGGCCCGCAACCGCGCCTGCTCCGACGTGGTCCTGGTGACCGGCGACGGGGACCTGCTGCCGGGCATGATGGCCGCCAAGGAGCACGGCGTTGCCGTACACCTGTGGGCCGTGCAGGCCGCGGACGGCGACTACAACCAGTCCGAGGACCTGGTCGCCGAGGCCGACGAGCGCCGGGTGCTGGACCGGGCGTGGATCACCAAGGCCGTACGGGCCAAGGACCTCGGCGGGATCTGCGCGCCGCAGCCCGTGCCGCGCCCCGAGATCGCCGCGATCCTTTCCGCGCCGCTGCCCGACTCCTCGCTCACCGGTACGGCCGAGCGGCCCTCCGAGGCCGCGGAGCACAGCCCCGTCGCCGAGTCGCAGAACGGGGCCGAGGAGCGCGTTCCCGCCCCCAAGGGCGTGCCCACGCCGAAGGACCTCGCCGCACTGCGCGCACCGGGCGTCCAGGCCCCCCAGCACCCCGCGAGCGCGACGCTGCGCTGGTCGTCCGACAAGGGGTGGATCGAACGCCCCGGGGGCGCCACGGAGTCCACGGAGGCCGCCGCGCTGCCCACGCTCGCCCAGCTCACCTCCGCCGAGCAGCGCTGGGCCGACCGCGAGGAGGACATCACCACGGTCGGCGGCGATCCGTACGAGGTGGGGCAGGTCTTCGCGCGCCGCTGGATGGAGCGGCTCACCGACCCGAGCCACCTGCAGAAGCTGTCCACGATGTACCCGCGGGTACCGCATCGCGTGGACGGCGAGCTGCTGCGTTACGCCGCGCGCTTCGGGCTGCTCGCCCACAAGGACGACCAGATCGACGAGCACGACCGGTACGCGATCAGGGCGGGGTTCTGGCGGGAGATCGATGTGCGTACGGCGGCGGAGCATGCCCCTGCCGGGGAGTGAGCCGGGGGAGCCGCCGAACCCCGGGTGTGCTGCTCGGGTGCGGGTGGGTGGGGGCGCTCTTTCGGCGCGCCAGACCTTTGAGACCCGGTCCAGGACGGCTCGTGGACCGGCTGAGGCGAGGGCCCCGGGCGCATAACGGGGCATCGGACCCCGTAGGCTCGTCCTTCGTGAGTACGCGCACGGCACAGGCAGTCCGGAACGGGCACAGGGGCGATGTCGTGTGCTCGGTGCGCGCGCTGACCAAGACCTACCCGGCGGTCCGCGGACGCCGTGGCAGCCCCGGTACGCCCGAGGTGCGGGCCACCGACGGAGTACGGCTGGACATCCGGCGTGGCGAGATCTTCGGCCTGCTCGGGCCGAACGGCGCCGGGAAGTCCACCCTCGTACGCCAGCTGACCGGGCTGATGCGCCCCGACAGCGGCAGTGTCGAGATCCTCGGACACGACATCGTGCGTCACCCCGAGCGGGCGGCGCGCATCCTCGCCTACCTCGGACAGGAGTCCACCGCCCTCGACGAGCTGACCGTGTCGCTGGCCGCCGAGACGACCGGGCGGCTGCGCGGGCTCGAACTGCGCGAGGCGCGGGCCGAGCGGGACGCCGTGCTCGACGAGCTGGGCCTCACCCCGATCGCCTCCCGCCCCCTGAAGAAGCTGTCCGGCGGACAGCGGCGGCTGGCCTGCTTCGCCGCCGCGCTGGTCGGGCGGCGGCCGCTGCTCGTCCTCGACGAGCCGACCACCGGCATGGACCCCGTGGCCCGGCGGGCCGTGTGGTCCGCCGTCGACCGGCGTCGGGCGGAGCACGGCGCCACCGTGCTGCTGGTCACCCACAACGTCATCGAGGCCGAGACCGTCCTCGACCGGGTCGCCGTCCTCGACCGGGGCCGCGTCATCGCCTGCGACACGCCGGCCGGGCTGAAGGAGCGGGTCGCGGGCGAGGTGCGGGTCGAACTCGTCTGGCGCGAGAGCGCCCCGCTGGACGTGCCC